>CAKUFW010000021.1 GCA_934650975.1 uncultured Collinsella sp. | reverse complement strand
CTGTAGAGCAGCAAACTTAACCCGCCCCGGCCCCCGATGGCCCCAGACCGGCGGGATAGACCGGTTCAGATGGGGCTTTAATGCATGGGTGGTCTGTGGCTGTGCAAATGGGTATCATACTGAGGTTAATGCGTCGACTCTGTGATGCATGTTTGTACGTTCCCGACGGTCGGTTTGCCAGAAGCGCCCCGTCGGTTGTTCCAGACCCGTTTCGAAGAAAGGAAACAACACTCACCTATGGCAGCTAAAAAATCATCTCCCTTGAAGATCATCCCGCTCGGCGGCCTTGATGGTATCGGCAAGAACATGACGGTCTTCGAGTGCGGCGACGACATGGTGCTCGTCGATGCTGGCCTCATGTTCCCCGACGACTCCCAGCCCGGTATCGACCTGGTGCTGCCCGACTACACCTACGTTCTCGAGAACGAAGAAAAGCTCCGCGGCATCATCGTCACTCACGGCCACGAGGACCACACCGGTTCGCTTCCGTACCTGCTGCAGGACCTCAACAACAAGGTGCCCATCTTCTCGAGCAAGCTGACGCTCGGCTTTATCGAGGGCAAGCTCTCCGAGTTCCGCATCCGTGCGCCCAAGTTCCGCGAGGTCAAGGGCGGTAGCCACGTCAATCTTGGCGGCATCTCGCTCGATTTCTTCTCGATGACGCACTCCATCCCGGGCGCTCTGGGCGTGTTCATTCGTACCAACCAGGGCACCGTCATGCACACCGGCGACTTTAAGCTCGACCAGACGCCCATCGACGGCGTCACGCCCGACTATGCCGCCATCAGCCGCTTTGCCAAGCAGGGCATCGACCTGCTGCTGTCCGACTCCACCAACGCCACGGTTCCCGGCTTTACCAAGTCCGAGGCCGAGGTTGGTCCCAACCTGCTGCACGCCATCAAGAATGCCCCGGGCCGCGTGTTCGTCGCGTCGTTCTCGAGCCACATCCATCGCCTGCAGCAGATCTGCGACGCCGCCCGCAAGTGCGGCCGCAAGGTCGTCGTGACCGGCCGTTCCATGCTCACCAACACCCGCGTGGCGCGCGAGCTTGGGTATCTCAACATCGACGATGCCGATATCATCGATGCCTTCGATATCGATAACTTGCCCGACGATAAGATCGTCGTCATGTGCACCGGCTCGCAGGGCGAGCCGCTGTCGGCCCTTTCGCGCATGGCCAACGGCGAGCATAAGACGCTCTCCATCCACGAGGGTGATACCGTCATCCTTTCGGCCACGCCGGTTCCCGGTAACGAAAAGGCCGTCCAGCAGGTCGTCAACAGTCTGGCTAAGCTTGGCTGTGACGTGTGGGATAAGAACCGTGCCCTGGTGCATGTCTCGGGCCACGGCAGCCAGGAAGAGCTCAAGCTCCTGATGGCCATGGCCAAGCCTACCTACTTTATGCCGGTTCACGGCGAGGCCGTGCATCTGCGCGCCCACGCCCAGCTTGCTCGAAAGATGGGCATCAAGGACGACCATATCTTTATCCTCGACAACGGCGACACGCTCGAGATGCGTGGCGGTATCGTCAAGCGCGGTATGCCCGTCGAGTCCGGCGTCGTCTATGTTGACGGTCTTCGCATCGGCGATACCGACCCCATCGTCCTGCGCGATCGTCAGAAGCTCGCCAACGACGGTATGGTCACGGCCGTTGCCATCGTCTCGCTCAAGCACAAGAAGATCGAGGCCATCGAGTTCTCGGGCCGTGGCGTCTCGTTTGCCATCGACGATCAGTTCTCCGAGGATGCCTCCGCGTCCATCATGAAGACGATCGAGAAGGGCAAGTTCAGCTTTACGAGCAGTGGCTCCGACGCCATTCGCAAGGCCGTGCGTGACTCGCTTTCCAACTTTATCTGGAGCCGTACGCGCACTCGTCCGATGATCATCCCGGTCGTCATGGAGGTTTAGTTTGGCGCGCGGATCTGCACAAAACGCCAAAGGCAATAAGGCCAATAACCAGCCGGCATCTGCTAAGGGTGCCGGTTCCCATCTGCGTGCCAATAAGGGCCACGAGGCCGAGTTCGAGGATTTTGAGCCCTTGGTAGAGCCCTCGGCCAATCGTGATATCGCGGGCGTGGTTATCGCCGTACTGGCTATTGCATCCTTCATCGCTGTGATTTCGCCGGCAACCGCACCTGTTACGGCAGCGGTTGCCGGTTTCTACCACTTGGGCTTTGGCCTGGGCGCCTATGTGCTGCCGATTGTCATCCTGCTGTTTGCGGCCACGCTTTTTTTGGGCGAGGACTCGCCGCTTAACGTGCGTTCGGTCGCTGGCGGGGCCGTGGTCTTCGTGGCTGTGGTTTCCATTCTGTCTTTGATGGTTCCGGGCACGAGCGATTCGAGCGAGCTTATGTTCACGCCGCAGAATCTTTCCAGCTCGGGAGGCTACATCGGTGCCTTTATCGCAAGCGCGCTGCAAAATGCCCTGGGTAAGCCTATTGCGATGGTGGTCCTGCTGGGCCTTGTCGTCGTCGGCCTAGTTATCATCGGCTTTTCGGTGGGTGGCGTCTTGCGCTCCGCACGTGACCGTGCTGCCGATTTTGCCGAGCGCCGTCGTGCCGACCTCAATGCAAGCCCGTGGGGTGACGACGAGGCCCTCTCGGTGCCCGGCGTCGCTCGCCCGCACCTGAGCATTCTGCGCCAAAAGGGCTCCGACGCTGCCGTGACCACGGTTATGGGCAGTGAGGTCGATCCTATTTTGAATGATGACGAGGAGGACGAGGACCCGTTCGTCGACGTGTCCGACGCCGTGGAGGCCGAGCGCGCCAAGACGACGCTTCTGCCGCGCCGACACGCCAAGAAGGGCAAGGCTGCGCCCAAGCTCAACACAAGCGAACCCGATCCGTCGTGGTCCGAGAGCGAGATTGAACTCACCGAGGGCGATGACGAGGACGATGAGGCCCCGGCACAGGCCGCCAAGACGCTGCTGCTGCCGCGTCGTCATTCCAAACGCGGTCAAGTGACCGGCCAGCTCTCAATGGAAGATGAGCAGGATACGGTCGACGAGTCCGAGCCGCCGTTTGCCGTGAACCCGGTTTCGGCCGCTCCGCAGATTCCCGATTTCCTCAAGCACCCCAAGGTCGCCGAGGCGCCCGCTGCAACGGTGCCCGATGCGCCCGCGACCGACGATGGGGGAGCGGACCGTGCCTCCTCGGATACCGAGGACACCGAAGAAGACGGCCTCAAGCTTCCGCCGCTCGAGATTCTGCATGCCAACCCGCAATCCGCCTCTGCCGCGTCTTCGGACAAGGAGCTGGAGCAGACCGCTGAGTCGCTGCAGTCCACGCTGCTCGAGTTTGGTCGCAGCGCCCGCGTGGTCGGCTGGATTGCCGGCCCCACGGTGACGACCTTTAAGCTGCAGCCCGGCGAGGGCGAGCGCGTGAGCAAGATCTCGAGCCTCGAGGACGACATCGCGCTTTCGCTTGCCGCCCAGTCGGTGCGTATCTTTGCGCCGATTCCCGGCACGTCCCTGGTGGGTATCGAGATTCCCAACCGCAAGCGCCAGAACGTCAACCTGGGCGATGTGCTGCCCTATGTGAAGGGCGGTCCGCTCGAGCTTGCCATCGGCCGCGATGCCGAGGGCACGCCGGTCGTCGCCGATCTTGCCAAGATGCCCCATCTGCTGATCGCCGGTACCACCGGCTCCGGTAAGTCGGTCATGATCAACTCCATCATTACGACTCTGCTCATGCGTGCGCTTCCCGAGGATGTTCGCCTGATCATGGTCGACCCCAAGCGCGTCGAGCTCGCGGGCTACAACGGCCTGCCGCACCTCTACGTGCCCGTGGTGACCGAGCCCAAGCAGGCCGCGAGCGCCCTGCAGTGGGCCGTGTCCGAGATGGAGCGTCGTCTGAAGGTCTTCGAGCGTCTTAACGTCCGTAAGATCTCGACCTACAACGAAAAGCAGGCCGCCGGCGAGTTTGAGCATTACGACAACCCGCCGCAAAAGATGCCCTACCTGGTCATCATCATCGACGAGCTCTCGGACCTGATGATGGTCGCCGGCAAGGACGTCGAGGCCTCGATCGTGCGTATCGCCCAGCTGGGCCGCGCCGCCGGTATCCACCTCATCGTGGCTACGCAGCGCCCGAGTTCCAACGTCGTGACGGGCCTCATCAAGGCCAACATCACCAACCGTATCGCCTTTAACGTCGCTACGGGTATCGACTCGCGCGTCATCATCGACCAGATGGGCGCCGAAAAGCTCACCGGTCTGGGCGATATGCTGTTCTCCAAGGTCGACTGGGGCAAGCCGCGTCGTATCCAGGGCTGCTTTGTCTCGGACGATGAGATCAACGAGATCGTCGAGTTTGTCAAATCGCAGAGTGAGCCGGACTACCACGAGGAGATTCTTTCGGCTGTGGCCCCCGCTTCCATGTCTATGGTGGGCGGCGGCGGTATTGTCCGTACGGGCGTCGCCGAGCCGCAAGACGACGATCCGCTCATTTGGGAAGCTGCCCATATTGTGGTGGAATCGCAGCTTGGCTCCACATCTGGCCTGCAACGCCGCCTGAAGGTTGGCTATGCGCGCGCCGGGCGTATTATGGACATGCTGGAAGAAAAGGGTGTCGTCGGACCGCCCGATGGTTCCAAGCCGCGCGAGGTCCTGCTGGACGAAGAAGGCCTCGCCGCGCTTGAGTCCGTTGACGCCGAGATGGCACGTGAAGATCGTGAGTTTGGAGGATTCTGATGGCTGCACGCTTTGGTGACATGCTGCTTGAGCAGCGTCGCCGAATGGGCCTTTCCATTCAGCAGGTCGCCAACACCATCAAAATCAGACCGCAGATCATCGAGTTTTTCGAGACTGGTAACTTTGCATCGATGCCCCCGCGCGGCTATGCGCAGGGCATGATTTCGAGCTATGCACGCTTCTTGGGCCTCAATCCGCGCGAGGTCGTCAATGCTTACTTTGACGACCTGATGGCATACGAGCGCGAGACGTCGCAGCAGGGTGGTCGTTTTCAGGACGCCGCCGGATACGTCAATTCGCGCTCCTCGGTCGACAACGGTCGCTTCCTGATGGTTCAGGGTGGCCGCTCGACGCGCTACGGTCAGCGTCCGCAGCAGGCCGGCTACATTACCGAGACGGGGTCCAGCGAGGAGATCCGCTCGCAGCGTGATCGCTTTCGCAGCACGCCCGCGCCCGATGACCGCGCACTTCCCGCTGCCCGCGGTGTGGCTCGCGACCCTCGTGCCGGCTACGGCGATGGCGGCTATTCCGAGCGCGGCTACCGCGGTGTTTCGACTGGTCACCCTCGCGGCGGCTATGCGGATGCCGATACCACACAGGTGACGCCGCGCCTCCGCTCGCAGTCGCAGCCGTATGGTCAGCGCTCCTCGGCGCCGCGATCGGGCCAGCGCAGCTATCAGGGTCACGGCGAGCTCGCGCCCCGCTCGGGTCAGCGTAACATGCAGCGCCAGGGTGGCTATCGCGGCCGTCCCGATTCCGGTCGAGGTCGCACGCCTCAGGCCGGTGGCCGCAGTGGCTCCAACCGTGGACGCGGCGGCTCACGTGCTCCTCAGAACAACGGGCTCGATCCGCGTATCGTCTACGCCGGTATCGGTGCTGTCGCGCTGTTGCTGATCGTGCTCATTGTGGTTCTGCTGCGCGGCTGCGGCTCTTCGACGCCCGAGTCGACGCCCGAGACAACTGTCGCTACCAAGACGACGACCAAGAAGTCTTCCAAGAAGACCGAGACCGTTGACGAGGATGAGGATACAGACGAGGCTACGGACGAATCGACCGATTCGGACACCGCCAAGAAGACGGCCAAGAAGGACGAAAACGAGGTCACGAAGGTCAAGGTCTCCGTCGCCAAGGGCAAGACCGCGTGGATTGAGGTCAAGGTCGACGGCAAGTCGGTCTATGGCGCCCAGGCGACCGGTCCCTTTGAGCAGGAGTACACGCCCGAGTCCTCGATTGAGATCACCACGTCCAAGCCCTCCGACGTCACCGTCACCAAGAACGGCGAAAAGGTCCGCTACGACACCAAGACATCGGGTGTGGCGCGCGTGACCATTACCGTTCCCAAGAAGGAGACCACTGACGCCGAGAATAGCGAGAACGCCGACGGCACCGACGGCGCTGACAATGCCGACGGAACCGACGGCACCGATGCCCAGTCTGCGGACGGCACTGATGCCGCCACCGATGGTCAAACGACGACCGATTCTACCGATTATTCGTACGATAGCTACTAAGCCGCTCGTAAGCGAAAGGATAAACCATGGCTAAAGATTCCAGCTTTGACGTTGTGTCCGAAGTCAATATGCAGGAGGTCGACAACGCCTTCCAGCAGACTACGCGCGAGATTTCCCAGCGCTATGACTTGAAGGATTCCGGCGCCACCATCGAGCTTTCGAAGGGCGACAAGCTCTTTACGATCAACGCTCCGGCCGACTTTGTCTCCAAGCAGATTATCGACGTGCTGAGCTCCAAGCTTATTAAGCGCGGCATCGATCTCAAGGCCGTCTCCTGGGATGCGCCGCAGGCCGCCTCGGGCGGTACCGTGCGCGTGCTCGGCCACATCGTCGAGGGCATCGACCAGGCGACCGCCAAGAAGATCAACAAGGACATCAAGGATCAAAAGCTCAAGGTCAAGGTGACCATCGAGGCCGACAAGCTGCGCGTTTCCTCGGCCTCCAAGGATGCGCTGCAGACGGTGATCCAGTTCCTGCGCGACCAGGACTACGGTCAGCCGCTGCAGTTTACCAACTACCGCTAAATTATTCGAAAGGACCGCTCTCCAACATGGATACACCGTTGGGTTCTGTACTCTATATCACCCTCGGGTGCGCCAAGAACGAGGTTGACACCGACCGCATGCGTTCTCTTTTGACCGCCGCGGGCTACGAGGAGGCATTCGATCCGCAGGATGCCGATATCGCCATCGTCAATACCTGCTCATTCTTGGCCTCGGCGACGTCCGAGAGCATCGAGACCACGCTTGAGCTTGCCAACGAGGTGCAGGACGGCGTTCGTTCCTGCCCGATCGTCATGTGCGGTTGCGTGCCGTCGCGCTATGGCGACGACCTGCCCGACGAGCTGCCCGAGGTCGCGGCCTTTGTGAAGGCCGACGAGGAGGATGGCATCGTCGCGGTCATCGACGGTGTGCTGGGCGTCGAGCGCGAGATTGCCGCCTATATTCCGCAGGTCAAGCGTACCGTCGAGGGCGCTGTCGCCTACGTCAAGATCTCCGATGGCTGCAACCGCTTCTGCAGCTTCTGCATGATCCCCTATATCCGCGGTCGCTATCACTCGCGCAACGCCGAGAGCATCATCTCCGAGGTACGTGACCTGGTCGCCGGTGGCGTGCGCGAGATCGTGCTGATCGGTCAGGATACGGGCATCTGGGGAGCCGACTTTGCCGACGGGGACGTTGCCGAGGGTTCGCCTCGCAACTTGGCCCAGCTGCTGCGCGCCGTTGCCGAGGCCGTGCGACCGCATAACGTTTGGGTCCGCGTGCTCTACCTGCAGCCCGAGGGCATGACCGACGAGCTTATCGAGACCATTCGCGACACGCCCGAGGTCCTACCCTATATCGATATCCCCGTGCAGCACTGCGACGCGCGCATCCTCAAGGCCATGCGCCGCTCGGGTTCGCGCCAGGAGCTCGAGGACCTGTTTCGTGACCTGCGCGAGCGCATCCCCGGTATCGTGATCCGCTCCACCGCCATGGTTGGTTTCCCGACCGAGACCGAGGACGAGTTCCGCGACCTCATCGACTTTATGGACACCGTGGGCTTCGACTACACGAGCGTTTTCGCCTACTCGCAGGAGGAGGGCAGCCTGGCAGCCAAGATGGAGGGCCAGGTCGACGAGGAGGTTAAGCTCGAGCGCGCTCAGGAGGCCATGGACCTGGCCGAGTCGCTCGGCTTTGCCGCGACCGCCGCGCACGTAGGTGAGCGCGCCCAGGTGATTGTCGACGGTATCGAGGAGACCGAAGACGGCGCCGAGCTCATCGGACATGCTTGGTTCCAGGCGCCTGATTCCGATGGTGCGGTGCATTTGGATGCCAACGAGGCGTCCGTGGGCGATATTTTGACCGTCGAGTTTACCGATAGCTTCTGCTACGAGCTTATCGGTCATGTTGTGGAGTAGGAGAGCGTCGTGGCTAACGAGAGCAATAAGGAACTGACGAGTGTCTGGACGCCCGCCAACATCGTGACGTGCGTGCGCATCGTCTTTATTCCGGTCTTCATGATCGTGTCTGCGCTGTCGCATACGAGCGTTGCCGGTACAGACTGGAGCACCTTTGACGGCCCGCTTGCTGCCGCCGCCTTTATCCTGTACGTCATCCTGTCGTGCACCGATAAGGTTGATGGCTACCTGGCTCGTTCGCGCAACGAGATCACCGATTTCGGCAAGTTTCTGGACCCCATCGCCGACAAGCTCCTGGTGTTCTCGGCTCTGCTGCTGTTCTTGGACTTTGGTGCCGTTAGCGTGTGGTCTGTGTTTATCATCCTTTTCCGCGAGCTGTTGGTAAGCGCCCTGCGCATGGTCGCGAGTGCTGCCGGCGTGGTTGTCGCGGCCGATAAGCTCGGTAAGTACAAGACGGCTACCACGATGGTCTCCATCTGCGGCTACCTGTGCGTTTTTGCTATGTCTGGCCTTAACCTGGGACCGGTGGCGCTGACGCTCGGTATCTATGGCGTCTCGCGCTTCCTGTATGCCGTTGCCGTTGTCCTGACCGTTATCTCGGGCGCTCAGTACTTCTGGAACTGCCGCAAGATCGTCTTTTCGGTCTAGGTCCTGGTAGGTATGACGGAATCATTTGAGCATATTTCCGCTCACAACGAAGCGCTCGCACGCGATGTTGTCGAGCGCGCGAGCGCTCTTGGCGTGACGGTTTCGACGGCTGAGTCGCTGACGGCCGGTATGATTGCCTCGACGATTGCCGATATTCCGGGTGCCTCGGCGGTGCTGCGAGGCGGTGCGGTGACCTATTGCGACGAGATTAAGCATCGCGTGCTGGGTGTTGAGCAAGAGACGCTCGACCGCTTTACCGCGGTGTCGTATCAGACGGCGCGCGAGATGGCCAACGGCTCGCTGGACCTGTATCAGAGTGATATTTCCGTGAGCGCTACGGGATATGCCGGCCCTGGCGGCGGCACCGAGGATGATCCCGCCGGAACCTTCTATATCGGTTGGGCGTATCGCACCGCCGATGGAGGAGTGCCCGTCGTTGATGCTGTGCGCTGCCACTACGAGGGCGATCGCTCGTGTGTTCGTGCCCATGCGGTCGCGGAGGCGCTCGGCCGCATTGTGAGTGTTCTCGATTCCATGGAATAGACGTGTTTTAAGGGGCCTCCGGGCCCCTTAATTGTGGAGACGGGGACCACTGGCGATATGGGTCTTTTCGCTGGTAGCCGGCTCGTATTTGCCAAAGCGGCCATTTTTGGGCCGCGCGCGGTCAAGTCTTTGGACAGTGTTTGGTCGGCGTTTGGTTGGGTTTTGGAATGATGACCTGCATATGATGTATCTGTACGGTTGACCACGAACAGCCGTTCGTTTATTATCGATGCAGGTTGTTAAGAGGAGGGCTTTCCATGGCCAAGAATTCAGGTCCTGTACGTACCGTCCATGCACGCACGACGGGCAAAGAGCGCGACGATATGATCGCCACCACCAAGGCCGAGATCGAGAAGAAGTTCGGTCAAGGTTCCATCATGAGGTATGGTGACGGCGGCCCCGAACTCGAGGTCGAGGCCATCCCTACGGGCGCCTTGGCACTCGACGCCGCCTTGGGTATCGGCGGCGTGCCGCGTGGCCGTATCGTCGAGATCTACGGTCCCGAGTCCTCTGGTAAGACCACGCTGTCGCTCGAGATCTTGGCTGAGGCCCAGGCCATGGGCGGTGTCGTGGCATTTATCGATGCCGAGCACGCACTCGACCCCACCTATGCCGCCCGCATCGGCGTCGATATCGACGAGGTACTCATTTCCCAGCCCGATACAGGCGAGCAGGCACTCGAGATCGTCGACATGCTCGTGCGCTCCGGCGCGATCGACGCCATCGTCGTCGACTCTGTCGCCGCCTTGACCCCGCGTGCCGAGATTGAGGGCGAGATCGGCGATACGACTGTTGGCCTTCAGGCTCGTCTGATGAGTCAGGCGCTCCGCAAGCTCGCCGGCTCACTGAGCAAATCCAATACGACCTGCATCTTCATCAACCAGCTGCGCGAGAAGATCGGCGTGATGTTCGGTAACCCCGAGACCACGACGGGCGGCCGCGCCCTCAAGTTCTTCTCGTCGGTCCGCATCGATATCCGCCGCATCGACAGCATTAAGCTCAAGGACGAGGTCATCGGTAACCGCGTGCGCGCCAAGGTCGTTAAGAACAAGGTCGCCGCACCGTTCCGCTCTGCAGAGTTCGACATTATGTACGGAACGGGCATCTCCAAAGAGGGATCGATCCTGGATATGGCCGTCGAGTATGATATCTGCAAAAAGACGGGTTCGTGGTTTGCGTACGGCGAGGACAAGCTGGGTAACGGTCGCGAGGCGGCCAAGGCCTTTTTGCGCGAGCATCCCGATTGCGCCGACGAGATCGAGCATAAGGTTCGTCTGGCCTGCGGTCTTGAGTATGACGACGACGCTCCCTCCGAGGTCGAGCTTACCGACCAGCCGCTGGCTGACCATCCTGCCGATGATGGGTTTGACGAACTTTACGCCATCGACGGCTCGGCGATGCTCGACGATGACGACGAGTAGCGGTTGTTACCATGTCGTATACCGTGACCGAGGCTACGGTCGTCTTTCCCGATAAGAAGGCGGCCTCCTCGTTCTCGACCGGCTACGCTTCCAAAAAGCCCTGCGCGCATATCGATTGCGATCTTGAGGGCGGTTTTGAGCGCACTATTTGGATCCCTACGCGCGTGGCGCGCCTGTACGTTAAAAACCGCCCCGATGTGCCCTGTGACTGGGATGCCTTTCGCGAGGCAGTTGAGCTTATCGAGCGCAAGTGCGCCCTCACGATGGTGACCGAGATGCTTTCGCGTCGCGATCACGCGACGGGTGAAGTGCGTGACAAGCTTGCTTGCTATGGCTTTCGTCAGCCGGCAATCGACTTTGCCATCTCCCGTGCTACCGAGTATCGCTTTTTGGATGAGAACCGGTTTTGCGCCTATTTTATTGAGGAGCGAAAACGTCGTGGATGGGGGCAGCGCAAGATCGAGACCGAGCTCAAGCGCCGCCATGTGTCGATCGAGGACATTCCCGGGTATCCGGAGCGCTACTTTGCTATCGAAGACGACCTGGAGCGTGCTTCCGCTCTGCTTTCTAAGCGACGCGTACCCGAGGTCCGCGGGTTCGAAAAGCTTATTCGGTTTTTGATGGGCAAGGGCTTTTCGTATCACATCGCCGCCGATGCCGCTAAGGCCCGTATCGATGCCGAAAACGAGGAATGCGCCTTTTAGGAACCGGATGTCGCCTACCTTGACCGTTCGCCGTTTACTTGCCGCCGTGTCGGGTTGGTTTATTTGACAGTTGTTGCCCTTCAACGTAGGATAATTACTGTCATTTGCTTTGTGATATGTGCTCATCTGTGATGAGTTTGTTTATATGTTTATCTGTATCCGACCGCATAAGCTGCGCCCATATTACTCAAATGTCGCGAGCCGTTCGTAAGGACGGTTCGCTTTGTTATGTAACGAATCCATAAAAAGGAGTGAGCATGCCTTCTATTGCAGCAGCGCTCGTTGGCATCCTTGCGGGCGCCATCGCCGCCATTGCCTACATGCGCACCGCCAAGCAGGGTAGTCTTCACGAGGCCGACGAAAAGATTCAGTCGGCACACGCACAGGCAGAGTCCCTGATCGGCGATGCAAAGCGTCAGGCCGAGACCCTCAAAAAAGAGGCTCTGCTTGAGGCCAAGGAAGAGATTATCAAGAACAAGCAGGCCGCCGAGGCCGAGGACAAACAGCGTAAGAGCGAGATCCGTACGCTCGAGAATCGCGTGATGCAACGCGAGGAGTCTCTCGATCGCCGTAATGACGCCCTCGATAAGCGCGAGCATCAGCTGTCCAGCCAGGCCGGTCAGGTCGAGAAGCGCTCCCGTGAGCTCGAGGAGATCTGTGCCAAGCAGACCTCCGAGCTCGAGCGTATTGCCGACCTTACCCGCGAGGACGCCCACAAGGAGCTGCTCGACAAGGTCCGCGGCGAGGTCACCCATGAGGCCGCCACGATCATCCGCGAGTCCGAGCAGCAGGTGCGTGCCGAGTGCCACAAGACCGCTCAGGAGATCCTGTCCTTGGCGATTCAGCGCTGTGCAGCCGATCACACCGCCGAGGTCACCGTTACCTCCGTGCACATCCCCTCTGACGACCTGAAGGGCCGCATCATCGGCCGCGAGGGCCGCAACATCCGCACCTTTGAGCAGGTGTCCGGCGTCAACCTCGTCATCGACGACACTCCCGAGACCGTTGTGCTTTCGAGCTTTGACCCGGTCCGCCGCGAGACTGCCCGCGTGGCCCTCGAGAACCTCATCGCCGACGGCCGCATTCATCCCGCCCGCATCGAGGAGATGTATCACAAGGCCGCCGACTTGGTTCAGCAGCGCGTGCGCGAGGCTGGCGAGCAGGCCGCCTTCGATACCGGTATCCACGACCTGCATCCCGAGATCGTCAAGACCCTGGGTGCCCTGCGCTACCGCACCTCGTTTGGCCAGAATGTGCTCCAGCACTCCCTCGAGGTTTCCGATCTTTGCGGTGTTATGGCTTCCGAGCTTGGCCTGGACGTCGTGACTGCCAAGCGCGCCGGTCTTCTGCACGACCTCGGCAAGGCTATCGACCATGACGTCGAGGGCCCGCACGCCGTGATCGGTGCAGAGCTTGCCCGTCGCTATGGCGAAAAGCCCGTTATCGTCCACGCTATCGAGGCCCATCACGCCGACGTCGACCCCAATACGGTGCTCGATGTGTTGGTCCAGGCCGCTGATGCCGTCTCCGCCTCTCGCCCTGGTGCCCGTCGCGAGTCGGCCGAGAACTACATCAAGCGTCTAGAGAAACTCGAGGAGATCGCCAACTCCCATGAGGGTGTCGAGCGCACGTACGCCATGCAGGCCGGTCGCGAGGTTCACGTCATGGTACAGCCGGACAAGATTTCCGACGCCCAGTCTACGGTGCTTGCGCACGATATCGCCCATCAGATCGAGGAAGAGATGGAGTATCCCGGTCAGGTGCGCGTTGTCGTGATTCGCGAGAGCCGCGCCGTCGATATCGCTAAATAACATGAACGACGCGAACGAGCTCATCTCATTTATCGCGTCGATGTCGGGGGAGGGCAACCTTCGCGTCGAGGAGAACCTTGGCGAGGGGTATGTCCGCCTCCGCGTTTCGGAGGCCGAGCGGCGCCAGGCAAAGCACGACATCCAGCATGTCGAGGACATCGTCATCGAGATGCTGCGCAATGCGCGCGACGCCGGTGCCGACAAGGTCTTCCTTGCCACAACCAAGGAGGATGGCGTCCGCACGCTCGTCTTTTTGGATAACGGTTCGGGTGTTCCGCAGGATATGCAGGAGCGGATCTTCGACGCTCGCGTGACTTCCAAGCTCGAGAGCATGAAGATGGACCGTTGGGGTGTTCACGGCCGCGGCATGGCCCTGTTCTCGATCAAGCAGAATACCGATGAGGCGCGCGTGGTTACCTCCGGCGTTGACCTTGGTTCCGCCTTTAAGGTGAGCGTGTCGACCGATCGTTTGAGCGAGCGTGCCGACCAGTCGAGTTGGCCTCAGGCCGTCAAGGACGAGGACGGCCATTACGTATGTGCTCGCGGTCCGCATAATATCATCCGTGCTGCCTGCGAGTTTGCCCTCGAGGAGCTGCGCGGCTGCGATGTGTACCTGGGCTCCCCGTCCGAGATTGCCGCGACGCTGTATGCGCAGTCATCTAGCCGACTCGATACGTCTCGTCTGTTGTTCATCGATGACGAGGGCGAGCTTCCGGTCATCGACCGCTTGAGCCTTGCCTCGGATGCCGAGGACTTTATCCGCATCTGCTCTGGCCTTGGTCTGGAGATGTCCGAGCGAACGGCACATCGCGTTTTGGCCGGCCAGATCAAGCCGGTCCGGGGTGTCACAGCGCGCCTGTTGCGCGAGCGCGATTCCTCGTCGCATGCGCCCGCGCCGGTCGACCTTGCCAAGGATCGTCGCGGTCTGCGTATTGCCAAGGACGACATGGCGCAGTTCTCGCGAGCCGTCGAGCGTGACTTTAACGACCTCGCGGCCCGGTATTACCTCAATCTCTGTGGCGACCCTAAAATCCGCGTTTCGCGTGATCGTATCACCGTGACGTTCGATCTTGCCAAAGAGGAATAGCATCTTTACCGAGTCCGCTCGGTACGATACAGTTATTGCAGTTAAAACGTACTTTTAAACGCAGGAGTTTCTTCATGGATTGCCTGAAGGTGTCAAGCAAATCATCGCCCGCGTCCGTAGCCGGCGCTATTGCCGGCATGGTCAAGGATGGCGTTCCCGTCAACATTCAGTGTGTCGGAGCCGGCGCCGTCAACCAGGCCATTAAGGCCGTGGCTATCGCGCGCGGGTTTTTGATTCCGACCGGTTTTGATATCTCCTGCGCGCCGGTATTCTCTGACATCCTCATCAACGGGGAGTCGCGCACGGCGATTCGTCTCTCTATTTACGTTCACCAGATCAATCGAGCTGCTATGGATAACGTCGTTGTGGATGACGTTAAGCCCGTGGCATAGCGTCTGCTTAGCTCAATTCGCTTCCATCGTTAGGACACATGCATATGGACCAGCGTTCCGCACGCGATATTCTTGCCGGTAAAACCTACTTTATCCGCACCTTTGGCTGCCAGATGAATCAGCACGATTCTGAGCGCGTGAGCGGTTTGCTCGATTCGTATGGCTGTCTTATGGCGCTCGATCCCGAGCATGCCGATATCGTCGTCTTTATGACGTGCTGCGTGCGCGAGGCTGCCGACACCCGCTTGTACGGTCAGTGCAACTCCTGCAAGAGTCTGCCTCCTTCGCCTTCGGGCAAACGCGTGGTCGCTGTGGGCGGCTGTATCGCGCAGCGCGACGGCGAGGGCCTACTCACCAACGTCGATAACGTTAACGTCATCTTCGGCACACATTCCATCGCCCATGTTGCCGAGCTCATCGCTGAGGCGTTCTTGGACGGCAAGCGTCATATCCGCACCAACGAGCATGAGGATACGGATGCCATGAGTATGCCGTGGCACCGTGAGACTCAGTATCACGCCTGGGTGCCCATCATGACGGGCTGCAATAACTTCTGCACCTATTGCATCGTGCCGTACGTGCGCGGCCGCGAGAAGAGCCGTCCCTTTGAGGAGATTGTCGACGAGGTGACGGGTCTGGTGCGCCAGGGAGTGCGCGAGATCACGCTGCTGGGTCAAAATGTCAACTCTTACGGTCGCGACCTGTTTGGCAAGCCGCGCTTTGCCGACTTGCTGCGCGCCGTGGGCGATACGGGTGTGGAGCGTATCTTCTTTACCTCCTCGCACCCCAAGGACCTGCTGCCCGAGACCATCGACGCCATGGCCGAGACGCCTGCCGTCATGCCGCAGCTGCACCTGGCCGTTCAGTCGGGCTCGACGCGTATTCTCAAAGAGATGAATCGTCGTTATACGCGCGAGGACTATCTGGGACTCGTCGATCGCATTCGCAATCGCATGCCCGATATCGCGCTTTCCACCGACATCATCGTGGGTTTCCCCGGTGAGACCGAGGAAGATTTTGAGCAGACGCTCTCGCTTGCCGAGACGGTTCGTTATGCGCAGGCCTACACCTTCATCTACTCCAAGCGCGCCGGTACCCCGGCGGCTGAGATCGATGACCCCACGCCGCACGAGGTGATTCTTGAGCGTTTTAACCGTCTGGTGAAGGTTATCGAGACCACGGCGCACGAGTACAACCAGGGTGAGCTTCACACGGTTGTACCGGCGCTTATCGAGGGCACGAGCAAAAAGAACGACGCGGTGCTGCTGGGCAAGAGTCCCAAGAACCAGACCGTCCATGCGCCCATTCCCGAGGGCTACAGCATCGATCAGTTGATCGGCAAGATCGTCGACGTCGATATTGATGTTGCCAAGACGTGGTATCTGTCCGGCTCCGTTGTGGGTGAGCCGCGCTAATGACCTGTCCTTGCGCCAACTTGCAAGCCGTTGCCATCGTGGGTCCCACGGCCGTCGGCAAGAGCGACGTCGCCGATCATCTGGCGGCGCGTCTGTCGTCGGAGGTGCTGTCGTGTGACGCGATGCAAATCTATCGAGGTATGGATATCGGCACGGCCAAGATGGCGCCCGAGGAATGTAGCGCTCCGTTGCGCCTGGTTGACATCGTAGAGCCGGGTGTTGCGTATTCGGCAGCGTTGTATCAGACGGACGCTCGCGCACATGTCGAGCGCTTGCTGGGCGAGGATCGTCTGCCGGTGTTTTGCGGGGGTACGGGCCTGTATCTGAAGGCTGCCCTGGATGAGATGGATTTTCCCTCGGGCGAGCTTGAGGATGACCGCCGTGCGGGGTATCAGCAGCTCGCCGAGCGTATTGGCGAGGACGCACTGCATGCGCTTCTCGCCGAGCGTGACCCTGAGTCCGCTGCGGTCATTCATCCCCATAATGTGCGTCGCGTGATCCGTGCGCTCGAGATGCACGATGACGGGGTGTCGTATGCACAGCAAAAGTCCCAGTTTGCCGTTCCGCGCGAGCATTATCACGCGCTCTGGTTTGGTCTGACTCGTAATCGAGAGGTGCTCTACGAGCGCATTAACCTTCGTGTCGACCTCATGTTTGAGCAGGGCCTTGTCGAAGAAGTACGTGGACTTATGGACCAAGGGCTCGGCGATGCGCTGACGTCGATGCAGGCGATTGGCTATAAAGAGATTATCGACGCCTTTAACGGCATCATTACCATGGAGGAAGCCCGCGAGCTCATTAAGATGCGTTCACGCCGCTATGCCAAGCGTCAGCTTTCGTGGTTTAAACGCGACGATCGTATTGTGTGGTTCGATATGGACGAGTATACGGTCGATGAGGTCGTCGAGGACATTCTGCATCGTATCGAGGCGGCTTAATGGCTCGTTTTCCGTTAGTTCCTACTGCACCCGAGCCCGAGCGCGCTATTCTGGTTGGCGTCGAATGGCGTGACAACGCCTGGCCGCTCGACCGTTCGCTCGATGAGCTTGAGCGCCTGGCCCATACGGCCGGCGCCCAGTGTGTGGCTCGTTTGTCACAGCGACTGGTTAAACCCTATCCCAAATCGTTTATCGGTTCCGGCAAGGTCGAGGAGCTGTGCAGCCTGGTGCATCGCATGGATGCGGACGTCGTTATCTTCGATGATGACCTGACGCCGTCGCAGCAGTCTTATCTCGAAAAGGCCGTAGGCGAGCCGGTGAAGATTATCGATCGCACGGCGTTGATTCTCGATATCTTTGGCCTGCATGCTCAGACGCGTGAGGGCCGTTTGCAGGTGCAATTGGCGCAGCTGCAGTACCTGTTGCCCCGTCTGCGTGGCATGTGGAGCCATCTTGCCAAAGAGCAGACGCGCGGCGGTATCGGTTCGCGTTTTGGACAGGGTGAAAGCCAGCTCGAGGTCGACCGTCGCTTGATTCGCAACAAGATTGCCGCACTTCGTCGTGAGCTTAAGCAGGTCGAACAGAGGCGTGACGTTCAATCTAAGAGCCGTATCGAGTCACCGGCCTTTCGCGTTGCCTTGGCGGGATACACCAATGCCGGCAAATCGACGCTGCTCAATCGCCTTACCGGCTCTACGGTCTTATCGCAAGATAAGCTCTTTGCCACGCTCGATCCCACGACGCGCTCGTACCGTCTGCCCGGTGGCCGAGGCATGACTATCACCGATACGGTGGGCTTTATTCAAAAGCTGCCTCATGGCCTGGTCGATGCGTTTAAGTCGACGCTCTCGGAGGTGCTTGGCGCGGATCTGATCCTCAAAGTCGTGGATGCATCTGATGAGGATTATGAACGTCAGCTCGAGGCGGTTGATCGTGTGCTCGATGAGATTGGAGCCGGCGAGCGTCTGACGTTGACGGTGTTCAATAAAATCAATCTGCTCGATAGCGTTGATCGCTTGAGCTTCCGTCGTCGGTACCCGGAGGCCGTGCTGTTCTCGGCTCAGACCGGTGAAGGTCTCGACGATTTGGTCGAGCGCATTGCCCGCGAAGCTGCAGCGACCGATGTGCTGCTCTCCGCCGATATTCCGTATCGTGAGGGCGCCCTGATCACGCTTGTTCATGAGCAGGGCACACTTCTGCACGAGGAGTATCTCGAATATGGCGTTCGCATCGTGGCGAAGCTTCCAGCTCGCATTGCGCCGCGTCTCGAGCGTTATCGCACGGAGTAAATGATTTCCAGTATCCCTAAGATGACGGGCTGATGAAGCAGGTAAAACGGCAACGCATGGCGTCCCAGACTTGCGAGTGCGGGGACGGGGTTGGTGTATGCCCAGGTTGGGGCTGTTCGTTTCGAGGTTTCGGCTGTCTTGGCGGCAAAGAAGCCGGCGAGATACATAAAGACAAAAGGTATGAGCGGGTAGTAATCTCCTGAGATAAAGCCGGCGCTTGGAAATCCCAGCCACGCTAGGTAGGGGAGTGGATAGACCGCTTTTGGGATGCTCCAGGTTAGCGCAAAAAGGACAAGAGAGACTGCAATGCCCCATGCGCCCGGCACCTTTTGTAGTGCCGGGCGTGCTAGCGCTACGACGGCGGTACATGCCGCCATGCAATAGATGATGCCAAAGTTCACCGAATCGTCTACCGATACGAGTGTCGTCGCAATCCATACAACTAAGGCAGCAACCGCATATTTGAGTGCGCGTTTAATGTTGCTGCGCGAAAGCGTGCACATCCAGCCGGCGATAAACAAGAAGACCCAGCTGATGCTGGCGCGCCAGATATCCTGAAAAATGGTTTGGGTAAACCACGGCATGTCCCAGCCATAGAGGTAGGCCAGATCGTAGCAGGCGTGAAAACCTGCCATCGACAGCATCGTAAAACCGCGAACGGTATCAAAGATGGTGATGCGCTGCTGCATTACGAGAACCGGCGCATCAAGGCCACGACCTTGCCCAGAATGACCGGATTGGTGGCGTAGATGGGCTCCATGGTATCGTTCTCGGGCTGCAGGCGCACACGGCCCTGCTCCTTGTAGAAGGTCTTGACGGTCGCGGCGCCATCGATCATGGCAACGACAATCTCGCCGTTCATGGCGCTCTTCTGCTCACGCACGATGATGTAGTCGCCGTTGTAGATGCCGACGTTGATCATCGAGTTCCCATGCACCTCAAGAATGAAGGAACCCTGATCCGTGGCGATTTCGGTCGGTACGGTGAACGTGTCCTCGATGTTTTGCTCAGCCAAGATGGGTATCCCGGCAGCGACGCGCCCGACAAGGGGGAGCGACACGGCACCGCGAGGAGCAGCGGGCTCCTCTGGCTTGCTCGAGATGGAGACGGAGGAACCGTCCTCGTCAAAGAGCTCCAGGGCACGCGGCTTGGTGGCGTCGCGCTTGAGCAGGCCGCGCGCCTCGAGGGCGGAAAGGTGAGCGTGGACGGTGCTGGGGGAGGACAGGCCCACAGCCGATGCCATTTCGCGCACACTAGGCGGATAGCCCTTCTCCTGCTGGTATTCCTTGATGAAGTCGTAAATCTGCTGCTGACGCTTGGTAATTTTGCGAGCCATCAGGGGATCCTCTCTTCCTGTGCCAAACAAATGTTCGGTTTTTGCTTGACAGGAACAACTGTTCGAAGATAATAATAACCGAACACTCGTTCCCGCGCCAGACTTTTTTGTCCGTGCGGCTTGATAAAACAGTTCTCGTCAAAACACGCGAGAGGAGAACAAAGATGAATGCAGCCGATATGGTCCAGGGAAACCTCGCCCTTAAGCTCGAGGCGCCCGCCGCACCCGCCTTCACGGTCGTCAAAGGTGGTCGCTCCGGTTTTCAGCCCGTTGCGCCCAAGCCCAATCGCACTCAGCATGCGGCTGTGACTTCGTCTCCTGCTGCCCTGAAGGCCTCGACGGTCGTTGCGATCGCCGTCGCGTTCACGTTGTTCTTTGTGCTTGCAACGACGGTATTTACTGCACGTCATGCCGCCTATGCGGATTCCGTAGCCAATGTCACGTACGAGACGGTGCGCGTGCATGCGGGCGATTCCCTGTGGTCCCTTGCCGAGGAGCATCCGGTCGATGGTCTTTCCACGCAGGAGACCTCCGATATGATCCGCAGCGTCAATCACCTGGAGCATGGTTCGCTCGATGTCGGTGCGCATCTTAAAGTTCCTGCCCGTTCGTAATCATTACCGCGCCATGCATGGTACCCTTGTTATCGTTTAAAAGGAGGTACCATGCGCTGTCCTAAATGCGGCAAGGCGCACACCCGCGTTGTCGATTCCCGTATGCAGGAATCAAACAATACGATTAAGCGCCGTCGCGAATGCTGTTCGTGCAACTATCGCTTCACAACCTTCGAGCGTTGCGAAGACCCGATTGAGGTCATTAAGTCCGATGGGTCCAAACAGCGCTTCGATCGCAATAAGTTGCTGGTTGGTCTGATGCGCGCCACCATCAAGCGCGATATCGACACCAAAAAGCTCAATGAGATCATCGACGATATCGAGGTCGAGCTTCGCTCGCGCACCCTGACGGCGGTGACCTCGCATGAGCTGGGCGATATGGTGCTAAAGCGTCTCGCAAAGATCGATAAGGTGGCCTATATTCGCTTTGCCTCGGTCTATCGTGACTTTAAGGATGTCGATGAGTTCCTGCAAGAGCTCGACAAGCTAAGGTGATTATATGTCCAACATTACCGTGAACATTAAGCGTCTCGATCCCACGGTCGAGATCCCGCATTACGCACATCCCTCAGATGCCGGTCTTGACCTGCGTTCCAACGAGGATTGCACTCTGAAGCCCTTTGAGCGTCGTCTGGTCTCCACGGGCCTAGCTATCGCCCTGCCCGACGGCTACGCCGGCTTCGTCCAACCCCGCAGCGGCCTGGCCATTAAGCAAGGCCTGTCCATAGTCAACACTCCCGGCCTCATCGACGCCCACTACCGAGGAGAGCTCAAAGTCATCCTCATCAACCTAGACCCCACGAACAACATCCAAATCAACAAAGGCGACCGCATCGCCCAGCTTGTCATCCAAGAAGTTCCCACGGTCAACCTCGTAGAAGTAGAAGAACTAGACGAAACCGACCGAGGCAAAGGAGGCTTCGGCTCCTCCGGCGTCGCTTAGGGGCGCATGGATTCCGTTTCCGTCTGAGCCCCATACATATCATCCCGTGCTCAAACATTCTCGCTTCGCTGCGAAACTGCGCGCGGGACGATATGTATGGGGCTCAGACGGAAGGGCTACATGCTTGAGATAAAACAATCTTTCTAGTAAGCCGATGCGATAAAGGGTTACCTCCTTTGTCGCATCGGCTTACTGTATTTAGATTTTCCGGTTTCGCCTTTGCAGATTCTAGTGGTTGGGAATCTGGTATAGCTGCTAGCACATAAACGCAGCTTACCCGTGGGAGGCCCCTATATATCGTCCCACGCGCAGTTTCGCAGCGCAGCGAGAATGTTTGAGCATGGGATGATATATAGGGGCCTCCCACGGGTAAGCGGACATCAAGACGCTAGCGGATATGCGCAGGTTTTCCGCCCCAGTAGAAGCGGCAGAAGGCTCGTTTGCGCTTTTGGGGTTTGCCTACGAGCTCCATGGTTGCGATGGCGATGTCTTCGGCTGCGTGGGGGCGGCGTAGTACTTCGCCGTTGATGAGTAGGGCTTTGAGTGATTCGGGATGGTCGTGCAGGTGACGGAGCGTCACGATGAGCTCTCGTGCCGTGGTCACGTGCATGCTGGCGCCCATGCCGGTGAGCATAGTGGTGTTGGCCTTTTCCTGGCCGTACGATTTACCGAGCAGGATCATCGGTAGATGTGCACAGAGGCATTCAGTGACCGTGAGTCCGCCCGATTTGAGGATTGCCAGATCGCAGCCGTGCATGAGGGCCGCCATGTCGTCGACATAGTCAAGCACCGTGACGTTGTCGAGCTTCATGGCATCGAAAAGTGTCTTCAGGCGAGTGGCGTATTCCTCGTCCTTGCCGGGCAAAAATACAAAGTGCATGTCCTCAAAGCTGCGCAGGAAGGGGAGCGTTTGGTCCATCGCCGCTCGGAAACGCACGTAAGGTTGCGGTAGACTGGCTCCCGCCATTACCAGCACGACGGTCTTATCGGCCGGCAAATTGAACTTTTTCAGTTCTTCCTCGCGGTCGTAGTCGGTGTCGAATCCGGCGCGAATGGGAATGCCGGTAATGCGAATCTTTGCCTCGGCCACCTTGCGCGGGCGCAGTGTTTCGGCCATAAATTCGTTGGCCACGCAGAAAAGGTCGGCGTCTTTGTGGGGCCAAAAACCCTCAACTTCATAGTCCGTTGGCACGCAGATGACCGGGAAATCGATACCCGTGATGACGCGGGCGCCCACGGCAACATTGGCTGCCGTGATATGCGTGGCGACCACGGCAATTGGTCTGCGGGTGCGGACATATTCGTTAAATGCGGGGAACATGATGCGCGACCATGCCGTGCCGCCGCCCCAGAGTAGATGTCCCGTAAACGTATAACGCCAGGTCAGGTCATAAATCGGGCGCGTGGCGCCAGTAAATGAGGCGGCAGTTTTGTTGCCGTCGAATTTGATGCGTCCAAAATCAAGGATATCAAGGACTTCGACCTCGACATCTTCCGGAATACCTTTGGTGCCGCGTATAAGGTCGAATGCCTGCGCGATGGCATTCGCAGCGGCCTTGTGGCCCGAACCGACTGAGGCATGCACGATGGTAACCAGGGGTTTGTGTTGAGCCAAAAGTGCCGGTTGCTCCGGTTGGGGAGTGACTGGCATGGGCAGGGGAGCGTCCTCGCTCGTCTGCGTCTGATCCATCGATAAGTCCCCTTCGACGTTGTAGCACGGACTTATCATTGTAGTGCATGAGTGTCACGTTCACGTAAATTTGGGTACGAGCGCAGAGAGCTACAACTTTTCGACGAGAGGACTCATCATGGCTACCAATCAGCTCATCGATGTTGCAATTGTCGGCGGAGGCCCTGCGGGCTATGCTGCGGCTATTTATACGGCGCGTGCCAATCTTTCGACAACCGTGATTGAACAGGGTATGTCGGGCGGACAGATTGCCACAACCAATGAGATTGAAAACTATCCGGGCATTCCGCTCCTGAGCGGTGCCGAGCTGGGTGAGCGTTTTCAACAGCATGCAGAAGGCTTGGGTGCACAAGTCGAATGGAGTATGGTGACAGACATCGATTACGATGCGGATGCGTCGCTGTTTACCGTGCACCATGACACAGGCGAGACGTTAGCTCGAAGCATCATTGCCTGCATGGGCGCCACGCCGCGCCCAGCTGGCTTTGTTGGTGAGGATGCGTATCGTGGCCGCGGTGTTTCGTATTGCGCAACATGTGACGGTATGTTCTTCCGCGGCAAGCAGATCTTTGTGATCGGTGGCGGCAATGCGGCATGTGAAGAGGCTTTGTTTCTGTCCGACATTGCCAGCAGTGTGACCATCGTGCTGCGTCGTGATCAGTTTCGCGCTCCTGAAGGTGTGGTCCAGAAAGTGCTCGCAAAAGACAATATTTCAGTTAGGTACCAAACTAGTATAGTGGAGCTTTCTGGTGAAGTGATGCCCACGACGATCACGTTCAAGGACAATGCGACTGGCGAGACGCATGCCGAGACCTTTGAGGCGGGTTCGTTCGGCATCTTTGTCTTTACCGGTACGCAGCCCCATACCGAGCTCGTCGAGCATCTGGTCGATCTGGCACCCGATGGCGGCATCGTCACAGATGATTCTATGGCTACCCGCACACCGGGCTTATTTGCAGCTGGCGATATCCGTTCTAAGCGTTTACGTCAAGTTGTTACCGCCGTTTCTGACGGCGCTATAGCGGCAACCAGCGCGTACGCGTTTCTCCGTAGATAAGTACGATAATATATCTTATGTAAGGTTGTTATCTTTTAAAATTAAACCAGCGGGGCAAAGCTCTATTTAGATAGCTTTGCCCCGCTGACTTGTAAGTAGTATGCAAAACTAGATAATCTAGAATACAATATGGAAAATGAACGGAGGACCCTTATGAACCGCGTTAAACACGTTATTCCAATGTCTGATACATCGGTCAGCATTAAGCCTGAGGATATTCAGCCGACGGTGCTGCCGGATGCATTTATCCAGTCAGATATCGTGCGAAAACTCAACACGTTGTGTCTGCCTCGCTATGATCAGCTGCCCAATGTGACGCTCTATCGCGACCAGGTTATCGAATATGTCTCGCTGTGGATGGAACCGCTTTCCATTTGTGTGGAGCAACCTGTTATCACGCCTTCGATGATCAATAACTACGTGAAGGTGGGCCTGGTTCCGGCTCCGGTCAAAAAGCAGTATGGGCGCGAGCAGATTGCACGCTTGATTGCCATCTGCATCTTTAAGCAGGTGTTGCCGATCGCGGCGGTCCAGGCACTCTTTTACATCCAGCGCTTGAGCTACGACGCTCCGACGGCCTTTGATTACGTGGTCGATCAGCTCGAGGCGTCGATTCGCGCGGCGTTTTCCGTCGAGCAGACGCCGGTTCCCGATACGGCGCATCAGGTCACCCGCGAGTCGCTGCTCGTGCGCAGTGCGGTATCGTCCTTTGTCTCGAAGGCATATCTGATGAGTTATCTCAAGTTCAATGGGTTTAATAGCTAACCGAGGTATAAGACGGGCGGGATAAAGAGCCGCTGGCCCCATATCCCGCCCGTGTGTTTGTCTAGTTGGACATTATCGGCCCGAAGCTACGCCCATGCCGTAGCCGATGATGAGGCCATGCATTTCGGCGTAGTATGAGTCTAGGCCATTGCAGGGCATGATAATCGTCTTTGAACCGGGCCAATGCTCGACGATGTGGTCGGCCAGCGCCTGGGCGCCCGCCTCATTTTCCACGTGATCGATGACAACCTGGCCGCCCGTAAAGCCCTCGTCCTCCATGGTGTCGATAATCTTGTTGAGCATCTTCTTTTCGCCGCGCGTGTGCCCAACGAGTTCGATCTCGCCCGCCTCGCTTGCCGTTCCCAAAATGCGAATATTGAGCTTGTTGGCAATAACACCGGCTGCCTTAGGAATGCGTCCCGCTTTTGCGAGGTTCTGGTAGTTGCACAGGCTAAAGAGAATCTTGCTGTTGTGCTCAAGCGCATCAAAATAGCTGCAAGCGTCCTCAAAGGAGATATTGGGGTTGCTAGAAAGATAGCGGTCGAACAGCAAGAAAATCAAGTCCATCTTGCCACCCGCGGCGCGCGAGTTGACCAGATGAATCTGACGATCGGGCTCCTCGGCAAGGACCATATCGCGTGCCGTAGCGGCGGCGTTGTAGCTACCCGAGACACCCTCGGAGATGGGCATGCAGATCGTCTTATCCGCAAGCTTAAAAAGCTCCGCCCACTCCCCTACACTCGGACAAGCGCTCGAAGAGGCGCTCGCCTCTGCTTGGACGGCGCAGCTGAGCTCGTGGACATCGAGTGATAAATCATCGACAAACTCACGCTCCCCTACTCGAATCTTAAGAGGAGCGAATGCAAAGGTGGTATGAGGTGCGGTTGGTTGCCAATCGCGAAGATTGCAGCTCGAATCGGAGATAAGTGCCCAGCTCATTGAGGGTCCTTTCTAATTGTTCCTTAACAATTATAGCCATCTTTCAGATTGATTGGACGGCTATCTAGTTTTGAATACTAGATAGCCGTCCTGTTTTGAAGACGCTCTGTTAAGCAAAAGAATGGACCCCGCAGCCCAAAGGCCACGAGGTCCACATCCGTTCGCTGCGTAAAGAGCTTAGTAGCGCACAAAGATGTAGTTGTTATTCATGCCGGCGGCGACGGAACTGATGATAACGCCCGTGCTGTAGTCGGAAGCATGGATCATCTGACCGTTACCGATGTAGATGCCGGTGTGGTAGGAGTTAACCACAACGTCGCCCGGCTGCGGATCGGACACGCGGGTCCAACCCATAAAGGTACCGGTGGTGCCCAGGCGGCAGTAGCGGCCGGTGAGGCAGTAGCTTACAAAGCCGGAGCAGTCGAAGCTGTTCGGGCCAATGCCGCCCCAAGAATAAGCGCATCCGAGCTTGCTGTAAGCGCGCGAAACAACGGAACCACCGTCAACGGACTGGCTCGGCGCGGAAGGCGTCGGAGCCGGAGCAGGCGTCGAGGGCTGCGGCGTAGGCGTAGTCTGCGCACCGCCACCCTGGTTGTTATTGGTCTGACCGCCGTTGTTGGTCGTTCCGCCACCCTGGTTGGTGTTCTCGGTCGTACCGGCGGTGTCATTGCTCACCGTGGCCTTATCGGCGGTGCTGGCGTTGATGCCGGCCTGGAGCGCGGCGTTTGCCTCGGCCTCGGCGGCAAGTTCGGCCTGCAGCTGCGAATCCAAGGAGTTGACGACACTCTGCGCCTCGGCCTGCTGAGCATTGAGCTCGTCGACCTTCTTCTGCGTGGCGGCGACGTTCTTCTCCTGCTCGGCCTGCTTATCGGTAAGCTGCTGCTTGAGGTCCTTAACTTCCTGAATGGTCTGGGCCTGTTTATCGGACACCTTACCGTAGTAGAACAGACGATTGAGCATGTCGCTCAGATCGTCGACGCCCGTCAAAACCTGCAGCAAGCTCAGGCCACCGGTCTTGTACTCGCCGGCAACGTAGGTCGAAAGCTTAGCCTGACCCTCGGCGATCTCCTGCTGCTTTTGTGTGATTTCGCCAGCGGTCTGGTCGAGCTCCTGCGTCTGCGCAGCAAGCTCTTCATGAATCTGCTGGGTTTGGGTACCGATCTGCTCGAGTTTGGTGCGAGCAGCGGCAAGATCGGATGCGGTATCGGCGTAGGCCGGAGCCACGAGGCCCAAGCCCATAACACAAGCGAGGGTTGCCGTAGCAGCGCAGCGTGCCATGTTTCTGTGCGTGTTTGCTGTGCGCATGTAGCTTCCTTTCCGGTAACTAAGGGTAACGGCTACTCCACCGTCACCAGGCTAAAGAGCTCAACGTCCTCATGGGAAGACGTGAGCTTCTCGCGCGGGTTGAGAAACGCAAGCTCAAGGATACAACCGTAGCCCACAAGCTTTGCGCCCATATCTCGCACCAGTTTACCTGTTGCCTCGACGGTTCCGCCCGTCGCGACCAAGTCGTCCAGAATCAACACGGTATCTTTAGAGCTAATAGCGTCGGCGTGGATCTCGATGGAGTCCGTGCCATACTCGAGCTCATAGCTCTCGCTCACCGTCTTGCGCGGCAGTTTACCCGGTTTACGTGCGGGAACAAAGCCAGCACCCAGGGCAACGGCCACGGGAACGCCCACCATAAAGCCTCGGGCCTCGGGGCCAACGACCTTGGTGATGCCCATTCCGGCAAAATGCTCGGCGAGCGCATCGGTCATGGACTTGAGTGCCTCTGGGTCACCAAAGAGCGGCGTAATGTCCTTAAAGATGACTCCGGGCTCGGGATAGTCGGGGATGTCGACGATATGAGATTCGAAGTCGTACATGGCATGACCTTTCATGGATTGCCGGGGGGACGGCGGTTATTTACCCGTGTTGGTAGATGAGCTATGCGAGGGGACGACGACCTTGGACGGCTGCACGAGCGACTCGTCGTGCGCGCCGGCCGCGGGGGTGCACGACGAGTCGCTTTTAGCTTTAGTAGATTCGGAGCGCGCGATCTCCTCGTCGAGCGCATCGATGTCGGCATCCTCGACCACGGCGTTGAGAGACTCAAAAACGCGGTTCTTGAGCAGCGCGGTGTGCACACCCTCGGTGAGGTCATGCAGCTTTTTAAACGCGCGCTCGAGTTTGGCGTCGCGCTCGTCGTCGGAGGTATCCATGCCGAGCATGCTCACGAGCACCTGCTCAAACATCGAAGACTCACGGTTGGCCGACGACACGTACTGGCGTAGGTTTCGCGGTTCGATATGGAAGCGCGACAGCTCGGAGCAGTAACGGATGATCGGGAAGTCG
Organism: uncultured Collinsella sp.; assembly: GCA_934650975.1. Taxonomy (GTDB): domain Bacteria; phylum Actinomycetota; class Coriobacteriia; order Coriobacteriales; family Coriobacteriaceae; genus Collinsella. The sequence continues at coordinate 683 of CAKUFW010000021.1, read as the reverse complement.
CGGCCATCGACGAGCTCGCGGTTCTGCGGGCTCTTGATGATGCGGATAAGATCGTTCTCGGCCAAGGAGCGGATAAACGAGATCTCGACGCCCAGCATATCGGGAATTGTCTCGATGGGATGCAGCTTTTGCTTGGTCTCCTTGGGCTCCGTCTTAAGCGGAACATCGGACAGCAGGCCCACTTCGTAGGCGAGCGTGGACAGGTCCGTGGCGTTTTCCAAGCGCTGCTTAATGACGTTGAGCGGCATGTAGCGGGTCTTCTGCAGGTGCAGAATAACCTCTAAGCGGTCAACGTCCTCCTTGGAGTACTGTCGATACCCCTTAGGCGTACGATGAGGGGTGATGAGCCCCTCATCTTCTAGAAATCTGATTTTTGAGTTCGAAAGATCGGGGTATGCGCCTCGAAGTAGGTTGACGACTTGGCCGATACTCAGATAGTTGCGTTCGGCCATTACCTACTCACCGGTTTCGATGCGCTCCGGCGTGCTCTCGTGATAGATGAGCGTGAACGTACCGATCTGAACGGAAGAGCCGTCGTGCAGCGGAGCACCGTTGACGATGGCTCCGTCGACCCAGGTGCCGTTGAGCGAACCCAGGTCCTCAATGCGGGCGCCCAGACCCTCGCGAATAATGCGCGCGTGGCTGCGCGAAACGGTCATGTCGTTGAGGAAGATGCCGTTCGC
>CAKUFW010000020.1 GCA_934650975.1 uncultured Collinsella sp. | reverse complement strand
GCTACGATACGACGCTGATATGCTCGGACCAGCAGCGAAATGCCAAAGTTGAGTGCAAAGTACATCGCAAACACCAGGCCGTAGAGCATGAGCACCTGCGACAGGTCGATCGCGTGCGCCATTACGACGTTTGCCGTGTACATGAGCTCGGCCACGTTAATGCCCGAAAGATACGAGCTGTCCTTGATGACGGTCGTGCACTGGCTAAACAGGGCCGGAATAATCGTCTTGAACGTCTGCGGCAGGATGATGTAGCGCATGGTGGCAAAGAAGCCAAAGCCCTGGCTCTGCGCCGCCTCAAACTGGCCACGCGGAATCGAGTTGAGGCCGCCGCGCACAATCTCGGCCATAACGGCGCTGGTGAACAGCGTAAAGGCGATGGTCGAAATCACAATGTCCAGACCCTGCACCGTAAAGTAGATAAACAGGATCCACAGCAGGTTCGGCGTGCAGCGGAACAACTCGATATAGGCACTCACCAAAATACGGAACGGGCGGGGCGCATAGCTCTTGACGAGCGCCAGCAGCGTGCCAAAAATGAGCGAGAAAAAGATTGACAGCGCCGAGATCTCGATGGTCTTAACAAAGCCGCCCCAGATGTAGAGCAGGTTGGTCGCGTTGAAGATTTCCATGCGCTAGGCCTCCTCTACGTTGTCGAGCCCCAGCTCGGCCAGGCTCACGCCGCGCGGGCGCTCCTTGGAGCGGCGCTCGAGCCACTGCACCAGCATGGCGAGCGGAAAGCAGATGATGAAATACATAAGGCAGCAAACGATGTATCCCTGCAGGTAGCCATACAGGCTTACGAAGTTGTCGGAGCGATACATAAGGTCACCGCCGGCCACGAGCGCCAGCACCGACGTGTTCTTGACCAAGTTGAGCGCCTGGTTGCACAGCGGCGGCAGGATGATCTTGAACGTCTGGGGCAGCACGATGTACCAGTAGGCCTGCGCGCGCGTGAAGCCCTGGCTCTGAGCCGCCTCCATCTGACCGCGCGGAACGGCCTCGATGCCGGTGCGGATGACCTCAGAGATGTAGGCCGCGTGATACAGGCCCACGCCCAAAAAGCCCAGCACAAACGGCGCGATACGCACCGGCTGGTCGGCACCGGTTATGGCCTGCAAAAACTGCGGGCCGGCCATGTACATAAAAAGCACCTGCACGGGCAACGGGGTGTTCTGGTAAAACTCCACGTACACGCGGCTGATAGCGCGCAGCACGCGCGAACGGGTGGTCGAGAACACTCCCAGCAGCGTGCCCAGCACCAGCGACAGCAGCAGGCCGGCAACAACCACCTGCAGCGTCACGCCAAAGCCCTCCCAGAAGGGCCCCATGTTTTGAAATGTCGTCGACCAGCGGTCGGCGTCAAACAATCCTTCGAGCATTTGATTCCTTCCTTGGACGAACGCTTACACAAGACCCCAGGTCTTGACCTCTTGATCGAGCCAGCCGTCGGCCAGGCGATCGCAAATCACCTGATCGACCACCGCCGAAAGGTCGCAACCCTTCTTGGTCGCCACGCCGTAGCCCTGCTCGCCAAACTTGACCTCAGGCTGCAGCAGCTCGACGGTCTCGTTCATGTAGCCGGCCAGCGTGGAGCGGTCCATGGCAAAGACGTCGATATTGCCGGCGTCGAGCGAGCTCTTGATGATGGGGTAACCGCTAAAGGCCCTAAACTCGGGTTCGCAGTGAAAACCGTTGTCCTTGATCATCTGCTCGATCAAGCCCTGTGTGGTGGCACCCTGGCTCACACCAATGACCTTGCCGTCCAGATCCTCGATCGAGGTAAAGCCCGAGCGCTTCTTGACCATGAGTCCCACATAGTCGGTACGATACGGCGTCGAGAAGTCCCAGCTCTTCTTGCGCTCGTCAGTGATGGTGTAGGTCGCCGCGACCACGTCGAGCTGGCCGTTATCGATGAGCGGGCCACGCGTCTTGGGCGTTACGTCGGTAAACTCGACAAGCTCTTGGGCGCGGGCCTCCTTGTAGCTCACGCCAAAGACAGCAGCGGCAATCTGGTAGCACAGGTCGACCTCCATGCCCTCAAAGCGGCCCTTGGCGGTGTCGTAATAGCCGTAGCCGGGAACGTCCTTCTTAACGCCGGCATTCAGATGGCCACGCGACTTGATGGCCGCAAGTTTGGACCCCTTGTCGGAGCCCTCGCCGCTGGTGGAGTTGCCGCAACCGGCAAGCGCGGTCCCCGTCAGTGCGAGCATGCCGGCGCCAGCCAGCTGCAAAAAGTGACGGCGCGACACGGCCGCCCTCGTCATATCCGTCATGTCCATCACCGCACCTAGTGCAGAATCTTGGACAGGAACTCGCGACAGCGCGGGTTCTCGGGATTATCGAAGAAGTGCTCAGGCGTGCCCTCCTCCAGGATGCGGCCGTCCTCCATAAATATGACGCGGTCGGCCACCTGGCGCGCAAAGCCCATCTCATGCGTCACGCAGATCATGGTGATGTCCTCCTGCGCGAGCTCAATCATAACGTCCAGAACCTCCTGGACCATCTCGGGGTCGAGCGCCGAAGTCGGCTCGTCAAACAGGATGATGGGCTGCTTGGTGCACAGGGCACGGGCGATGGCAATGCGCTGCTGCTGACCGCCCGAGAGGTTTTGCGGATACTCGCCGGCCTTATGCGCCATGCCGACGCGCTTGAGCGCGGCGATGGCGATCTGGGTCGCTTCTTCCTTGCTCTTCTTTTGCAGCTTGATGGGTGCGAGCGTTAGGTTGCCGAGCACCGTCATATTGGGATACAGGTTGAACTGCTGAAACACCATGGAGCTGTACTTGCGGGCCATTTCCAGGTGATTCTTTTTGGTGAGCGGCGTACCGTCGATAATGACTTCGCCCGATGTGGGCTCCTCAAGATAATCGACGCAACGGATGAGCGTCGACTTACCCGAACCGGACGGCCCGATCATAACGAGCTTCTCGCCGCGCTTGACGGTGAGGTTGATATCTTTGAGCACATGCAGGTCGCCAAAGTACTTGTTGAGATGCTTGATCTCGATCATGTCTGCCATGAATGTCCCTTCCCTGCGTTTACACGAATTGCACTATTGTACGGAAAGAATCCCATTTCCGCAGCCCACACTGCACCCCCGTAAAGAACCCGCAACCTTTCACCCACTCATTGGGCACTCATTGGGGACAGACTTAAATGAGTGCCCACTCGTTGGGCACTCATTTAAGTCTGTCCCCAATGAGTGCCCTTCAGCTGCCATCAAAAAAGGGGCGCGACCGCAATGGTCACGCCCCCTCAACATCAACTATATGCCGCTCGGTCCCTACGCGAGTTTGGCTCCGACGATCTTTGCTGCTGCCGGCTTATCGAAGTTGCCGCCGGTGGCCTTGCCGAGTGCCCCCATGACCTGGCCCATCTGCTTCTTGGAGGTCGCGCCCAGCTCGGCGATAACCTGCTCGATCAGGGCCTCGAGCTCCTCACCCGAAACCTGCGCGGGCAGCAGGCTCTCCAGAATCTTGACCTGCTCGGTCAGATTGTCGGTACGCTCCTGGTCGGTACCGGCCTTAATGGACATCTCCAGCGTCTCGCTCGTCTGCTTAATCAGACGCTTGATCATGCTGTTGACGTCTTCCTCGGTCACATCGCGGCGCTCGTTGACCTCGATATTCTTCACCTCGGCCTTGACCTGGCGAATGATGGACAGGCGAACCTTGTCCTTGGCCTTCATGGCCGCGATCATTTCCTTCTGCAGCTCTTCGTTGGTCATCTGCAAATCCTCCTCAATAGCGTGGGCGGCACTCGTGTGAGCACCGCCCCATGATTACTCAGTCGTCGACGAATCGTCGGTCGAACTCTTGGTGACGCCCTTCAGGCTGACGTTGTACGGCACGTCCTTGGGCATGGGGTTAACGGTGATGTCGGCGTCCTTCTTGTACTGCTCCAGCCACTCGCTGTACGCGGTGCTGGCCGCCTGCGTCTTCACCACGTTAGAGACATACTTCTTGATGGCCTTGGGCACCTGCTTGATGTCATCGACCTGGTTATCAACGTGGAAGTAGTCGGTGCACTTGATGATGTGGTAGCCGTAGGTCGACTCGACCACGTCGCTCACATCGCCCTTGTTGAGACCCTCGAGCGCCGTCTGGTAGCTGTCGACGAAGGTGGTGAGCTTGTCCCAGCCCACGTCGCCCTTCCTCTCCTTGGAGCCGGTGTCCTCGGAGTACTGCTCCACGGCGTCCTCGAAGCTCAGCTCGCCGGAGTTGATCTTGTCCAGGCACTCCTGCGCCTTGGCCTTGGCAGCAGCCTTGTCCTCGTCGGACGCGTCGGAATCAACCTTGATCAAGATGTTCGACGAACGGCGAGCATCGTTGTAGTTGGACAGGTTCTCGTTGATGTAATCGACGATCTCGCTGTCCTTGGGCTTGCTCGTGGGTGCGACAGCATCCTTGAGCTTCTGCTGCGCCAGGCTCTCCTTGAGCGAACTCTTGTAGGTGTCCTCGGTGTAGCCGTAGGTCTTGAGGGTCTTCTTAAAGGTCTTGGCGCCGCCCGCGCTCTTGCACGCGTCCTTCCAAGCCTTCTCGACCTCCTCGTCCGAAACGGTCACACCGTTCTCCTTTTGCGCCTGCTGGAGCAGAATCTGCTGCGTGTAGGAGTCGATGAGCTGCTTGCGGTACTTCTTGGGCGTCAGGTCGTTGTCCACCAGGTACTGTGCCCAGTCCTCGTCCTTGGTGTAGCCGTAGGACGTGCGCATGCTCATGATCTGCTTGGTCACGGTATCCTCGGTGAGGTTGGTGCCGTTGATGGTGGCAGCCACACCGCCGGTGAGCTTGTAGCCCGAGCCGGTGTCCTCGGCTTGCGACATCAGGCCGGAGCACGCCATGGCCGAGACGGAAAGCAGCATTGCCAGCACGCCGATGACCACCAGGACGATCTTGACGGTCTTGGAAACGTAGGTCTTGCGCTGCTTCTTGCGAGAGCTGGAGGCTGCGCGGGACCGTTGCTCGGGTGTCGGCGCGACCTCGGGGTTCTTTTTCTTGTTTGCCATGTTTGGCCTTTCGCATCACGAATCGAACAAACGCCATTGTGTCACAACGCAGCCCCCGCGACACACCTGGTGCAACGGGGACAGGTTAATCTGCACCATTTTGGTGCAAAGGGGACAGGCCTGGCAGTTGGCACTTGGGGACGTTCCTTTTCTGCCGGCAGTTAGGGACAGTCCCCAAGTGCCGGCACATAAGGAACGTCCCCGGGTGTCGGCTTAGCCCTACCTTAGAAGTGGCGGCGGATGGCGTCGACCATGCCCTGGGGCGTGGTCTGGCCGAGCACGTCGGCTGCGGCGTCGGTGACCATAAAGATATTCATGAGCGCCTGGAGCGCCTCGACCTGACCGCCCGGCTCGGCAATGCCTAAGTTGATGATGATCTGCGCCGGCACGGGGGCGCCCATGCCCGCCATCGCGTTAAACGTCACGGGCGCGGCGGGCTTCACCACCGCGATATAGGGCTTAGACACAAATCCCGGATCGGTATGCGGAATGGCGATATTTGCCACCGGCATGGCGAGACCCGTGGGATAGGCATCCTCGCGCGTGCGGACGGCGTCGAGCCAACCGGGCGCAATGTAGCCACGCGGAGCCAGCTCGTCCTCGAGCTGCGCAAACACCTCATCCGGTGTCTCGCACTCCCAATCAAAAAACACCAGCTCAGGCGAGAATAGCATCTCGGCGTTATCCGCCATACCGTCCTCCAAAGTTGCATGAGGTTCACAATGCCCCATATGATAGCGAAACGAGGCAGGCAAGGTTAGTCGAGGATTCCAATCATCTCGAGAGCGCGGGCAGGCGTTAGGCAAACTTCGGGCATCGCCTCCAGCATGCGCCGGTCGCTCGTGACCACATAGTCGACATCTGCCGTCTCGCCCGAAGCGATGATGAGGTTGTCTTCAAGATCCGGCATGCGCTTGCCGAGCATGCGCGCCATTTCGCACTCTGCCAACGAAAGCGGAGAGGCTGTCGCCACCTGCATCATATGCTCGATGCAAGCCCATGAAGCCGAGGCAAACGACACGTTAATCCCATTCGCATTCCGCCGGGCCAGTCGACGAGGCAAAATATAGAACACATCCTTTGCCGTCGTTGGCGCATACAGAAGGTCGATCTTTCCCGCCTCGGCCAGTTCAACCAATCTTTTCGCTTCGTCGAACGCCCCTTCTTGCAGGTAATAATCGAGCCAAACGTTCGTATCCACCAAGAGACGCTTTGCCTCAATCATCGACAATTCGCCTCAATGTCGGCAATCATCGCGTCATACATATCATCTCGTACGGCATCCCAGTCGTCCGCAGATAATCCAACAGATGCAAAATCCGAAGCGCTTAGCCCCAACGAAGAAAAAGCTAGGCCACACCCCTGCTCGGCCAGACTCTCCGCACGGGGCGCCTCGCGCTTATCCGCCACCATAAATCCCGGCAACGTTTGATGCTCGACGAGATAGGCCCAAAGTGCACGAATGGCATCGCTCGGTCCCAATCCATTGCGAGTTAGGACCGCATCGCCGCCAGCTTTGAGCATAGGATCGATTCGCGTGTTGAGCTGCACCGTTGCTGTACCCATAGCGGCTCCTCTCTACTTGCTAGCAGTATAGCAAACACGAAAGGCCACACAAAAGGGCCCCGCCCACGCATGGACGAAGCCCTGTCAGATTGGTAGCGTCGAGAAAGGTGGTGTAGCGCCCGATCCGAAGCGAGTCGGCCTGGCGTCCAAGAACCTAGAATACGGTTGATGCCCTATGCCGCCGACCGGCATATGAAAGCCAGCGGGCCAAAAGCCCCATGGCTTCTAGCCCGCAGAAACATCGATGTTTCCAAATGATCGCAGCTTGTGCTTCAAGCGCTTTTCTACGCTACCGGCGGATGCAAATCCCAATCGGGAAAGCAGTTTGCAAAGCCCGTGAGATTTTGGGTCAAAACATTGTTCTCAGCTTGCTTCAGTCGCTCGTCCTCTTCAAACAGACTATCGAGCTCGCTCAATGCATCGAGGTCCTGCATTGCAGCATCGTTATGGTCGAAATCAGTCACTTCATCAGCCATCTTTTTCACTCCATTCATGGATTATCGAGACAAATCCTACCGGCTAGGCAACCTTCTCAAGCTTAAGCAGGTCGCTGCGCTCGGCCGCAGCTTCCTTCGCGCTCTTCCACTGATTAAGCGCCAGATCGATCTCGGAACAGCCTTCCTGGATGCGTTTGGAGTATTTGGCCTCAATCTCTTCTGCCTCCACAGCGCGCTGCTTGCCCGAGAGGCTCGTCTTTACTAGACAATAGCCAGCCCCCGCAAGAAGCAGAATGCCAATAACCTGGTTTACAAACGCAAAGAAAGCTACTCCCAAAACAGCGAGGACAACGGCCGCTATCTTGTGGCTCTTGTTGCCCTTCGCAACCTTGACATCAAGCTCAGCGAGCTCCTTTTTCTTCTCTTCACCGACATAGCGAACATAATCGCCGCGCAGCGCATTACCCTCATCGCCGGTAACCGCCCTGCTTGTCCATCCGTCGAAGTCAAGGGTGATCGCCTGCGGAAATTCGGAGATGTCGCTCTTGCGATACCGGTTGAAACCACCGTTGATATAGGAACCCAAAAACTGAATCGCGGTCTTCTTCTTATGCACATCCACAGACGCACTCTGGTCGCGCATCGAGCGTGTCATCTGGTCGATGATGTTCATCGTCTGCTGACGCTTCTCATCGCGGCGACGATTGACGAGCTCTCGGGCGCGCTCCACGTCTCCGCCAAATGCCTTGACCGCAAGAAGATACTCCTCCTGGCGGCGCAAATTTCGCTCCTTGGAGTCATCGGAGTTAACGAGCTCCATCAAATGCCTGTCAACCTGCTCGGCAAGCGTCCTCTCGTCAACATCAGAAGCCTTGAGGTCGGCGAAGTCATTGGAGATGCTCTCGATTGCCTCGACTTTTCCGAGATACTTATTGATGTAGTCAAACTCCTTGACCACCACCTTGAGCGCCGGATATCTCGAGCTCATATCCTCCTCGTAGCCGGTAAAGTACTCCGCCCATGACTCTGACTGCTCATTCTCGAACTCAGGGCTCTGATTTCTGATCTGCTCGATCCAGCCCGCCATATAGTCGTCGCACAGGTGCTTTTCGTCGGTTCCGAAGATGCCGTTGATATAGGCATCGATGTAGACCATCGCATCGGCATCGATGCGGGCGGCGTTTTGCGTCGAGAAGTAGCGCGCTAGCCATTCGTAGCACGTAGCCGTGCGGTTATTACGTCTGCAGATCAGAGCCATCGCAAGCGACGTGTGCTCGTTGTCACGTTTGACAGCCTCGCGTATTGCGCGCTCTGCAAGATCTCGGTTGTTGTTGATCCATGCCGCAAGGGCAACCAGGACAGGTGCCAGCCAGTAGTCCGGGGTAGAGATCATTAACTCCTCGGAGACCGTCGAAATCGTCGCCTTGCGCACGAGCGCCGCATCGGTTGCCTGGAGAATACCGACCATGGTGTTTCGAACCACTGAGTAGTTTCCGAACTTTTTGTCCATCTCCTGCCGGACGCTCACGAGCTCCGTAGTCGCCTGCTCAAGTGCGGCGGTACGACGCTGCTCGAGCATCATCTCGAGAAAGTCCTTTCGGAGCTTTTTAAGGTCCTTCCGCACTTCCTCCATTTGCGATTCGACCTTATCGACCTTCGTGGTCATCTGGTCAACTTTTGTTCCAATAGCGGCGATCCTGCGCTCGATAAGGACAGTATCTACTCCCGAATCACTCATCCGTACCACCTTTCAGTTTGCACTGTTTAGATCATCCAATAGCTTTAAGCGAGTAAGCGCCCGCCATCTGCTTTATTGAGAGGCCATGCTTCGGTATTGCTCGGACACCTGCTGATAGGCCACAAGAAACTTCTGTTTGTATTGGCTTGCCTTCATCGAATTGACGATGCGCCCGACGGGCTCCACATAGTGTTCGAGAAAGTACGAGGTCCTTCTTCGTAAGGCAAACGAACCAGTTTTATAGGGGGACCCGGGGTTCTCTCTAATGCCCTTGAGTAGTGCGAGACATGTTTTGGGTATGTTGCAGTTGGCGGCGATATCTTGATAGAAACTCTCCCGCTCTGCAGTCATAAAGTCTTCCGAAGCATACCGCGCTATGCAGAACGGGCACACAGCATCGATAAAGCTCTCAAGCCGAGGCCGATCCTCCATGCTCTGCATATTGGCGACCACGAGCGATACCATCTGAATCTCAAAGTCACGCATGTTGTAGAGCGTCGACTCAAACAAGTCGATCAAGTCACGCACTTCGTCATATTCGAGAGGGATATCTTCGGCCCTTTTAAAGAAAACCGTCATCGAACCCGAAAGACCTTCGCAAAACTCATCGCAGTACGCAACCATAAACTGTGCCGCCGCGTTGTCTTGCATCATATTGAGCACGTCTGCGGCAAATTTGCGGGCCTCCGGGAAGTTGCCGCCCTTAAAAAACTTGATGGCATTGTCCTTGGCAAACGCGATTTTGCCCGTGGCCCCCAGACGCGCCCGCGAATAGTACATCTCGCGACCGCACTGGTTGCAATGAACCTTTCGAGTTGCGGGGTCAAATTCGACATCGGTGCTGCCGCAGCCCTCGCAAGTTATTCCGTTGATTTCCAATAGCTTCCCCCACTTCAACCATCAAAGTGCCCTGGCAAAAAGCAGCACGAGCCCTTATTTGACAGCGGTCAGCGCCGCATTGCGCTTTTTCCAGATATTGCGCGCATCATGGACAAGGCCAACCGTAACATCTGCCGGCTCATCGGCACTCATGGAATTCGAGACCGCCTCAAGCGCGGCGGAGAACTGTCGCTCGATCTCTTGAACATGGGGCTGCGACATGTTGGAACTAAAGGAGATATCATCCTTGAGCGCTTTGAGTTCGGCTTTAACCTGAGCGTCCTCCGCTACGGCAAGAAGCTGCCCCACATACAATCCGAACTGCGCCGTTTGAACCGTCTTTGCGGCGACGGCGGCAACCTTTTGGTCTGCCCGGCGGGCATAGGAGCCAAGACCCATCTGCACAAGGACAAGCACAACGAGAAGAGCAACGTTTGCGACAACCGGGATCGTGCTGCCGCCCCACCCATACGCCACAAACGCAAAGTACGTATTGGCAAGAAGGGCAACAACAAAATAGGCGCAGCTGAATGCAATCGGCAAATAATGGATTTCGGTCGTGCTTTTGACCGTGGACTGCTTATCGGACATGGTAGCCGAAATCGAAGCCACCGCAAAAGCCAAAACCCCAAAGCCAAGCGACATAGCAAAGACGATAGGGTTCATCAGCGCGTTATGGCAGACAAACATGATTACAAGCCACGCCACCAAGACGATTGCCTCGCCTAAAATGACACGTTTAACAGAACCGTTCATCTTTGTTTCTCCTTATTGGATCTTAGTTCCACAATCGGGGCAGAATTTGGTCCCTTCGGGCAACTCGGCTCCGCAGCTCGGGCACCTTGGCGAGGTCAACCGGTTCCCGCACTCAAGGCAGAACTTGGCACCGACCGGGTTAAGATGCCCACACGCCAAACACGCAACACCCTGCTCGAGCTTTTGTCCGCATTCCAGGCAGAACTTAGCACCCATCGGATTAACGTTTCCGCAACTGGGACATACGGGACCGTTTTGCATACCTGCGGACGCGGAAGCCGTTCCAACCATGGGAGCAACAGCGCCCATGGTCTGGTTGGCCAAGTTGGAGAAGCCGGCTCCAAATGCACCGCCCATGCCAACGCCCATGCCGAGTCCCATACCGGCTCCCATGAGGCCCGATGCGGCACTCCCCTCATTGCCCGCAGCACTCTCCATTACGTCCATGCCGCGCTCCTGCTGATAGTTGTAGCCTTCGCGCGCACGCTTCCTGGCAAGTGCCTCGGACTCGATGTCCATCTGGGCAGCGTTGCCCTGTGCCTCGAGAATGCTCCGCTTACGCTGGATCTTCATCTCGTTGATGGCGGCAAGGTCCTCTTCGAAGGGCTTGATGCTGTTGAACGAGAAGTTATCGAGCGTGAGGCCAAACTCATCGAAATAGTTAACGAGCTTGCCCTGCATCTGAGACGAGAAGTCGCTCAGATGCGTCGCAATTTTAAGAACGGAAACCTCCTGGTCAACAATCGCCTTGGCAAGCAGGTCAGGAACATACTCAAGGATTTTTGCCCGCATAAAGGAAGTAAGTTCTTCTCGCGTATAGCGATCTCGCGTGCCCACGACCTTAACGAGGAACTTCCTCACCTGAATGGGAACCAGGCTCGAGTCATTCTGCTCGATATGTGCGCCAAACAAACCGAAGGCGCGAACATGAACGTTGACGTCTTCCTCAGGGTCTTGGACGATGATGGGCTCGGTCGTGCCCCAGCGCAGCTCGTTCATGTAGTTAGTATTGATAAAGTACACAACGGAATGGAACGCCGAGCTACCGCCGGTAAGCGAATGGGCGGCATTGCGGAACGGGGCGAATCGGCTGTCTCCCGTGTCGAGCTTGATCTTGCACGGACCGACAAACACGCTTACCTGAGAATCGCCGGCACCCGTAGCGTCAGTAGAACTGCCCGCCCCCATATTGTTGGTAAAAACGGCAATCTGCGATTGCGCAACCTGAAGATAGGACCCGTTGGGAAAATCCTCGTAGGGATAGCGGAATGAGACAAGCGAGGCATCTTCGTCGTTGCCAGGCTCCCATTTGATATTGTCGACAGAAAAGGCACCGAGAATTCCGCTGTGCTTTTCTTCCTTTTCGTTATCGCTATGGAACAGTGACATGCTGATTCCTTTCGTTAATCCCAAACCACGCGTTCCGCGTGTCTAATAAATTGCGAACTGCCGAGTCGACAGGCGCATCGAAAGCCTGTGCGCCTCAATCTGTCCCCAACTTAGCTTGGCTAATTATAGCCCTCAAGTCATCTCATTTAGCCACCCCCGATGAGCGGTAATAATGTCGCACCTTTGGTCAACTGACGAAGAACCGGGAGGGTTCGAACCCCAGATACCCTTTTGGGGCATACCCGCTTAGCGGGCGAGTGCCTTCGGCCTCTCGGTCAGCTCTTCGTAACGGCCGTTTTAGCCGTAACTAAACTCGTCGGATGGAACAAGGGGAAAGGTATAAGAGCTGCGCGCGCTGTAATGCCAAAACGGCTCGGTTAAAGTTACCGGCTCTCGTGATAGGCCATAATCGACCGACATGGGTACCCTTCAGAGCCGCATTCCGCAGACGCTACGACCTTTCCGTCTTTATAAAACTCGACGTACCAAACGTACGTTGCCGCCCCCTCCCAATAGTTTGGCTTATCAGCGACCTTGAACGTAATAGAGGCGTCATCTGGCACAATCAACTCGCGCTTGGCGTTTGCAATGAACGCATCCATGTCGGCGATCACGCCATCGCCGCGCGCAGCGGCCTCCCCATCGTCGCTGCTATCGGATGCCGCTTCAGATGGTGCTTGAGATGCGCCAGATCGATCGTCCGCAGTGCCAGAACCGTCCTTCAAAGAGCTCTCCGAAGGCTCCGCCCCTTTGAATGCCTTCCACATATCGCTGCTTGCGGACGGCATTTCAATGTCGGCCTCCGGATACTTCCCGGCGAGCTCGTCAAGAATTTTGCACGCTTCCTCACGCCCCTGGACCATCGCCTCCTGCGGTTTGCCAGCATCCTCAACGGTCCTCACCAAGTAGACGCCATTCTGCCTATCGAATTCCTTATTTTGAAGTTGCGCCGCGTCTACGACCTCAGGACCCTTTGCAGTAAGCGAAATATAGAAATCTGCCTGGCTACAATCCTGACTACAAGTAAATTTAACGATGCCGTCCTTACAGACAGTAATGACTTGGCTCTCACCCTGAGCAATAAAACCGTCATACTGATTTGTCATATTGCTGGAGCCTTCTACCATCTCTGACGAAGGCATAACCGAAACGGCCGCTCCATCAACAAAGCAGTAGGCACCTACAATCGCCGAAATATCGTTCTGCGCATCGACAGACCCAATAAGCAGCTCGTCAATTCCGTCACCGTTCAAATCATCGAAAGCATAGTAGTAGTTTAAAAAGCCGGGAGCATTCTGGCTGTCATAAACGAATAACTGCCCCAGCCCAGAATCATCGCCGCGCCCCAGAGCCCAGTCGTCGTAGTTGGCAGTACCAGCTCCCTTCTGCTCGCAATAGCTCACAAAGTCCTCGTAACGCGCAACCACGCCCTCGTAGGCCTCGTGCGCTTTCTTGTTAGCTGCCGCGACCTTCTTTTTAGACGACTTATTCTCGACTGCAGCCGGCTGTTCCTGCTGCTGCAGCTGAGGCAGCACAAAGGCCTCGTAAGCTTTGACCAGTGCGTAGGCGACACCAGCGGTAAAGATGATTGCTGCAAGAATGGTGACAAACGTAGGCACGGCAAAACGGCCGATCTGCCGACGCTGCATCATAAAGGCCGCAAAAGACATATGCTCAGAGGACGCCGGAGAAGCGCTCTCTGAGCGAGATGCAGCAGGATCGCTCGTCGCTTTTCTATCAGCAGGCGCCTTTGCTGTACCTGAAGGAAGCGGCTGCTGAGCATTCGCCGGCGCATCATCCACATCCAACGGTTTTCCGCATGCGGAACAGTATCGCGCCCCGTCTTTGATCTTTGCCCCGCAGCTTGCGCAGTACATATATCCCCCTAGAACTTCAGCATATCGAAACGATAGCCCACAGCCTGCAAACAGAAAAGGCCCAGGACAATTTGCTCGACTGTAAACCTTTTCTTTCACCTTTCAAATTCGCCTGACCCCACGCGGAAGGCATGCGACGAGCTACTTGCTAGGCGCGAGCCATGTGCAGCTTGATTGCCTTGAAGATGATGTTGGCAACCGAGACGATAGGCCAAAGTGCCACCATCGTCATCGGGGCTAATTCGGGAACAACCGGAACCGCTCCGTGAATCACGCTGCCCAACCAGTAAAAAAGCATCAGAACAACGACAGGAAGGCCCACGAGAACCACAAGTTCGATTAGCATAATCGTGATACCGATAATGCCGCCACCATAGACAAAGGGAAGCCTTACACCGCTGCGGTACAGCGAGATAATCACCTTCCAGGGACCAATCAGAAGCAGCGCCAGCAGAATCATATAGTCGAGCCCCAGCGAGCCCCCTCCCAGCACGTAATTGAAAAAGAGCACATAGAGCAACGAAATCACCGACGCTCGCGTAAGGGACCCGATGGACTCGCGAAGTGAATCTTGCAGGCAAGCAGCGGCCTCTGCATCCTCCGCCGCTTGAAACTGAGCCTCGACAGACTGGCTCTCAATCGGCCGGGCCTCAACGTAAATCGCATCTCCCGCCGTGCTGGCCGCAGCCGCGACCGTAGGCGTTCCGCACACGCTGCAGAACTTGGCGCCGTCGTTAATCTCTGCTCCACACTGTTTGCAATGCATGATCGGGTCCTTTCTCGTTACCCCTTTTCTTGACGATCACAAGATACGATTTGTCGTTTATCCGATATAGAGATTTTGACCGGGTAATTTTCCTAAACGTGCTACGCTATTAAACCTGCAGCTAGAGACAGGGGTAACAATGTTTGAGTTCTCCCAAACACGCACCGTTGAAGGTTCGATTCCGTTTAAGAAAGTCAACCTCATAGAGAACGAACCCAATAGGCCCGTTGGCGAGGCCCAGCTTGTCTTTGAACTCTACATGCCCACCGAGCTGGCCGGCAGCAAAAGCAACGAAGGGCCCGCACACAGCGAGCGCCATGCCGATCTGATCAGGCTGGCATCATGCATCGAACCCACCGCCGTTAAAGAGCAACCCTTCCACGCAAGCCTCTTTAACGTACTTGATTACGCCGAACAGACCGGGCCGCTTTTTGGCAAGCACGCAATAGAATCCGTACGCGATTGGGCCAATGCCGCGATGGCAGCACTTATTGCCATGCGCATCCAGGAATACCTCAACGGGAGCTGCACCATCGCAAAGGTCTCCGCATTGGAAAGAATCGAGAAATCAGTGGTAACCTGCGCGGCAAACGGGTCATCCTTCAAGATCTACACCACTATCCTGAGGGCGGGCGGAGATTATACCGACTCATTCAAAAGCCTGCCCATCGTGCGCAAAATCGAATCCGATGCGGGATATTTCTACGCCTTTATGTTTATGATCGACGAGGAAGAATCCCTCGTTGCACTCAACGTGCTCTCTTTTGAACACGAGCTCACCGCCAATGACTTCAGTGTTTTGCAGGCGATGTTCTACATGGACGAAGACTCCAGCTCGGAGATTTCAGCGCGACTCAAGGTCAGCAATAGCGAGGAGAGCTTCTATGTAATCGACCCTCAAGCAGATATCCAGGAGCGCCGCGAAGAACTCGACAACGATGACCGCGATGCACTCACCGCTTTGGTGCAAGCGCTCGTAATCTCGCATCTCTCGGGCGCGCACGTGGATGTGTTCCAGGGCAACGAATCCACAGGGTTCCTCTCGTTTGACAGCTATCTCTCGTGGCTCTGGTTTGATTTTTCGCGCAAGCTGAGCACCGTCAAGATCGGCTATTGTGAGCAGTGCGGACGCGCCTACTCACTTGCCGGGCATCGTGGCGTCAAACGGCACTACTGCAGCGATCGATGCAAGACCGATGCCAAAAACGAGCGCACGCGCAAGGAGACGGCAAAGTTACGCGAGTTGTTTGGAACGGGCGCCAGCGTACGCGACATCGCCAACGAGATAGAACGTCCCGCGGCCTACGTGCGCTCGCAGCTCAATAAATGGACCAAGCTCAAACACGATCTGGATGTAGACATTGAGTTAAACGGCTTTGACAGTTCCGAGCTACTCAAACGCTGCACCATTGAGAAGCTCGACCTCAACAACCTCCTCAACGCCAAGCGCAAAAAGCAGATTCAGGACTATGCCAAACTCAAGCGCCTCGTTAAGTAGAAACGCTGTCATTTCTTTGCCATCCGATTGACGGGTGGAAAGTTACTCATATACGTGTTAGTAATATATATGTTAGTAATATATATATGAACGAGGCGCATCATGTTTGTTGGACGTCGGGAAGAGCTTGAATCCCTGGAAACCGCCTATCAAAAAGGTTCCTTTCAGTTTGCCGTAGTCTATGGAAGGCGTCGCGTGGGTAAAACCAGCCTGCTTCGCGTCTTTACACAGGGCAAACCCCATGTGATCTTCTTTACCGGACAGCAAACCGTTGCAAGCGAAAACCTCGCGCTGCTCAGCCGCGAGATACTTGGCGATAGCGCCGCAGGAGCAGCGTTCCCCTCTATCCAGGTTGCACTCGAATCCGTCTTCGAACACGCCAAAACAGAGCGAATCGTTCTGATTATTGACGAGTATCCCTACCTCGCCGAGAGCGATCCGGGCGTCTCGTCGTGCCTGCAAACGCTTATCGATCGACATAAAGACACGAGCAAGCTGTTCCTCGTGCTCTGCGGATCGTCCATGAGCTTTATGGAACACCAGGTACTAGGACACCAAAGCCCTCTTTATGGACGCCGCACCATGCAGCTGCGCATTGACCCCTTCACCATCTTTGACGTGGCTCTCATGCTTCCCGATGCACCCATCGAAAGGGTCATCGAGCTGTATTCCGTTGTTGGCGGGATGCCGCTCTATCTATCGCAGCTCGATGGCACGCGTTCCACTCAATGGAACCTTGAACATGCGCTATTGCGTCAAGATGCGTTTTTGTATGCCGAACCCCAGAACTATCTGCTGCAAGAGGTCCGCAGCCCAGCTATCTACAATGCCGTCATAACCGCCATTGCCAACGGCTGTGTACGCTCCAAAGAGATTGCCGATGTTACCCACCTCGCAACTCCACAGGTCGCGCGACTGCTCGACGCATTGATCGAACTGCGAATCGTTGAGCGCGTCACGCCTGTTGTAAAGGCAACAAAACGCAGGGTAGTCTATCGGATCTGCGATAACCTGTTTAGGTTTTGGTATCGGTTTGTTCCACAGTACGCAGGAACGATCGAAGAGGGACTCGGGGCCGCCGTTGCTGCACGTATCGTCAAACGTGAGCTGCCTACCTTTGTGGGCCCTGCATTTGAAGAAGTGTGCCGCCAGTGGTTGATGCGGCAGGTTGTTGAGAGCGAACTGGATGTGCTGCCCAAGGCAATCGGCTCTTGGTGGGGCACGAACCCGAACACGCGCCGGCAAGAAGAGATTGACGTTGTGCTTGAGGACGCCGATGGGGAGCTCATCGTTGGCGAGTGCAAATGGAGAAACGAGCCCGTAGATACCGACGTTCTTGAAACACTCGAGCGGCGCAGCGCGCTGCTGGGCCGGCCGATCAAACAGTACTACTTGTTTAGCAAGAGTGGATTTACCAAAGCGTGTCAAAATAGAGCGGCTCAAACAAGCAACGCGAGGCTTGTTGGGCTCGAGCAACTACTATAAGAAAGGGGCTTGGAAACAGTTTTCCAAGCCCCTTTCAGTTTTTATTCGATTCCCACCTTTTTGAGCGTATCTTTGGTGACTTCCGCAACTTGATTGGGATCGACGTGGGATTCCCCTGAAATAGAACCGTAACCTGAGGTTGAGAAATCAAGGAAGTAGTATGTCCGGTAATTGTGCCCATAGCCAAATTGCTGATATAGAGCATTATAGTCCGTCTCGGAAATTTCCTTGCCCTCCGACGCGTAATAGCCTTCGTAGCCATTGCCCTCGCTCGGCGCAACTCCCCAGGACTCGTAGTTGCCTACAAGCGAAAAAACATCGCCTTTCTTGCCATATACCGAAGTATTGTCCCCGGCCAAAGCCTGTCTGCCAGCGAGCAGTGCCGTAATCGCATTGCTCATCTCATATGTTCTTTGGCTTACGAGGATGCTGCCGCCATCCGCTTTAATCAGCGGAAGAAACATCGTTCCTCCGTTGCTGTTATCAAGCCAATTTTGACTGTAAAGTCTCTTGACACCACCATCAGCTGCCGACCAAACCTCTACGGTGTAGGACTTCTGAAGTCCCTCTATATCTCCATTCCAAGCACTCTTTAATTCGTCATCGCTCATACCGTTCACAACGGTCAAGAACTCAGGCTGGCCATCCTGATCAAAATCAACGAGGTCGACAAGGCAAAGCCCTCGCATCGCATAGACAGAATCAGTCACCTCAACAATTTGTGGCTCTCCATAGCACGCTAGGTATTCCTGGCACTTTTGCTTGTAAGCGGCATACGCAGCGGTATTGTCCGCCGCGGCGCCTCCATCCTTCTTGTCGCCTTCGTCTGTCTTTGTATCGGCCTCGTTGACCTTAGGCACCTCGAGGGAAACCTCTTTTACGGCATCAGTGGATTTAGAGTTATCAACGACTTCGACGGGGATAGCCCACTCGACTTTGGAATTAGAGTCCTTAACGGTAAGAGTATATTTTCCCGGTTTAACATCGGGAAACTGGCTTACCGTGAAGCCCTCGTCACCCTTAACCTCAGCGTTGGTGCTGTAGCCGTTGTCGCCGTTCAGGGTCACCGAGTACTTCTTGAGCTTCTCGCCCTTTGCGTCGGTCGGGGTGATCTTGGATTCTTGGACCACCACGATGGCTTTGTCCTGGCCGTAATGGGCAACGTCGCCGGACTTGCAAAAGAACAGCAGATAGCTAAAGATGGCAATGACTGCCACACCAACGACGATACCAACGATATAGAGCGCCTTGGGCTCCTTTTTCCGTGCGGATGCATTCACCGCAGAAACAGGGGCTGGCGCCGCGACGGGCTTGGCGACCGGATTGCTCGGTTTTGGCCGGTCGGCGCGCACGGCAGGAATCGAAGGCGTTGCACCGGACGACACGTCGTCTTTGGGCTGGTCGTCTTCTTCGTCCGCTACGGGCTCGCTCTCCACGGGCGACTTTTCCTCCCCCACCTCGGCACCGGCGGAAGACTCCTTCTCCGTTTCGCCACTAGCTAAAATCTCTTCCGCAGCTTCATTGATAACGGAAGGCTCTTCTGCCACTTCGTTGCTGGCAGAGTTCAGCACCGCCTTCGCATCTTCGAGTGCATAGCCACACTCGGTGCAGTATCGCAAATCGCCATCAAGCTCAAATCCACAGTTGGGACAGAACATGTTAGTCCTCCTTATCGACTTTCGCCGTTGTACCGTCCTTGACCTCATCAGGGGTTACTTCGGACCCCACTTGAGACTCATCATCCCAGGACGCAACCAAAATCTCGCAATTGCCGTCCGCAAAAGTACCGAGCTCATAGTCTTCGGTGCGATACACCAGTCCCTTGGATGTCACATACAAGCATGTTGAACCCTTGATTGAATAGTCTGAAGAATTGCTCCTCATGAGCATAGAGTTGTAGTCAGACGGATACTTTTTGCCCATTTCCGTAAGATACGGCCAAACTGCCGAACTCATAGAACTGGCAAGATCCTCGGTATCAATGCCGAACATGTCCTGAGGACTAACAGTGTCACCCGTATGCAAATCAAAAATAACACCAGTCACAACCGTGTCGCCATGCGGACCCCATCCCGTCGAATAGCGCTCGTCACGGATACAGAAATAGTTCTCATCCATGTACGTAACCGTCACGTTTCTCGATATGCAGGGAAATTCGCCATCGGGATATAACTCTGCATCTGATTGCTCATTATCTGATGCCCGATTCGTTCGCTCCGCATCAATTTGAAGGGGCTCGAGAATCGCCTTGTTAATTTTGTCTGCGACGTCGTCTTGGGCAGAGCTCTTAAGTTGCGGATAAGACCATTCCATGTTAGCCCGCTCGCCCTGGTTGAGCATAGGGTCGACCGGAGCAGACACCGTCAATGACTTTTCCTCCAGCGTATAGACAACTTCTTCGGCCGCTCTCTCGTCCTTCTTGGGCCTTTCGGTCGCTTGCTCCTGTTGCACGGATTGCTGCTGGAGATTGGGCTCGATGACGTTCTTGTAGAGCATGAAAGCAGCGTAAGCGATGCCTGCCGCGGCGATGAAAGCGGCGATCATGATAGCAAACTGCGGCACCAGGCGGTTACCGACCTGACAGCGTCGCATAAAGAAGTTGTACATCTGGGAGTGACCGCTACTCGCGGTCTTCGAGACCGGCTCGGGGCTCGGTTCCGCTGTGGACTCGGCATTCGCGGATCCTATCGCAGAGTCCGTTTTGGTATCTGTGGGTTCCAATATGACTTCAGCGGACGATGATTCTCGCTCCGACGGCTCGGCCTTGGGCCCCTCCTCGGCCGCAGTCTTGCCCGAGAGCCCGCCCAAGGGCAGACCGCATTCGGTACAGAACCGCGCATCGTCGCTGATTTTGCTACCACATTTGGGGCAAAACATGGGCCTTCTTCTCCGATTCCCTTTAGTTTCGCTGAGTCGTAAGTCACTCACGCGCCGTACGCTACGTAGTTTAACTATTTCTTAAGCAAGCCAATAGGCCGCTTGAACAGACGCATACCCGCTCAAGTGACCCTATACCGGCTAGTTATCCTAGCTCACGGCATGAGTGTTAGTGTAAGAGTTTTCGCTGAACAGGGCCGCACCTCGAAGTCCGAACCGATGCTCAACTTGAAGCCATCTTTATTTATCGAGATGGAGATATCGCCGCTGATATCCATATCATGCGCGCAGCCAACCGCCCTCATTTTTCGAGACCACCCGTCACGTTATCAGGAGCCCGAAATCAAAGAGATAGTAAAAGCCGATTGGGTCACACGTGATTCCATATGCCCCAATCGGCTATTCCGATTGTTTACACCTCAACGAAACCTAGGCGACCCATTTACACGCGCTAGCGCGCCGCATCAATTGCCACCTTGCCGCTCTCCAACACGTGGACGCGGCCGTCGGCGAGCGTTTGCACGACCTCAGGATACAGCACGTGCTCAATCGCGTGGATATGCTCCTCGAGCGTGTCGACGTCCCAGCCCTCCTCAACAGCCAGCGCACGCTGGGCGATGATAGGGCCGTTGTCGTAAATCTCGTTGGCAAAATGCACGGTCACGCCGGTCACCTTGACGCCGCGAGCAAACGCATCGTCAATCGCATGGGCACCGGTAAAGCTCGGCAGCAGCGCCGGATGCAGGTTGACCACGCGATTGGGGAACGCCGCCAGCAGCGGCGTGTGCACCATGCGCATGTAGCCGGCCATGACCACATATTCGCAGCCTCGCTCGAGCAACTCGTGCGCGATGATCTCGTCGGCGGCGATGGGGTCGGCATAGACATCCTTGGACAGCGTGAGTGTCTGGATGCCCGCACGCTCGGCGCGCTGCAGGCCCTTGGCCGAAGGACGGCTCGACACCACAAGCTCAATCGAGGCGTTGAGCTTGCCGGCGGCGATCAGGTCGATCAGCGCCTGCAGGTTGGTACCCGAACCGCTGATAAGCACGCCGATCTTAAGCGGCTCAGCCGTATCGGTGCCGGTCGGACGGGTGTAGGGCACATAGCCCAGGCCCTCGGCAGCAGCCATCTGCTCGTTAGCGCTCATCGGAGTACACGACCTTACCGGAACCCTCGACGCACTCGCCCACGCGGAACGGCTTCTCGCCGAGCGCGACCAGAGCCTCGGTCACGGCGGCCTCGTCCTCGGGAGCAACGATCAGGCACAGGCCAACGCCCATGTTGAAGGTCTTGCACGCCTCGTTGGGCGCGAGCTCGGCCTGGCGCGACACGTAGGTGATGACAGGCGGAACATCCCAGCCCATCTCGGCGCCGTTGCGGGTGACCACGGCGTCGACGTCGTCGGCGAGCGCGCGGTTGAGGTTCTCGGTGATGCCGCCGCCGGTGATATGGGCAATGGCATGCACGTTAGCGCCGCCGCGGAGCAGCTCCAGAATCGGCTTCACATAAATGCGCGTGGGAGCCAGCAGAGCGTCGGCGAGCGATACGCCACCGAGCTCCTCGAGCGGACGGCTCAGCTCCTCGGCCTTAGCGGCGGCCTCGGACGTGCCCGGCTTGATGCCGTCGACGCCGATGACCTTGCGCACGAGCGAGTAGCCGTTAGAGTGAACGCCGGTGGAAGGCAGGCCCAGGATTACGTCGCCGGGGCGAACGTTCGCGGGGTCAAGCATCTTGGGACGATCGACAACACCCACGGTAAAGCCGGCGAGGTCGTAATCGGCCGGAGCCATGACGCCCGGGTGCTCGGCCATCTCGCCGCCCACGAGCGCGCAGCCCGCGAGCTTGCAGCCGTCGGCCACACCCTTGATGATCTTTGCCATGTGCTCGGCCTCAATGTGACCGATGGCAACGTAATCCAGGAAGAACAGCGGCTCGGCGCCCGAAGCCAAAATGTCATTGACGCACATAGCGACCAGGTCCTGGCCTACCGTCTCGTGACGGTCCATGATCTGGGCGAGCACGAGCTTGGTGCCCACGCCGTCGGTGCCGCTGATCAGGATCGGGTCTTCCATATCCTTAAGCGCGGCGGCCGAGAACAGGCCACCAAAGCCACCGATGCCGCCGATGACCTCGGGGCGGTTGGTGTCCTTGACCATCTGCTTAATCGCATCGACGGCGCGGCCGCCCTCGGCGGTATCGACGCCGGCATCCTCGTACGTCACATGTTTGCTGTCGCTCATCTGAGCCTTCCTCTCCCACTACCGTTCGCCGCACAAGCGCGAGACGGTACTCATAGTTGCGTTCATTTCGGCGCGCGCCATAGCAGCTCGCACCGCCATATCAACAAAACAGCAGGTAAAACCTACCAAAATAAACCTGTCCCCAAATGGCAGGTTTTAGGCCTCGCCGTGCTCCTCTTCCCAGCTGCGATCGACGTATTTCTCGACCACGGCGTCGTCGTCAAAGTGCAGCGGCTTGTCCAGGTTGCGGGGCTTAAAGCCCTCCATGAACTTGTCGCGGCCAAAGCTCTCGGGAATCGCCACGGGGTAGCGGCCGGTAAAGCACGCATCGCAGTAACCGCCCTTGGGCATGACCTTCAGCAGGCCCTCGACCGAAAGGAAGGCTAGCGAATCGGCGCCGATGTACTCACAAATCTCATCGACCGTCTTGTTGGCGCTGATGAGCTGCGACTGCACATCGGTATCGATGCCGTAGAAGCACGGCCAAATGACCTCGGGCGAGTTGATGCGAATGTGAATCTCCTTGGCGCCGGCGTTGCGCAGCATCTTGACGAGCTGCACCATGGTGGTGCCGCGGACGATGGAGTCGTCGATGACGACCAGGCGCTTGCCCTCGATGTTGTCGCGCAGCGGATTGAGCTTCATACGCACGCCCATGGCGCGCAGCTCCTGCGTAGGCTCGATAAACGTGCGGCCCACGTAGCGGTTCTTGATGAGGCCCTCGCCAAAGGGAATGCCGCTCTCGTGCGAATAACCCTCCGCGGGCGGCAGGCCGGAGTCGGGCACGCCGATGACCAGGTCGGCCTCGACGGGCTCCTCGTGTGCCAGCTGGCGACCCATGTCGTAGCGGCAGGCGTAGACGCTCTTGCCGTTCATGATGGAGTCGGGGCGAGCGAAGTAGACCTGCTCAAAGATGCAGTTGGCGGGCTCTTCGGCAGCAGGTACGCCTTGCTCGGACACGAGGCCCTCGGCGCTGATGCGCAAAATCTCACCGGGACGGACGTCACGAACGTACTCGGCGCCCACGATATCGAGTGCGCAGGTCTCGGAGGCGACGACCCAGCCGCCGGCGCGCGTGACATGGACGGCGGCGTCGACCGTCGCCGCGCCGTCCTGCGACGGCAGCTGCGAAACGGATGCGGCATCGGCCTGGTCCAGGCCCTCGTCTACGAGCTTGCCCAGCACGAGCGGGCGAATGCCGTGCGGGTCGCGGAAGGCGTAGAGCGCCTGCTCGTTGATGAGCGTCATGGCGTAGCCGCCGCGCACGAGTTCCATGGTCTTGCGAATGCCCTCGCGCAGATGGCCCGTGCGCTGGGTAAAGTAGCCGATGAGCTTGGTCGCGACCTCGGAATCCGAGTTGGAGAGGAACGGCACGCCCAGCTCGATCAGCTGGCGGCGCAGCTCGTCGGTGTTGACGAGGGTGCCGTTGTGAGCGAGCGCGATGATCACGCTATTGATGGTCGAGAGGTGCGGCTGCGAGGCTTCCCAGCTCTTGGCGCCGGCGGTGCCGTAGCGCACGTGGCCCACGGCCAGCTGGCCGGAAAGCGTCGACAAGTCGGCATTGGAGAACACGCGGTCGAGCAGGCCCAGATCTTTACGGACCATAACCGTGCCGCCGTCGCCCACGGCGATTCCCGCCGATTCCTGGCCGCGGTGCTGCAGCGCACGCAGGCCAAAGTACGTCAGTCGAGCCACGTCGCGATCGGGCGCCCACACACCAAAAATGCCACATTCCTCATGCAGCTGGTCGGAGTCCGGATCATACGTCGACATGGTGTTCACCTGTCCCGCGGCACGCTCGGCCGCGCGGATGGTTTCTTGAGACATGGCATCCCCTCAGAGCCTCGTATTTTGGCGTTACCCGCCTTATTATACGCACGGTGTGACGCACTCCCCAGCGCATGAGCAGCGCTTTTTAAAAGCCCACCGAGCTAATAATCCGTTTTGCTTCCAAACATTTTATTGGTCTGTCCAGCGCAAGCTCCCAGGCCCCCAGATGGCCGCCGCGTCCACCGTTGAGGATTACAAAGCTGCAATTGGGACGTTCGTCCTGTCTTTTGGCAGGTCGGCGGCGTATCCTTAAAACTGCAACAAAGCGAGAAAGGTTATGTATGGATCGAAACGAACTCGACCCCAGCGTCCCCAGCGCCACAGAGGTCAAGAAGATCCCGCTCATCATTAAGGTGTACGCCGTCCTGTGCATCCTGTCCGGCGTGGGCACGCTCCCGTCGGTCGGCGCCTTCATGTGGCAGGTCATCACCGCACTCATTAACGGCAACGCCGCCGAAAAGCTCGGCGACAATATGCTGGTCGCGGTCGGACTCATCGTCGCCGGTATCATGCTCTCTGCGGCAAGTGCCGTCATCCTGATCATCTTTGGCCTGGACCTTATCAAAAACCAGCGCCGCAACGCCGCCCGCCTGTCTTACATCCTTATTGCATTCACCATCGTCGAGCTTTTGGTCGACGTGATGCTCCAGGGCATCGGGCCCTTCCTGCTGCGCCCCGCGATCCAGCTCGGCATCCTCATTGCGCTTTCGGCCACCGTCGACCCCACGCTGCGCCAGGAGCGCGAGCTGCAGCGCCGCCTGCAGGAGATGCTCGACCGTGACGCCGCCGCCGAGGGCATGCTCGGTCGCGACGAGACCGGCGAGGGCTACATCAAGCTCAACTACTTCAACCTGTTCTGGGTGTTCTTCGTCTGCTGCATACTCGGTCTGATCGCCGAGGACATCTGGCACATGACGGTCGACGACCCGGGCGTCTACCAGGACCGCGCCGGTATGCTGTTTGGCCCCTTCAGCCCCATCTACGGCTTTGGCGCCGTACTCATGACCATGGTGCTCAACCGCTTCTACAAAAAGAACCACATCATTATTTTTCTGGTAAGCGCTGTGCTCGGCGCGAGCTTTGAGGTGTTCGTGGGCTGGTTTATGCAGACCTCGTTTGGCGTGGTCTCGTGGAGCTACTCGCACATGAAGTTGTTCGGCATGCCCGACCCGCTCGCCGTCCTTACGGGCGGACGCACCTGCACGGGCTTTGCCTGCCTGTGGGGCCTGGGTGGCCTTATCTGGATCAAGCTGCTGCTGCCGAGGCTGCTCAAGCTCATCAACATGATTCCGTGGAAGAGCCGCTACTCCGCCACCGTCATCTTCACCATCATTATGCTGGTCGACGGTGTCATGACGCTGCAGTCGCTCGATTATTGGTATCAGCGCGTCAACGGCACGGAGCCGGATATTCCTGTCGCGCAGTTCTATGGCAAGTACTTCGATAACGACTATATGGAAAACCGCTTCCAGAGCATGACCATGAGTCCCAAGGATGCGACGCGCGTGTGACGCCCAATACCGGCTCAAATCATCCACCCATGCACACGAAGCCCGCCGGCAGTTCAGAAGCTGCCGGCGGGCTTTTGTTCTCTATTGAGGGCGCGCGGTGGACCGAGCCTTACGCCTCGCGCTCGACCTCGCTCACGCATTCATTTTTAATGGTACCGACGAGCGCCTGCAACGCATCGACCACATGCGGTCGAATGTCCCCGCCAATGAGCACGAGCATGATGTCGTCGCCCACGGCAAGCTCGCCGCTTGCCAGCCACACGCGCACATAGCCGATGCCCGGCATCGCACGCGTCGCCTCGATAGCGGCCTGCACCTTTTTGGCATCGAAGCCAAACACCATGCCGCCCACCTTGTGTCCAGGCGCCACGCCATCGGTCTCAACCCCGCGCACCTCGGACTTGGGCGTCGAGCGTACCACGCCGTTATGCGTCAGGTACATACCGCAGCCAGCTGCCGAAGCGTCGGCCTTCGCCTCACGAAGCCAAGCGTCGACCGAAGGCATCGATTTGCCACTCTCAAGCATTATTTCTCCCTTTGTTTTTCCACTTCCTGTCCCAGATAATTTATTCTTCGACCGGCGTGAGCACCATGACGGCGCGCGTGTTGCTCAGTGAAAGCGAGCGGCAGGTCACAAGCGTCACGACCTTGGTTGCCGAAGCTGCACGGTCGCTCGCGTCGCTCGCCACGGCAGAGGCGCCATCGAGCATCTCGGACAGATAATTCGTCAGCCCATCATCGCCCTCAAAGTTGGGTGTACGCGCCTTGGCATACGTATCCTCGACCACCTTGGTCGCCAGCGGGCGCAACTTATACGTCGCATCGCGCGTGATGTAGTACACGTATTCCATACTGTCAAACGTCGCCTGATCGGTGGTCTCCGAGATCACGTTGAACATCGACCCGTCGTTCATGTGATGGCCGTAAATCGTGGTCTGCTGATCCACCATGCCCGGCGCGGTATCGTCGCTATCCAAGAAGATGGCACCCGACGCATTGGCGGTGCCGTCGAACAGCGTATTGAGGTACTTGGAGTTGTTATTGGTCTGCACCACAGGGTAGTTGATGTTGGTGCCGGGTGCGTAAATCCAGCCCACAACCTCGGGATTTGTCTGAGCGAGTGCATTGAAGTCGATAATCGGCACGCCACTGGCGT
Organism: uncultured Collinsella sp.; assembly: GCA_934650975.1. Classification (GTDB taxonomy): domain Bacteria; phylum Actinomycetota; class Coriobacteriia; order Coriobacteriales; family Coriobacteriaceae; genus Collinsella. Next base: position 3,054 of record CAKUFW010000020.1, on the reverse strand, counting down.
CCTTGTCGCTCACATATTGCTTTTCGATCTTTTGATACGACTCGCTCGCCTGCTTGTAGCCAATCTGCGCATTGATAAAGATGGCGGCGGCGGCAACAATCAGACCGATGCCGATGATGATGAGCAGGATGGGGATGACGGAGCGGCGCTTCTTGCGCGGCGGCTCAGCATAATCCGACGGCGCGGCGTGCGACGAAGACCGGGGCGGCTTCTTTGCCGTGCTGTATGACGAGGGTCGATACGCAGCAGGCGTATCCTGACGACGACGCTTCGCCGGCGTCACGGGGCGCGGCGCGCGCGGCTGCTGCGGAGAGGATGTCCGGCCCTGCTGCGGCGCATGGGCGCCTCCCGACTTGGCTGGATCGGGAATCCGAGAAGCCGAAAAACGTTTTCCCTGATAGTCGGACATGGCTCTCCTTATGCTGCAAACGGAATGGCAGAGCTCCTAGGCGTCGGCCATCTCCTGCTTCATCTTCTCGATAACCTTGCGGTACTCGGGGTCGCAGGCGCCCAGGATCTGCGTGGCATAGATGGCGGCGTTCTTGGCGCCGTTAATGGCAACGCAGGCAACGGGCACGCCCGAAGGCATCTGCACCATCGACAGCAGCGAATCCATGCCGCCCAGGTCACTCGTCTTCATAGGCACGCCGATAACCGGCAGCGGGGTAAACGCAGCAACGACACCGCCCAGGTGAGCAGCCTTGCCAGCAGCGGCAATGATCACCTTGATGCCGCGGTCGGCGGCAGTCGAGGCCCACTCGTGGACCTTCGCCGGCGTGCGGTGCGCGCTCGCAATGACGAGCTCATAGGGCACACCAAGCGCCTCGAGCTCGGCGGTGCAACCTTCCATAACGCCCAGATCGGACTTGGAGCCCATGATGATCCCGACAACCGGCTTCTGATCTGCCATAAACAAAGACCTCCTGTTGAGAGCGGTGACGCGGCGAATCCGCGACCCTTAACTACTGAGAGTAGTATAGCTGCTCCCGTCCCTGCGGTCCCCGGGTGCCCCGCGGCGCGCCGGGTTTTTATCTTCGCTCGTTCGTTTCAGCCCGCGTCATCGCGTGCTAGACGGCCAGCTCGCCTGATTCACCCATAAGCCATCGTGCCAGGTCGACGACCTTGATGCCATCCCAATCAGTCGTTTCGTGCCCTGTTCGGGCGATGACGCACTTGGGATAGGCGTCTCGAATCCGTCGCAGCGGATCAAGCTCACGCTTAAGCGTCGCTTCTTGGGAAATGTCGTCACTCACCTGGATATAGACACGGCGGTCACGCCTGATGGCGACAAAGTCTACTTCCTTTTGGTAGAGAACGCCCACGTAGACTTCCCATCCGCGGCGCATAAGCTCGATTGCCACCATATTCTCGTAAACATGGCCAAAATCGAGCTTTTTCGTGCCAAGCGCGGCGTAGCGAAACGAATGGTCGGCCAGGTAGTATTTATCTCCCGTCGACAGGTATTTCTTTCCTGAGACGTCAAAGCGACGAAACCGGTAGAACGCAAACGCATTACACAGGTAGTCGATATACACAGCCAGCGTCTTGTCGCTTATCTTAAGGTTCGCTCGTGACAGCTCGGCCGCCATCCCCTTGAGAGAAGAGATGTTTCCGACGTTATCCATCAGGAACTCGCAGGAACGTTTAAGCTGCTCCGCATTACGTATACGATATTTTTGTCTGATGTCGCGCAGGATAAGAGTCTCAAGCACATCCGAGATGTATGAGAAACGCATCCTTTCGTCCTGGTAGATATAGGAACCCGGCATTCCTCCCTCGCGGACATAGCGAGCAAGGGCCTCGGCTGGAGAAGTGATCTCGTGATACGCCGAGAACTCCGCAAGTGAAAACGGAAAGACCTCGATCTCCACCGTTCTTCCCGTGAACAACGTCGAGAGGTCGCTTGAGAGAAGAAAGGCATTCGATCCCGTGATGTAAATGTCATATTTCTCTGACGCATGAAGACTGTTGATAGCCCGCTCGAACCCTTCACACATCTGGACCTCGTCGATCATGACGATATTCCGGCAACCCTCGATATAGTGCTTTTCCACATATGTATGCAGCGCATGGTATTCCGCCAACGGCTCGAACTCAAGTAGATTGAAGTTGACGTGTATGACGTTGGCCGAGGGGTCGTTTGAACGAAGTTGGCTGGCAAACGCCTCAAGCAATTTCGATTTCCCGCATCGCCTGATTCCGGTGATCACCTTGATATCAGGCGTACCTGCCACCTTGGAAAGCTTGCTCATGTAGAACGGGCGATCTATAAGTTTCATGGCAACCTACTTCGCAAAATTCAAAACCATTAGGAAACGCGAAGTAAAATATATCATCTACTTCGCGTCTTTGAAACATCTTAGATTTTGCGTAATAATTCCTGTCAAGCTATCGCAAGCACGACGCGGGCGAGGTTGCCCCTTCCCCTAATCGACTCTGTGCGGAAGCCCGGGGTGACAGGTTTCCGCCTTGCTCGGCATCCGGGAGCCCCGTTCGAAGTCGGCGTCCTCATCAGCTGCGACAGTCGAACCCGACTCCACGTGCACATCGCCGCCGGCAAGACGACCTTCACCACGAAGATGCAATAGCCGGGGCGCACGGTCCGTGGGCAACCGAGCGAGGAAAATGTCCCATCAACAAAACGAGCGAGGATTCCGTCCCACGTAGAGCCCAAATCCAAGCTCCCCAAGGAACAAAATCCTCACTCGACATCCGCATCCTCTTTAGCCTAAGTCATCGCGCAAAGCCCCTTCTGCAGCACACGGTGCGACCAAGTCACCGCAGGCCGGGGCGGGAGGGGCCGAGTTTCCTCCTGAGCGACTCTGCTTGCAGCCGGAGCGAAAGGGGGAAATCTCGGCCCCTCCCGCCCCGGCCGGACAGGTCACTCTACACCGTGTACTGCGGCAGGTCCTGCAGGGCGATGACGTCCATGCCCATGTCGTTGGCGCTGCCGTGACCCTGCTGGTCCTCGCGCACGGCCTCGATGGCGCTCACGTACGTGTTGGCCGCGGACATCGCGGTCACGCAGGTCACGCCGCGGCGCACGGCCTCGGT
>CAKUFW010000019.1 GCA_934650975.1 uncultured Collinsella sp. | reverse complement strand
GCATCTGACCGAACGAGGGTATGGGGACTCGTTCGGCCAGATGCACCGCCGCGGCATGTGATCCGTTTCGTTTGCCCGTGGCCGCCTTGGAAACCGAATGATGGTACGAGCAGCCATTCGGCTCCCAAGGCCGCCACGGACAGAACGGGGCAAACAGAAAAGCGTGGAAGGCGTTTACTCCCCTGCCGCGCTTGCGCGCAGCTTGGCGGCGATGGGCTCGGATGCCAGCAGGAACGCGAGCATGACCACGGAGCACACCAGGCACACGATCCAGGTGCTCGCAAAGGAGCCCGTGGCATCGAACAGCACGCCCGAGACAATGGCGCCCACGGTGCCACCGACCATCTCGAGCGAGGTGATGGTACCCGTGACCTTACCCAGGTCGGCCATACCGAACTGCTTGGACGCGGCGATAGTGGGCGTGATGGTGCCCATGCACGTTCCGATACCAAAGCTCACGGCGGCCACAATAGGGCCAAGGTCTGTCGTCGGGAAGCACAGCGCCATGCAGGCGACAATGCACGCAACAGAGCCAAGGATGTTGCCAAAACGCAGGCCAAAGCGATCGTAGATCGCACCGAGCGAAATCTTGGCGATAACGACCGTGACCATGTAGGCCGAAAGCACGGTACCCGCCCACATGGGGTCGTGGCCGCCCGTGACGATCTTGGCGCCGTTGACGGTAACACTCGTCATGTTCGTAACCTGGTTGGGCAGGATGGCGCCATTAACCAGACCCATAAAGAGGAAAGCGACGACGAGCAGCCAAAATGCCGGGCTCTTCTTGATGCGCGACCAACCAACGCTGACCTCGGGGGCGGCCTTCTCGTTTTTATCGCCCGCGGTGGAAACGGACGGATCGCCCGGGTTCTCGCCGAGCGGCTTGAGGCCGATCTCGGAAGGTTTGGTGCGGAAGGAATAGGCAGTAATGGGCAGCGCTGCAACGATGCAGATAGCAGCGAGCACCAGGAAGGCGGAACGCCAGCCCACGCTCACGATCAGCGAGCTCACGATCGGCGAGAGGATGGCGCCACCAAAGCCCGAGCCCGAAAGCGCGATGGAGATGGCAAGGCCGCGCTTGGCGGTAAACCAGTTGGCGGTCACCAGGCTAATGAGCAGACGGGTCGAGGCAACGGCAAAGCAGCCCGAGACGGCAAAGAGCACGTAGACCTGCCAAAGCTCGCCGACAAAGCTCATACCGGCAAGAACGGCAGAGGTTGCGATAACGGTTAGGGAGCCCAAAACGCGACCGCTTACTTTATCGGCAACATGGCCAATGACAAGCGATCCGATAACGCTCACCACGGTAGAGATGGCGTTGGAGATGTTGTACTGGGCAAGCGTGATCCCGAGGTCGCTGACGATGAGCGGCTGGAACAGGCTCATGCAGTTGACGAAAATGGTGTAGCACGTGGCCATGATCACAAAGCCGGAGGCCACCACGAGCCAGCCGGGGAAGAACTTACGTTGCTGGGACATACTGCTCCTTTTTAAACAAACGAATAGCCTGCGCCGGGCGCCGGTAGTGCCCAAGATTGCCTTGAAAGACAAGGGCATAGGCCTTATGGCCATGCCCGCAGGCTTGAAAGGCAAGGTTGGGTGCTACCGGTGGTCGGCGAGGTAACCTAAGGCGACGGCGGCATACGCCGCGGCACCGAGGGGAAGCTCGGCATCGTTGAAGCGTGCCTTAGGATGGTGCTGGGCAAAGTGCTCATCCGTATCGGTCACGGCTGCGCCCACGGTAAAGTACGCACTCGGAATCTCGCTCGAGATAAGTGCGAAGTCCTCGCTCGCCATGGCATGGAACAGCGGCAGGAAGGCGGCCTTGGGCAGCACCGCGCCCACATAGCCAAGCGAAGCCTGGGTCATATCGTCGTTGAGCACGAGCGGCGGAACGTCCGAGAGCGTCTCGATGGTCGCCGGGGTGCGATACGTTGCGGCCACGCCGTTGACGACCTCGGCGATACGCTCCTTGAGATGTGCCATGAGCTCAACATCGAAGCCGCGCAGCGTTCCCTCGAGCACGCAGGTGTCGGGAATGACGTTTGCGGCCTGACCGCCAGCGAACTTGCCCACGGTAAGTGCGACCTCTTTAGCAGCCGGCACCTCGCGAGCGATGAGCTCCTGAAGCGCCAGGTGCACATGCACGCCCGCCGTGATGGGATCGATGCAGATCTCGGGGCTCGAGCCATGACCGCCCTTGCCCTGGAGCGTAATGCGAAAACCAAACACGCCCGAGAGCGCCGGGCTTCCGTAGAGCACCAGGCCAAGCGGCGACTGGCTGTTGACGTGCATGGCGAAGGCGGCCTGGGGACGCGGGTTTTGGAGCAGACCATCGGCGATGGCGGCACGGGCGCCCTCAAAGGTCTCCTCGCCCGGCTGGAACAGCAGCTTAACCGTGGCGTTGGCCTCTACGAGCTCGGCCTCGCGGCCTTTTAGCAAACGAGCCGCACCAAGCAGCGCCGTCGCATGCATATCGTGACCGCATGCGTGCATGCAGCCGTTGGTGGAGGCAAAAGGCTCGCCCGATTCTTCCGCAACGGGTAGGCCATCCATATCGCCACGGAGCATGATGACCGTACCTGCCTGCTCGTCTGTGCACGTACCATTGCCCTGGGCCGCTGCGACGGCACCGGCGCCGATGAGGCCAACGACACAGGAGCCATCGACAAGTACGGCATAGGAAATATCCATCTCGTCCAGACGTGCCTGGATATAGGCGGACGTCTGCGGAAGGTTGTTACCGAGCTCGGGCGTCTGATGGAGGTCGTGGCGCCATGCGGCAAGCTCATCGGCAAATGCCTGAGCCTCTGTGACCAGGCCATCGCCGATAGCGGTCTGCGCCACCGCAGCGGTCTGAGGCGCTGGTTGCGGTTGAAGATCGGACAGAGCTGGTGCCATAGATGCCCTCCAGTAACGTTTTTGCAGCAAGCACTTTGATAGCGTAAAGTGCAAAGAACAACTTTAAGGGCGAGGCATAAAAAATGCCGCCCCAGAAGGGCGGCGCAACAAGTTGTTTACAATTGCGGGCGCGGCTTTCGGCGCAACAAGTTGTTTACAATTGCGGGCGCGGCTTTCGGCGCAAGAAATCGAAGTGCGTCTCGCTCAAGATAATCGATAGGAAGATGAGCGCAAAGCCGGCGAGCAGGCGCGAGGTGAGCGCCTCACCCATTAACAGCACCGAGAACAGCACACCCGAGGGCGATTCCATCGAGAGCAGCAGCGAGCCCGTCGAGGCCGGGACATGTGCTAGACCGACATTTTGGATGAGCAGCGCCACGCACGTACAGCCCACCGAGAGGAAGGCCATCACGGCGGTAAAGCTCGGCGTCCATACAGACGCGGGCGCTTGGGTCTCAAAGAGCAGCGACGAAACCAGGCTCAAGACGCCATTGCCCACGAACATCCAAAACGTGATGACGTTGATGTCCATCTTGCGGCCGTACTTGGCGGTCACCGCCATCTGAATCGCGAAGAAGACCGCGCCGCCTAGCGTAATGGCATCGCCGATATTGAACTCGACGCTGTCAAGCGCCACGAGGCCAATGCCCGCCAGGCACAACAGCGCGGCACCCAGGTTATAGCGCGTGAGCTTTTCGCCGCTCAGGAAATAGCTCGCGAAAGGCACGAGAATGCAGTAGGTGCCCGTCAAAAAAGCGTTCTTGCCTGCCGTAGTGTGTGCCAGACCGACCGTCTGCAGGGCATAAGCGGCCCACATAAGCGTACCCATCCCAAGTCCAACGATGAGGTTACGCGCGTTGAGGTGCGCGATGATGCGCTTGTGGAAGATGCCGAACATAACCAGCGCGGCAGGCAGAAAACGGACGTAGAGCAGTTCGAACACCGGAATGGTATCGAGCGCATCCTTCATGGTCGTAAAGGAGTAGCCCCAGACGACCGCCACCGAAAGCAGCAAAACTTTCCAGAACAGCGGCGAGCGAGCGCCAGCACCGCGGGAGGTGCCGCCCGCACCCAGGTCCTCGCGGGCAACAGGGCTATCGGGCATCATTTCGATATTGTCGGTGGCATGCTGGGCCATAGGGCATCCTCGCGCTCAATCTGGGCGTGGTGTCCGCACGCATATAGCCGCGTGCCGCCTCATGGTCAAATAAAAACAGGGCGCACCGGACCCCCGGCACGCCCCGCTACTGTAGCAACAACCAGCACTGCATCGCAATCCAGCCCACTAAAGTACCAACTTGAATTACCTCGATGTCTCGGCAACGTCAGCGAAAACGACCCTAAGCGAGCAAGGTGACGTGAAATGAAAGGGCGCTGACCTTCTGGTCGCGCCCTTGAAATTGAACGTCAGATTGCCGCTTAGGGCCGTTTGCAGCGTCGAGCCGTTACGCGGTTTGGCAAAACCGCGTAACTAAATAATTTCACGTCACCTTGGCGCAAATGCGGCTCGCTCGCTGGCTTTGCCAAAACATCAAGGATTACCTTGTTGAACTAGATAAGTTTGGTGCTTTCCAGCTTTTCGATGATCCAGTCGTTGGCTTTGATGACTGGGCGACGGAAGACGATGCCCAGGGCGAGCGACGGAATCAGGTAGCCCGCCAAGATGCCGAGCTCAATCCAATACTCCATATGGTAGGCGCCGGCCATGGCGGCATGCATCGCGTTGATGCCGTGGGTGAACGGCAGGAACGGATAGATCGCCTGGAACACGGGGCCGGTCATCTCGATGGGGAACGTACCGCCCGAACCGCCGACCTGCATGACCAGTAGCACGACGGCGAGGGCCTTGCCGATATCTCCAAACGAAACCGTAAGCGTGTAGACGATATTGGAGAACACGAGACTCGCGACCCAGCCCGCCAGCACAAACTGCAGCGGGTTGTCGCACTGGATGCCAAAGAACAGAATGTCGCCCGCGCACACGAGCGTTGCCTGCAGCAAGGCCAGACCGCCAAAGAACAGATAACGGCCCAGGTAGATCTCGTGCAGGCGCACGGGGACGAGCTCGTTGATGAGCTCATCGTTAACCGAAACCTTCATCATGGCTGCCAGGACAATCGAGCCGACCCACAGCGACAGAATCGTGTAGAACGGCGCCATGGCAGAGCCGTAATTGCGAATCGGATAGACCGGTTTGCGGTCGAGCGCCACAGGGCCGGAAAGCGACACGGCGAGACCCTCGGGGTCGCTGCCGATCATCGTCTTGATCGTCGCCAGGTCGCCCGACATCAGGGCGCCGTCGAGTTCGTCCTTAAAGGCGCTGATCTTTTCCGACGCCTCGCCCAGCTGATCGGAAGCCTTGTTGACGAGCTTTGCAGCCTTGGAGAGGCCCTTCGCGAGCGAGCCGGAAGCATCAGTCAGACCGCTCACGGCGCTATCCAGGTCACCCGAGATACCGTTCAGGGAATCCAGAACGCCCGAAATGGTCTTCTTGAGCTCCTTGGCCTTGACCGAGAATGTGGAATCGTAATCGGACTTGGCACCCGAGATACCCGCCTTGGCATCGGCGATGGCCTGGTCGACCTCGGCACGGGACGCATTGACCTCCGCCATGCTGTCGGAGAGGGACTTCGCCGTGGCCGTCAGGTCCTTCGCATTGTTGCGGTACTCCACGGCAATTCTGCCCAGCGACGTCGCAGCAGACTTGAGACCGTCTTTGAGCTTGTCGTCACTCACCTGGTCGGCAAGGTTGCGGAGCTGATCGGCCATCGCGTCGATATCGTCAGCGCGCGTTTTGAGCGCCGCCGCGGCTTCGTTGAGCTGAGACACCGTAAGGTCGACATGCTGATTCGCGGCATCGAATGCCTTCGCGAGCTCGGCGGACACGTTGTCAAACGACTCCGCGCTTCCGTCAATGGCTGCGTCAACCGCATCGTTGGCGGCCTTGAGCGCTTCCTTGGAATCATTGATACCGCTCTTGGCGTGCTCCATCAGCTGCTTCGTCGACTCATCGACGGTGCCCGTCTGTTTGAGCATGCCGCCCGCCGACGTGAGCGAATCGGACGTGGAGCTCAAAATGCCCGCGAGCGACGTCGCGTTCGCCTGAACATCCTGCAGGTCCTCGACCGAATCGCCCAACGTCGAGGACAGGTTGGCGATAAAGTTGCTCACCTGGTCGGTGCTCATATAGTCGAGCAAGCTGGACACGGTCTTAAGACCGATGGTCGTGATGGTCTCGGTAAAGGTCTCGTTGACCTGGCTCTGGACGGCGCTCGAGCCTTTTTCGGTCACAATCTGGGCGATGGCGTTGGCCTTTTGGTTCTCGTAGAACTCGATGTCGGCGTGCTTCACGTCGGTCGAGAAGAGCGTCATCATGTCGGCGCTAAACGTTTTGGGGATGACGACGGCAGCGTAGTACGCGCCCGACTTAACGCCCTCGATCGCCTTATCGCGGTCGTTGAGGACAACCCAATCGAAGTTCTCATTGCCGCGCAGGGTGGCGGTCACGTTTTCGCCCACGTTGATCTCGACAGGAATCAGATCGCTCTCGTAACCCTCGTCGGTATTGACCACCGCGATCTTAAGGTTACCGGTATTGCCGTAGGGATCCCAGCTTCCGGCGATGTTAAACCATGCGTACAGGCACGGCACAATAATTAGGCCCATGACGACGATCATGCCGATCACGGAGTGAGACACGTTTTGGACATCGCGCTTAAACAGGTGCAGGATGTTTTTCATTTATGCCTCACCTCCTTTGGCGTGCTTGCCAAGCGGGGTGGTGTCCCCGTCGTTTCCGCTTACGTTGTCGGTGCCGTCGACATCTTGAGCCTTGCGATGCGCACCGATATGCGGCAGGCGGCTCGTAGGCTGGTCGCTATCCTTGGTCCCCCGCTCGCTGGCGTTGAGGCCAAACATGCGACGGGCAGCAGGGATGGCAGACGTGTGCTCGCGCATCTCGCGACGCAGATCCTCGTCCGAAAGCGCCGAGATACGCATCTGGGTATTGAGACTTGCACGGATGTACTCGATGTTGATGAGCCAGCCACAGATGGCAATAACCGAGATAATCCAAATAACCAGCAGGATGATCTTGCCGTTATTGTCGATATCGAGCACCGTCGACAGCACAAAGAGCAGGACCTGCACGCCTACCACGGCGGCGAAACCGCCCTTGATGTAGTACGGGTAGCGATGCTCAAACGCCACCGCATGATCGAGCAGCTCACGGCGGTACGAATCGGAATCGAGCATGACGCGCATAGCCGTGCGCAGCGAATAGCGCTGGCGCGGCAGGTCGTTGGATTCGCAAATCATAAGACCCGTCGTGGAAAGCTGCTTATCAAAGAGCAGGTTGAGGTTGAGCAGCAGCGGACGCAGCTGCAGACCGATAAAGAGCGCAATGATAAGGAAGACGCCCAGGATGCACAGGTTGAACAGGTAGTTGAACGAGTACATGCCGCCGACGGTCTCGCGCAGCAGGTTAATGCCATAGGTAAAGGGCAGCAGCGGATGCAGCCATTGGAAGAAGCCGGGCATCATCTCGATGGGATACATGCCCGACGAGCCGGGGATCTGCACAATGACGAGGATGACGCCGATGGCCTTGCCGATATGCTTAAAGGTAGTGGACAGCGCATAGATGATGTTGACGTAGGTGAACGAGATCGCGATGCCGCCCAGCACAAAGAGCAGCGGATTGACGCACTGAACGCCAATGACTAGGTCGCCTACCGTAACGATGATGGCCTGGAACGCGCCGAGGATTACCAGCAGCAGCCAGCGGCCAAAGTAGCCCTGGCGCGCCGTAAAGGTGCCGATGCCCTCGCGATCGACCTCGAGCTTGTAGATGGCGATGAGCACGTAGCCGCCCACCCACAGGGCCAAATTGGTGTAGAAGGGCGCAATGCCAGAGCCAAAGCTCTTGACCGGATAGATCGACTTAGACGTCAGCTCCACCGGCGATGCCATGAAGTCCGCCACGTCATCGACGTCGACGTCCATCAGGTCGGCCAGCTCGCCCATAGACTCAGAGGTCTGCAGCGCCGCGATGTCGTTGGCGGCGGTCGCGAGCTTGTCCTGAACCTTGGCAAGGGAGGCGTCGGTCTGGGTCAGCGTGGTCTTGGCCTGCTTGAGCGTGGCATCGAGCTGCGCCAGCGTGCCGCGTGCGCTCGCAATCGTGGGGGTCAGGCCCGACACGATACCGGTCAGATCGCCCGAGACGGCGGCAAAGGAATCAAGTGCGCTCGAAGCCTTCGGCAGTGCGTTCTGCCCCAGATCGGTTTGAGCCTGGCCGAGGTTAGTCGTGCCAGTCTGAATCGCCGCGTTGAGCGCGTCGCTCGCGTTCGAGATTGCCGTGGCGTCGTTTGCCATGGCGCTCGACTGCGCGGAAAGGCCATCCTTGATGCTCTGCAGCTTCTGGTTTTGCTCGCGAAGCGAATTGATGGTCGACGCGATAAGGGCGTCAACGTCCTCGGAGCCCGTCGATGTATCGTTGGCGAGAATCTGCAGGCGCTCGATGACAGCGCTGTTGTGGTCAATCGTCGCCTGAAGGGATTCGAGCGAATTGTCGATACGAGTGGTCGTGGACGTAACCGTACCGGTGAGCTTGCCAATCGCGGCGTTCGCAGAAGCCGATGTCTTGCTCAGCGCGATGCTGCCCTCCGAGAGCGCCTTGGAGAGCGAGGTGATGGACTTGCCAGCCGTGGTGCGAGCTTCGCCCAGCAGGTCGTTGCCCTGGGAGATTGCCTGCGTCAGCGAGGGAGCCTGGCCCTGCAGGCCCGCCAGCGCGGCATCGGCCGAAGCAATCGAGCTGCTCGTCTTGTCGATGGCGGTGTTCATATCGCCAATCGAATCGCGCACCTCGCCCAAAGTGTCGGATGCTTCGGACACCGAACTTGCAAGCGAATCCTGAGTCTGGGTTGCCTTGTTCTTAAGGTCGACGCCTGCATCCTTGGCGATACCCGCCACGGTCTCGCCCACCGTAGAAACAAACTCCGCGTTGATCTGCTCCTCGATGGTGTTCGCACCGGTGTCGGTGACCTTGGGCGCAATGGCGCTCTTCTTCTCGTTGACGTAATAGGTAAGCTTGGGCTGATGGTAATTGCCGTCGAGCATCGAGACGAGATTGTCGGAGAAGTTCTTGGGGATCACGATGGCGGCATAGTACTCGCCGCTCTCGACGCCCTCTTTGGCATCGGCCGCCGAGTCAACGAAGGTCCAGCCGAGCTGGTCGTTCTCCTTGAGCTGATCGACCACCTTATCGCCTGCATTGAGCTCGCCCACCAGGTCGTTTTGAGTTCCCTGGTCATTGTTGGCGATAGCAATCTTAATGCCCTGGGTGTTTCCGTACGGATCCCAGTTGGCAACGATGTTGTACCAGGCATACAGCGAGGGAATGACGCATACGCCCAGGGTAACCACCAGGGCGACGGGGTTCACGAGCAATCGCTTGATGTCGCGTTTAAAGATCGCAAAGGAAACCTTTGCATCGGATAGTTTGCTGCCGAGACTCACGCTTGGACCATCCATCCTGTCGTTTAGCCGAATCATGCTATTAACAACCATTGTACGGAGGCACTTTAGCGTCTCGCAGCACAATGGTGCTGAGTTTTGCGGGTAGCAATATACTACGAAGATGAGTTAACGTACAGATGTACAGTATCTCAAATTCCCGCAGCTCACAAAACCACAACCCGCACAAATTAGCTATCCGACTAGTCATTTAAGAACGTCCCCAATGACTACCACGGTAACGCCGATGTTTTGGCGCGGACAGCGAAAGCCCGCCAGAGCGAGCAAGGTGCCTTGAAACGAGGCGGCATTGACCTTCTGGTCATGCCGCCGAAGTTGAAAGGCAGATTGCCGCTCTGGCGGGCTTGCAGCGTCGGCTGATTACGCGGGCTGGTAAGCCCGCGTAATCCCCAAACTACATAAGGTCGCAGACGGCCGCAGCGAAGGCTACGGGGTCCTCGGGGAGGATGCCCTCGACGAGCAGGGCCTGGTCGTAGAGCAAGCCGGAGTACTGCTTAATCTTGTCGGCGTCGCCCGCCTTCTGAGCAGCGACGAGCTTGGCGAAGACCGGGTGCTTAGCGTTGAGCTCGAGCACGCGCTGGCTCTTGGGCATACCGTCGGGCGCGCCCTCGGGACCCTTCTGAAGCACCTTCTCCATCTCGAGCGAAAGCGGACCCTCGGTGGTGATGCAGGCGGGAGCATCAGTCAGACGCGCAGAGACGGCAACCTTCTCGACCTTGTCGCCGAGCGCCTCCTTCATGGCACCAAAGAGGTCCTCGTTCTCCTTGGTGGCGTCCTCGGCCTCCTTCTTCTCGTCATCGGTCGCCAAGTCAAGATCGCCGGTCGCGACGTTCTTAAGCTCCAGATGACGATCCTCGACCTCAGGCTCGGCACCATCGGCAACTGCCTTCTCGGCAGCCTCGCGAGCAGCGTCATCCTCGTAGACCTTGGGCATATCGGCAGCCACGTACTCACGCATAGCCTGGAAGGTGAACTCATCCACGTCCTGCGTCAGCAGCAGCACGTCGTAACCGCGGTCGAGCACGCCCTTCACCACGGGCATCTTGGCCAGGCGCTCACGCGAGTCGCCGGCAGCATAGTAGATGGCCTTCTGGTCCTCGGGCATTCCCTTGGCGTACTCGGCCAAGGTGATCATCTTCTGCTCCTTGGCAGACCAGAACAGCAGCAGGTCGGCGAGCTCGTCGGCCTTCATGCCGTAGCTCGAGTAGATGCCGTACTTAAGACCGCGACCAAAGTTCTCAAAGAACTTCTCGTATGCCTCGCGGTCGTTGTCGCGCATGTCCTCAAGGTCGGCGGTGATCTTCTTCTCGACACGCTTGGCAATGGCCTTGAGCTGACGGTTCTGCTGCAGCGTCTCACGCGAAATATTGAGCGTCACGTCGGCAGAGTCCACGACACCGCGCACAAAGTTGTAGTAGTCGGGCAGCAGGTCGTCGCACTTCTCCATAATCAGCACGTTAGAGCTGTAGAGCGCCAGGCCCTTCTCGTAGTCCTTGCTGTACAGATCAAACGGGGCGCGACCCGGCACAAACAGCAGCGCATCGTACTCAAGCGTGCCCTCGGCGTGGAAGCTGATAGTGCGCGCGGGATCGTCAAAGTCGTGGAACGTGGACTTGTAGAACTCGTTGTAATCCTTCTGCTCAACGTCGGAGCTGCGCTTTTTCCAGATCGGCGTCATGGAGTTGACGGTCTCGAGCTCCTGGTAGTCCTCGTATTCGGGCGTGTAATCATCCGGTGCGTCCTCGGGCTTGGGCTTCTGGCGGCTCTTGCTCACCATCATTTGAATCGGGTAGCGCACATAGTTGCTGTACTGCTGAATCAGGCTCTTGAGGCCCCACTCGGTCAGGAAGCGATCGTAGGTCTCGGCCTCGCCGTCGGCGTCGAGCTTCTCGTTCTCGCGCAGCGTGAGGATGACATCGGTACCGTGCTCAGCACGCTCGCCATCCTCGATGGTGTAGCCCTCAAGACCGTCGGACTCCCAAACGTGGGCGGTATCCTCGCCATAAGCGCGGCTGACGACCTTCACGTGGCTGGCGACCATAAAGGCGGAGTAGAAACCCACGCCAAACTGACCGATGATGTCGACATCGGAGCCCTGTTGCTCGGCGTTCTCGGTCTTAAACTCCTCGGAGCCGGAATGGGCGATGGTGCCCAGATTGCGCTCGAGCTCCTCGGCGGTCATGCCAATACCGTTATCCGAGATCGTGATGGTGCGGGCATCCTTATCGAAGGAAACACGGATGGCCAAGTCGCCCTGGTCGAGTTTGACACTCGGATCCTGAAGGCTCTTAAAGTTGAGCTTGTCGACGGCGTCGCTCGCGTTGGAGATAAGCTCGCGCAGGAAGATTTCCTTATTGGTGTAAATGGAGTTGATCATGAGGTCGAGCAGTTTTTTGCTCTCGGTCTTAAATTGACGCATGTGCAGTCCTTTCGCGCTACCCCTGCCCGCAAAAACGGCCCGGTTGCCCGAGCCGCATCGCAGACCTGCTATGTTCAGACTTAGATTTTATAACCCATTAGCGCGCATATATACATACGGAATCGAAAAACTGTATGTTGAGCTCGACCGGTGCGGCAGATGCCAAGGAGTGTCCCCAACTGCCGGCAGAAAAGGAACGTCCCTATCTGTCGCCCAGCAGTTTGGCCATCCAGGCGTGGGGTTGGCCTTCGTCCTCGTAATCTACCGGGGCGATCTGCGTGTAGCCCGCCTTGGCGTAGAGCGGTAGCACGTATTCCTGTGCGTGCAACTTTATGAGCTTGGCGCCGGCATCGCGCGCGGCGGCATCACTGGCCTCGATAATCTTGCTCGCCAAACCACGACGACGCATCGAGGGCAGCACCGCGACGCGGCCCATAATATAGGTCTCCCCCGCCGCGACGCCTTCATCCATATCGCACGCCGGCGACACCGGAGCCTCCGCGTCGGCCACGCGCTCCAGCTCCTCGGGAAACACGCGCGAACAACCGGCAAGCTCGCCATCAACGTAGAGCGTCACATGGATGCAGCTCGGAGCCTCGTCGATAGCGTCAAACTCATTTTCGTAGCCCTGCTCGTCCATAAAAACGGCGCGGCGCACCAGCGCCGCGTCTTCAAAGCAACCCGTCTCAAGTTGGATATCCATAGCAGCCCCTTCATTCAATTCGAACGTTGGGGACAGATTTTAGCGGAAATGGGCTCCCACACTAAACTTCGCGCGCGCTTTTGCCAGGCAATCGTAGTGGCCCACGTTATGGGCATCGCTCGCGATATAGCTGTACAGACCCTGCTTAAACAGGCGCTGCGCCGGCTTCTTTTCGCGACCGAACCGTCCGCCGGCGATAAAGTCTGCCGAAGCCTGCAGCTTGCAACCCAGATCGACCAGGCGTTCAGCCACACTCACATCCTTTTGGATCGCACGATAGCGCTCGGGATGGGCAATAATCACCTGGTAACCGCGACACTGCAAGTCGTAGATCGTGTTCTCGTATTCCTCAAAGTCGTACGAATCAGCACGCGTCGAGAGCTCAAGCAAAAACTCGTTTGAGCCATCAAAATGCAGGCGATCGGCCCATTCGATACCCAGATCCATGAGCTTGGCATGATTGACCTCAAAGCCCATCTGCAAATGCATATCGCCCGCATGCGCGCAAAGCAGCCGATAGGCCTCCCACATTTTGTCAAAGTCAAAGTACGGGTCCCGGCAATGCGGCGTGCACACCATGTGCGTAACGCCGACGGCGCGGGCCGCCTCGAGCATCGCCAAGCTTTGCTCGAGGTTCGCCGCGCCGTCGTCAACACCGGGCAGGATATGGCAGTGGATGTCTCGCATATCGCCCTCTTATCTGCGTCGTTGCTATTTCTTAAAACGCTTCGCCTTCGCAGGGGTGCCCGTTGCAGCGGCACCGCCAATAGCAGGGTTGACCCCGGCAACAGCGTTATTCTGACCCTTATCATCACCATAGTAGGAGTAATAGTAGTCATGGCTCGAAGTCTCGCAGCAGTTCATGACCGTACCGATCACGTTCACCTCGGCCTTGTTGAGCTGATCGAAGGCGGCAAGAATCTCGTTGCGCTTAGCGAAGTCCTCGCGGATAACGTAAATGGTGCCATCGGTAATCGCAGCAACTTCGGCGGCATCGACAAACGTGCCCACGGGCGGCGTATCGAAAATGACGTACTGGTACTTCTCCTCCAGCGCGGCAACCAGCTTGGCAAAGCGGCGCGAGGCGATGATGTCGGCCGGGTTGGGAATGCGCGGCTCGGCATCGAGGAAGAAGAAGTTGGGCTGACCGGTGTCGACGACGGCCTCGTCGATGGACATCTGGTCGGAAAGAACGGCGTACAGGCCACCGGAATGACGGAGGCCCAGCAGGTTGGCAAGCGTACGATGACGCATGTCGCACTCGACGAGCAGGACGCTCTTGCCGCTGGTCGCAATGGCCTGAGCCAGGTTGACCGCGATGGTGGACTTGCCCTCGTTGGGGATGGAGGACGTCACGGTAATGGACTTGATCGGCGTATCGACGCTCGCAAAGCGAATGTTAGCCAGCAGCGTCTTGGCTGCGTTGCTAAAGGCGAGGGTATCGCTGGTTTTCTTTTTACGGGCCATGAATTACTTACCGCCCTTCACAACGGGGAAACGACCGATAACGGGCACGCCGAGCAGCTCGACGGCATCGTCGACGGAGCGGACGCGGGTGTTGAGCATGTCAAGCAGCACGACGATAGCGACGGCGACAAACAGGCCGGCCAGAGCGGCGACCGCGATGTAGAGCTTGCGGTTGGGGCCACTGGGCTGGCTGGGGATCTTTGCCTTATCGATCACGTTGACGGCCTGGGCAGCGTCGACGTCCTGAGCCACGGTAGACACCGAGCTGGCAATGGCGTTGGCGACGGCAGCAGCGCCATCGGGGCTGGCGCCGGTCACGGACAGCGAAATGACACGAGTCGTGGTCTCGCTCGTAACACTCACCTTGTAATCGTTCAGGTTGGAAAGGCCCAGCTCCTTAGCAGCACCGCTCTTGACGCTGTCGCTATCGAGCAGCGTGGCGATATCGTTGGAGAGCATCTGACTCGCCGACAGGTCGCTATAGTAGTTCGTCTGGCTACCGTCGGTCTTGGCGAGAATGTACATGCTCGTCGTGGCGGTGTAGGTGTTGTCCATCATGGTGAAGGACACGACGCCCATGGCGATCGCGCAGACCACCGGAAGGGCGATGACCAGCTTGATGTGCTTTTTAAGCAGCTGGAACAGTTCGAGAAGGGTCATGCAGCTTGCCTTTCATTTCCCTAGTTCATATCGACAAAACTGCTCGTATGATATCGCATCTTTTTGCCAAGTCAGAACTCTATACATAAGATACAGCGCTTACACCATTGTTGCGCAACATTAACGCCGCACCGGCAACCCCGATGCGGCGTCATATTCACGCGTTTACCGCGTCGTTACGCAAACGGCTCGTCCTGTTGCACGGGAAACGTCACCGTGATGGTGGTTCCCACGCCCAACTCACTCGACAGATCGAGCGTCGCATGATGGTACAGGGCGGCATGCTTGACGATAGCTAGGCCCAGACCCGTTCCACCGCGCGCTTTGGAGCGGCTCTTGTCCACACGATAGAAACGCTCGAACACCTTACCCTGCTCCTCGGGCGCAATGCCAATACCCGTATCGGCAACCGACAGATACGGATGCCCTTCGTCGTTGGTTCCACACCGCAGCGTCACCGTACCGCCGGGTCGGTTGTAACGAATGGCGTTGCTCGCCAGGTTATAGATGAGCTCATCGATCAGGCGCGATACGCCTTCGATGACCACGGGCTTGGTCTCATGGCCTATCGCCACATTTGCCTGGCGGGCGACCTGCTCAAGACGCTGTTCGACCGCATAGACAGCACGCGAAAGCTCAATGGGCTCCGTGGAGCCAATAGGCACCGCCTCGCCTTCGGTTGCGCGCTCGGCCTCATCCAAGTTGGAAAGCGTGAGGATGTCGTTGACGAGCGCTGCCAAACGGCCTGCCTCACGGTAGATGCGGCCGCCAAAGGTGCGCAGATCGTCCTCGCCCTCGACCATGCCATTTGCGATGAGCTCAGCATAGCCCGAGATCGCGGTGAGCGGGGTCTTGAGCTCGTGGGTGATATTTGCCGTGAACTCGCGGCGCATACGGTCGTTGTCCGCCAGCACCGCCATCTGGCGTTTAAGCTCCTGGCGCTGCGACTCAATGCGCTCGAGCATGGGAACCATCTCGGCATAGGCATGCTCGTAGCTGCGGCGTGGATGGTCCAGATCCACCTCTTGCAACGGCGCAATAATGGCACGGGATTCGCGACGCGCCAGGAAAAACGAGAGCACAGCACCTGCTGCCGCGATAAGCAACATCGGCGCCACCATCGACAGCAAAATCGCCGCAACGCCGGGTTGAGCTTGCGCCAGACGAACAACCTGACCGTTATCAAGACGCACGGCGCGATACAACATGATCTCATCGAGCGTAGAACTTGCGCGCTCCGCGGAGCCCGAGCCGCTCTCGAAGGCCTCGGCGACCTCGGGGCGATCGCCGTGATTGGGCAGCATCGAAGGTGACGCCTCGTTGTCGTAGGCAACCGATCCATCCTTGTTAATCAGCGTGATGCGCAAGTCCTCGCGATCGAGGCTACGCAAGAACGGGATGGGCTCCTGCTGCTCGTCGAGGGCGGCAGCAATGAGCTCAGTTTCCTGCGCCAGATTGGCACTCGTGGCATCCGCCAGGGTATTTTGCACAAAGAACGCGCCCAGCACCGTAAACGCCACGATAACCGCCATAGCACAGACAAAAATCGTCGCAAACACGCGATGCGACAGCGTGCGTTTTCCCTGGGGGGCGAAGACCACGGGTTACTCCTCCGATACGGTAGCCGCGCTGCCGGCTTCTTCGGCATCGTCACCGGCAGAAGGCTCGGCCAGACGATAGCCCACGCCGCGCACGGTCTCTATGGCGCTCGCACGCTCGCCGAGCTTTTGGCGGAGCGTCTGCACATGTACGTCGACGGTGCGCGAACCGCCGTCGAAGTCCCAGCCCCATACGCTCTGCAGCAGCGACTCGCGGGTAAAGACCACGCCAGGTTTGCGCATGAGGTACTCGAGCAGGTCGAACTCGCGCAGGGTGAGCTTGAGCGGCTCGCCGGCAACAGTTACCTCGCGATGGCTGGGCGAAAGCACGATATCGCCCACGCTGAGCACATCACTCGCCTGCTTGACCATGCCGCCGCGGCGTAGCAGCGCACGGCAGCGGCTGGCGAGCTCCATGAGCGAAAACGGCTTGGTCAGATAATCGTCGGCACCGCCATCGAGCGCCATGACCTTGTCGAGCTCAGTGTCCTTGGCAGTGAGCATCATAATGGGCACCGTCGCCGTCAGGCGATCGGCACGCAGACGACGCATAATCGCCAAGCCGTCGGTATCGGGCAGCATGATGTCGAGCAGCACAGCATCGGGCACCCGTCGCGCCACGGCGGCCTTAAACTCGCCATCGCACGAAAAGCCCTCGGCCTCGATTCCCTGCTTGCGCAGTGCATAGACCGTCAAATCCCTGATGTTGTCATCGTCCTCGACGTAGTAAATCATGTTGAACCCCTTTGCGGCCGGCATGACCGCATCTTAACCCTAAAGGTGTCTGTACTAGATGGTATCAGCCAAAACGGCCCGTCAAATAATCCGCCGTGCGCGGATCGGCCGGGTTTTTGAAGAGCTGGGCAGTGGGCGCATGCTCCACCAGCTCGCCCAGCAAAAAGAACGCGACCGAGTCGGAGATGCGCGCAGCCTGCTGCATGTTGTGCGTAACGACCACCAGCGTGCAGGTCTCCTTGAGCTCGCAGGCCAGCTGTTCCACCACCAGCGTCGATACGGGGTCGAGCGCCGAGGTCGGCTCGTCCATCAGCAGAATGTCGGGCTGCACGGCCAGCGCACGGGCAATGCACAGACGCTGCTGCTGGCCGCCCGAAAGACCCAGACCCGATTCCTTGAGCTTGTCCTTGACCTCGTCCCACAGTGCGGCGCGTCGCAGGGAGTCTTCGACCAGCTCGTCGAGCACGACGCGGTCGCGCACGCCCATGCCGCGAGGACCGTAGGCGACGTTGTCGTAGATGCTCATGGGAAACGGATTGGGGCGTTGGAACACCATACCCACGCGCTGGCGCAGGCGGCAGATGTCGTAGTCGCCAAGAATATCCTGACCGTCGAGTGCAATCCTGCCCTCGATGCGGCAGTCCTTGATGCCATCGTTCATGCGGTTAAAGCAACGCAGCAGTGTTGACTTGCCGCAGCCCGAAGGCCCGATGAACGAGGTGATCTGCTTGTCGCGAATTTTGATGTTCACGTCCTTGAGCGCATGATGGTCGCCGTAAAACAGGTCAAGGCCCTCAACATCGATGCGCGTCGGCGAGGCGGCAAGGTCCTGCGCCGTGGGGTGAGTCGCATCCCCAACTTCGCGCTCGTGCGCGGCCTCGGCTTGCGCCTCCATGAGTTCCTCGAGCTCCGTAGGCTCCATAGCCGCAGCAGCCGTCATACCGCATACCTCCACATCGATATCAATTCAGCAGTATCGATAGTAGAAATTGCGGCTCATACGCACGTGAGCGCATTGTCAGGTGTTTGTAAGGTCGCCTTCGCTACGCGGCGGGCAGCTCAATGGTAAATACGGTATGCTCGGGCGTCGATTCGCACGCGATACTGCCACCGTGCGCCGAAACGATCTCCTTGGCGATGGCAAGCCCCAGCCCAGCGCCACCTCGATTGGTCGCGCGCGCCGCGTCCAAGCGATAGAACTTCTCAAAGATCACCTTGAGCTTTGCCTCGGGAATAGGATCGCCCTGGTTGATAAAGCGCACCCGCACGCCGCCGTTGTCTTGGCGCCCGGCTTCAATTGTAATAACCGATCCTTCGTAACTATAGGCGATGGCGTTTTTCATAATGTTGTTGAACACGCGGGCCATCTTGTCGCCGTCCACGAGCACCGTCAGATCCTCGCAGATATCGACCCGGGCCTCCTTGTGCTGTTCGTTGAGGATGGGGTAGAACTCGTCGGCCACCTGCGCCAGCAGCAATCCCAGGTCGACGTAGCCGCGGGTAAGCACGATGTCGTGGAAATCGAAGCGCGTGATGTCGAAGAACTCCTCGATGAGCGCGTCGAGCCGGTGAGCCTTGTCGAGCGCCACACCCGTAAAGCGCGCACGCTGCTCAACTGGCAGATCGGGAGCCTCCTGCAACAGGGAGAGGTAGCCCACCACGCTGGCAAGCGGCGTGCGTAGGTCGTGCGCCAAGTAGGTGACCAAATCATCCTTGCGATGTGACTCGTCGCGCAGGGCCCGCTGGACTTTGCGCTCGCAATCACGAACCTTGTTGAGCGCGCCCTCGACTTCTAGAAAATCGCCGTCGATGTTGTCCCACGCGTCGGGGTGATCGATCAGGCGCTCCTGGACACGCTCGGCAAGCACGCGGTCGGCATGCTGTTCACCCTGCTCATAGCCTTGGTAGTACAGTGCGCGACCACAAAAGAACACAACGCACACGGCAAGCGCCAGGACAAAGCCGAGCATGTTGAACACAAAGCCGGCATCGAACAGCACCGGTCCTTCAATGCCGCCAAGCGCCATCGCCCCAATCGCCAGCGTGATGACCCATGCTGCACCGCCAATCACCACGCAACGGCGCACGATTTCAAAACGGTCAATCAGCAAAAAGCCGATGAGTAGCACCGCCAAGATACCGACGATATTGTCGATACCGATCAACAACAGGCTCAGCAAAAAGAGCAGCACTGTTGCAAGCGCGCGATTATCGACGACTGCCCTCACATATTCGAAGAGTCTGTCGGGCACCTCAAACGCCTGCCTATCGTCTTTTGTCATGTCAAAATCCTCACAAACAAGGCGTCTAGCTGCCAGCGAACACCTGCTTAGAACCGCGACAGCAGCTCTTCGCGATTATCTACCAAATACTCGCGAAGGCGCGGAATTGCAAAACGAACCAATCCCCTGCTGGGAGCCTCAACAACCTGTCGTCCAATCAGCAATCTTCGCGTCGACGTGAGCTGCGCGGGGTCGAGCCCCATGCGCCTTGCGATTGTTCCCGTTCCCGATTTTTCCTCGTCCTGCGTCATGGCGAGCAAGTATTCTATGGCGCGCTGCGGCAGCTCATCGAGCGCGGGGAGCAGTACAGCGTCGTCAAAATCCCGGTACGCACGCGCGATACCGTTATCGCAATCTTTCTCCGTAAGCGTCAGGGACTCCGTCGCATGGCGTTTTACCTCGGCAAACACACCATATCCGACAAGTTGAATCAGATACGCATAGCCTTGAGTCGCGTAAGCCATCTTATTGATGAGAGCCTCGCTTGCATCAATCCCCTTTTGAGAAAAAGTTTTCTCGAACGAGTCGGCAACCTCAGCAACTGGAATCGCGGCCAGCTCCTCCGCCTTGGCACGGCGCAGGAAGGTCAGGGACCTTCCATTGATAAGATTCATAACACCCGTTGTAATACCCGCAAAGGCGAAAGCAATGTTTTGACGCTCGCGAATCAAATGCTGCACCGCAACCGCGAGTTCGCGAATTTCGTCTTCCGAACCATCCTGGATTTCGTCGACCGTCACCAGCAGTCCACTGCCTTTAGCGGTCAACCGCGTCGCCGCCTCTGTAAGTACCTCACGAATATCGGGCTGGTCGGCAGGCTCGGCAAAATCCGCCTGGGCGGAGATGAGTCCCAAGTTCGCTCGTAGACTAACGTCAGCACGGGGCAAGCGATCGCGCAATGCACGCTTTATCTTGTCGGTTAAATTGCCACTCGCCACAACATCAATAACCGTCCATCCGTACGTTTTTGCAACGTCTCCAAGCTCGGTAAGCAAGACGGTCTTACCAGAACCACGGGGTCCCGTAATGCGCATGAGTCGGGCAGGGGCTCCCACGCCCTCTTCAATGCCGTCACAAAAGTCCCGAACGACGCGTTCGCGTCCGACGAGAACGGGCGGTTCGGCGCCGGCTGTCGGCTTGAACGGATTGATCACTGCTCCACCATTAACCATTCGCCACTCCCTATCAACCACGTCACGCTTTAGTGAAAATAGTGCTTCTAGTGCTTTTAGTGATTCTAGTGTCTTTAGTGCTTTTAGTGCAAATAGTGAAAATAGTGCAAGCGGCAAGCGAAGGGCAGCCCCTACCGTTTGCCCAGACCTAGCCTTCGCACATGTAGCCGACGCCCCAGACGTTTTTAATAAAGCGCGGCTTTTGAGCGTCGTCGCCAATCTTCTCGCGCAGGTGACGAATGTGCACCATCACCGTGTTGTTGGAGCCGGGCATAAAGTCCTCGTTCCACACCGCGCGGAACAGGTCCTCAACGGCCACCACGCTGCCTCGATGTTCGACCAGATACAGCAGGATGGAATACTCGATGGGTGTGAGGCGCACCGGCGCGCCGTCCACCGTCACGGAGCGAGCATCGCGGTTGATCTCCAGACCGTCGAGCTGAACGATCGGAGATTCGACCGCCTGCGCACGGCTGCCGTAACTGGTGTAGCGGCGCAGTTGGGCATGGACGCGTGCGATGAGCTCCAGCGGGCGAAACGGCTTGACCACGTAATCGTCTGCGCCGAGCGATAGCCCCTCGATCTTATCCTGCTGGGCGTCGCGCGCCGTCAGCATAATCACGGGGTAGGTATGGTTTGTGCGAATCGTGCGCAGCAGCTCAAAGCCATCGATATCGGGCAGCATGACATCGAGCAGCGCCAGATCGAACTCCTGCTCCAAGATTGCCTTGGCCGCATCGGCTCCGCTATAGACGACCTCAACGTTAAAGCCTTCTTTTGTAAGGTAGATGCCAACCAGGTCGGCGATGGCCTTCTCGTCGTCAACCACCAAAATGCGCTCGTTCATGCATGCTCCTCTCGCGCTCCATTATGCCCGAGGGCTCGCCCGCCACACACAACAAGCGCGACCGATTAAGCCGACCTTAAGCACATTGTGCCCGTTCGGGCACAAACGGGGGCCACGGCCAGCAAAATGCGACTTAAGTAGATGCAACAGAGCGGCTATGGTATTTAATTACCATCTCTTTTTTCAAATCCCTTGAGACCCGCCATATTCATCTCTGATTGCAGGCGCTCAGACAAGGCTAGGGCAGAAATACCCAATGCGCGCGCATAATCAAATTGTTCGTAAAGCCTGAGGGAGCGCTCGCCTGTTTCTACCTTCGACACAAACGATTGCGGCACGCCAAGAGTGCGCGCGATATCGACCTGGGTCAAGCCAGATTCTTGTCTCATGCGAGCGAGGCAACGACCGCACACCTTGTTAGCGTCAACGTTCATGCCGTCAAAGCTATATCCCATATCTGGTTATCCCAAATTAGGATATTCTTAGCTTAATGCATGGGAAGCTTTCACATTTTTCTTCTGCCGATTGGAATGCAATGGAAGTACTCGACCAGATTCAATCCCTTAAAGACCTACAAGAGATGGGAGCAATTAGCCAGGAAGAATTTGACGAACAAAAGCGTAGAATCCTCGACCGTCATTTTGACGGGAGCAATTATCTGACGCCCATAGTCCAAGATGGGCGGGGCACCTTTTTTCCCAACCCTTCAGACAGTAACCCACCAGCGGATTCAAGATCCCAAAAAAGCAAGATTGTCGCCGGGTTACTTGCAATATGCCTTGGCGCCTTTGGCATCCACAAGTTTTATCTCGGCTACAAAAATGAGGGCATAGCAATGTTGCTCGGCACGCTGCTCGGATCACTGCTGATTATCGGTCCTTTGGTCATGAACTTGATTTCCTTCATCGAGGGAATCATCTACCTCACAAAAACCGATAGTGACTTTGAAGTCCAATACATCCTCGGCCACAAGGGATGGTTTTAATTATGATTGCCCAGGTAAAATACCTACTCAAGAACAATAAATTTGCATCTGCAGCCGCGGTCGCGGCCGTTTGCTATCTATTCTTCTCCTACTATTACATCTTTCTTTTTAATGACGGGACATTTGAAAACGGGTTCATTGGCGCCATCGATTTAAACAGCCTCCTCTCAGGCATGAGCGACATCGAGCATCTTTATGAAGTTGTGCTCTTACCAATAGCAGCCCTATTGATCTTCATCAAAATTGCCTGGCGCTTTGTCATGACGGCGCTACCCATTTTTCTCATCGGGATATACCTTTTCACGAAGCGTGCCGGAAAGCAATCGGTTCTTTACGCAGCGCTTATCTCCATTGCGTTATCCGACATCATTATCTTGCTGCAATCATCGCCATTCTATCTCCTGCCACTCGACCTTCTCACTATTGCCTCATATCTAATCGGCGCGAAATTTCTCGACAGAACTGAGCTAGCCCCGGCTTACTGTTTTAGCACGCTCGTTCTCATTGCGGGATTCTGTTGGGGCCTCAAGTTGACCCCCATTGTCCGCGGAACAGCTGATCCCACATACAACGTAAGCCTGTTACTCCAATATGTTTCCCTCTGGACGCTATTGTCTATGGCGTTATTTATCCAGCGGCCAATTGAATCTAAATGCGTCGAAAACGAAACCGAGCAGTCTGAATTATCTGCCGCAGGCACTTCACTTGCTTCAAATCAGCCGCATAACAATTCCATGCAGGTCCCAATTGAACAAACGATTGTCATGCTAAAAGAACTCAAAACACTTCTTGACGCAGGAGCAATTACTCCCGAAGAATACGAGAGCTACAAGCAACGTATTCTAAATCAATAGCAATATTTACAAGAAAGCCTGCTGGAGGCTCGATTCGTAAGGAGCAGTCCCAATGCTCGACAAGTTTAAAAAGCTGGATCTTCCAAAACAAGCTGCATGCGTAATGCTGTCCGCCACTCTTTGCGCATGCCTGATCGGCTATTTGGGCTCTGTTGGCCCAGCCATCTCATCGCACAGCGCGGACGCAAATCCTGCTGTTCCGGAAATATCATCTGTGATCTACAACGCAAACTCCTTTTCGGACAATAACTATGACTACGGCGACCACAACAGCTATTACGATTGCTATGAAATTAGCGACGAAGACGGCGACGACGTTGCATCCCTGTACTTCGATGACGATGGCTGCGATGTCAAGCTCTACGTAGATGCAGATGGATACAATTGCGACGAGACCCTCGAAGAGCTTTCCAGCGCAATCATTCTTGCCTGTGACCCCACAGTTGGCACCTATACGGCAGCAAAAAAGATATTTGATGATTCACTTTACTCAGGCTGCACCCACAATGGGGTCACCTATAGAGCCGACGATGACAGCAGCATTAACTACATCTTCGAGCTTAAGCTTGAAGACGACTCAGACGATTAGCTGAATAGCGTCTGACGCGCCATTCGCGCCACAGACGCCACCATTTCGTAAAGGATTCACGGCGTACTATTTCGCAGGATATACTTGAATAACTATGTATCCGTCGTCGAAAGCGAATAGCCGTGACTTCTTACCCCTCCCGTATAAACGTCCACCTTCATGCGCTCACCGCCGCGCTCGTTTGCGCCATCGCCCTTGTTGTAGGCGCGCCCGTGGCGGCCCGCGCACAAGTGCTCACGACCGACAACGTTTGTGGCAAAACTGCCGATGCTCGTGGCATCACGGCAGAGAACCTGCCCGACATCGATGCCACCAACGCGATCGTCATGGGCAAGGACGGCACCGTCTATTACGCCCGTAGCGCCGACGAGCAGGTTAAGATCGCGTCGATTACCAAGGTCATGACCGCGATTTTGACCGTCGAGAACTGCAAAATGGATGAAAAGGTCACGGTGAGCAACACTGCCGCCACCGTAGGTAACTCGACTGCCGGCCTGCTCGAAGGCGACGAGCTCACCGTGGAGCAGGCTCTGCGCGGCCTGATGATTCCCTCGGGCAACGATGCTGCCATCGTGCTTGCCGAGTACGTGGGAAAAAAGATCGACCCCAAAACCAAAGACGCCGAGGCAACCTTTGTGAAGGCCATGAACGAACGCGCCAAAGAGCTCGGCTGCACCGGCACGCTTTTTGAGAACCCGCATGGCCTGGACTTTGACGAGTGGGCCGGCGACATGCACTCGACCGCACATGATGTGGCGCTGATGATGCAAGAGGCCATGAAGAACGACACGATTCGTGAAGTCGTGGCAAGCGAGGATTCTTGGATCGAGGTCACGGGCGCCGATGGCTCCGACCATTCGCACTCCATGGACACGCACAACGAGCTGCTCGGTCAGGACGGCAACATTGGCGGCAAAACCGGAACCACCGACGACGCCGGCTATTGCTTTACGAGCGCCTATAACCGCGACGGCGACGAGATCTACACCGTGGTTTTGAACTCCACCACCACCGACCAGCGCTTTGCCGACACGGCCGCCCTTGCCAACTGGTACTACGGTCACAAAGTGACGGTTGCAATCGCCAACACGCAGGAAAAGACCGCCAACGGCAACCCGCTCATGGCGCGCATTAGCCAGACCGACTGGACGGATAAGACGATCGACGCCACGCTCGCCGATCCCGCGGCGCAGGCGACCGTCTTTTCGCTTGCCGGAGAGGTGACCGAGAAGGTTACCTACGACGACCTTTCGGGCACGGTGCATGTGGGCGATAAGGTGGGCAGCGTTACGCTCAAGCAGGACGGCACCAAGATCGCCGTCATGGACCTGGTCGCCGATGAGGAAGGCACGGGGCCCAATCCCATCGAGTGGCTGCTCGTAAAGCTCGACCGCCTGGGTCGCCGCATCGACAACCGCCCACTCACGGCAGAAAGCGAGACCGTAGCCAAGGCACCCGAGGTATAGGGCCGGGGCAATATCACATCCAAACCAAATGAGGCGTCCAGCGGGGCGCCTCATTTTTAGGGTTCGAATCCCCAGCTAACGTAGCTGATATTAAAAAAGGGCCCCAAATGGGACCCTTCTTTCAATTCATACTGGCGGAGAGCTGGGGATTCGAACCCCAGATGCCCTTTTGGGGCATACTCGCTTAGCAGGCGAGCACCTTCGGCCTCTCGGTCAGCTCTCCGTAACAGCCGTTCTATAGTAACCAAACAGTCGAGGATGGGCAAGGGGAAATTTTGAAGCGATTCCAATTTGCCAGTAGACGTCTCAGCCAATCATCTCAATCTGTAACAGTTACAGGCTGAATCTTCGTCCAGATGTTACAGATTTAGACAAACGGACGGCGCCAGCCGCAAACGTCTCAATCTGTAACAGTTATCGACCAAATCGGCCCGTAAATGTTACAAATCGAGACAAACCAGCCCCTCGAAACATAACGTCTCAATCTGTAACATCTACAGGCCGTAATCTCCTCCAGATGTTACAAATCGAGACAAAGATACGAGAGCCGCCCCCAGCGGCGGCGCCTATGCCCCCTAGTCTTTATTAGTCCTTTCGAACGGTCTCCAACAGATAATCGTGCATGTACGGAATTGCGAACGAAACACAGCCGTAGCCTGCAGGTTCAATCAGCCCCGCATCGATAAGGCGCTTGCGATACGACCCGACCTTGTTCGCCGGCAACCCCATCTTTTTGGCGATATCGCCGTTCGCAATCTCGTCGCCCTCGCATTGCGCCATCGCCGCGAGATACTGAAACTGCCGCTCCGACACCCTACGCAGCGCAGGGGCAATCACCATAGCATTAAAACTATCAAGAGCCGCCTGGATACCCTTGCGAGCCGCCTCTTCGCCCACGCTCTCCGTCCCGCTGCGCGCAGCAACCTGCCAAGCGTAATATCCGACCAACTGGACCATAAAGGGATAGCCCGCCGAAGCCCTTGTCAAAAGCTCAGCAACGCCTTCGTCGAGCTCCTTGCCCGCACGTCTCATCGTATCCTCAAACGATCCGCCGACTTCAAAATCTGAAAGCCGAGTGAGTTCGATATGTTTCGCTCTCTGAAGGAACGTCAACGTATCATCCACCACCACGCCATCCACCGACGTTGGCAAGCCAGCGAAAGCGAAAGCGACGTTCGCTCCTTGGCGAATCAAGAGCTGCATTTCATTACCCAGCTCGCGCATTTCCTCAGTTGAGGCGTCTTGAATCTCATCAAGCGTAATGAGCAAGCCGCCGCGCTTCGCGGCGTCGTACATCGCCTCGCCCAGATGGGACGCTGACTTCGACACCTCCACGGAACCAAGGCTGACTCCTAAAATCGACGGAGAAATCGACATTGATTCAAGACGAAGATTTCGCTGCAGAGCCTCCAGAATTCTATTGCAAAAACCAGCATTTGAGGCGACGTCAACGACTTCGAATCCTTTTTTGCGTGCAAGATCGCCCAATGCGTTAAGGAGCACCGTTTTACCTGTACCGCGGACGCCTGAGATGCGCATGAGCCGATCGGGGGCACCGGGGCCATTCTCAAGAGCCTCGGCAAAATCATCCAAAACAGCGTCGCGTCCGATAAGCTCAGGCGGATTCATTCCCGCCGTTGGCTTAAAGGGATTAATAGCTTTAGACATTCGGCCCTCCTCTGCTAGTTTTAACAACTTTAACAAAGTTTAGCAACTTTAGCAGAGTTTAACAGTTTTAGCAGGCTCGGTGGCTTTATGCCTTACCGACCCTGTCGGGTCCTCTCGCCCGCGCCGATACAAATAGTACGGCGCAGCCCCTCTATGCCGCCCCTACCCCAGCGAGCGGTTGAGAGAGCCGAGCTCGTCGTTGCCCATGGTGCGCCACATTTGGAAGATGCAGCCGCGTGCCAGGAAAAAGAAGCCGTTGTCGACCAGCTGCACGGCAGCATCCGCCAGCTGATTGGTCACGGCGGGCACCGGCGGCAGCTCAAGACCCGCCTTGCGGATGGTCTCGACGGCCTCCTCAAACGTGGGCGGCTTGATAACGCCCATCTCGTTCATAAGGCCCTGCATTTCCTCCTGCGCGCTGCCGCCCGACTCCTCACCACGCGGCACCAGGCGGTAGCACGCCAGTGCCAGCTCAAGCTGGTCGCAGTTCCAATAGGCAAACGCCAGGCGATAGAACAGGTAACCGATCGAGGGGCGATCGCTGGCAATGCGCAGGCCGTGGCGCGCCACCTCGATAATCTCGTCATAACGCTCCAAGCGCGCCAGCACGTTGATCAGCGCAAAGTGTGACTGCATGGACGAGCGCGCCAAATCGTAGAGACGGCGCACCTCGGGCAGCGCACGCTCAAAGTCCTCCTGTTCGGCGTAAAAGCTGCAGATTTCGTGCTGGGCAAAATACAGTGCATCGGGCGCACGCAGAATCCGCACGGAACGGTCCTCCTCCATCACCGGCAACACCATACGCACCAGTTGGTTGTCGCAGAACTGAGTCTGCACCGGGCCCGTCGCCAAAAGCTCGGCAACGGCACACTTGGCTTCAAGTTCCTCAACAAGTCGGGAAAAGCCCTCGAAAGCACCAGCTCGGTCAACTTTGGATTGCTCGCGCAGCTCGACGACACGGGCGACATACGGATCGTTGTCCTCCTCCATGACCTCAAGCTCGTCAGCCGTGTCGGCAAGCAGCAGATCACGCAGTGCCGGCGGCAGCGGACGATGGTCGTCGCGCGGGCGAGCATGGACCTCCGCAGGCTCAATCATATCCGGCGCATCTGCCTCGTATGCCTCGAGCAAATGCTTGCAGGGCATGTCATCCATGTCCATGCTCTCAAGATCCTTGGCGACAGAAACGCAATCGGCGAGATAGGCCGCACGACCAAAAGAATACGTTGCGACAATGCGCTCACCTTGCTCGCCGTCGGGAGCCGCAATCTGCACGTAGCAGCGCGTGATGCAGGCGCCCGAAGCAAAGCAGGCCGCCGCGAGTGTGAGCACCACGCGTGCATCGTGCTCAGTGGCCCATGCCGTGCGCTTAGGCTCATCTACCTCGCGCCAGGCGTCATCTTGAGCACCGTATTCGCGCTGAGGCATAGCATCGACGACCGTGCGGCCAAATCGCACCAGCATGATGCCCTCGGCGACGTTCGCTCGGTAGGTATAGTCGAGCCGCGTTACCACGTTGAGCGCTTCTACGATACGTGCAAAGCGGGTGCGAACGTCCCACTCGCCACCCGGCTGGCACGCAACCGTCCCCGGCTTGGCCCACGGGTTGTCATTCGACAGCGTTTCGAGCAGGCGAGGAACGTCATTTGTCGTCTTGCTGATATGCCAGAGGTCAAAGAGCGAGCAGCCCTCAAAGCTTGGCGACGAGACAACGGGGGCCAATCCCACCCCAATACGCTCAAGGATGCCCGATAGGCGGTTCAGACGGCACTCGATGGCAAGCAAGGTGTCGATCTCGTCCTGATCCAGCAGGCTACGGTCAAAATTGAGATAGAAGAGCCTCGAGCGATCGATGCGCGCCAGGCTCATTTCGGTTTTGGCCGCGATGGTGCGCAGGCGAGGCAGATTGACTTCACCCATCAAGGCGGCGGCATAGCGCTCGATGCCGCTCGGATTATCCGTATGGTCAATGCGGTAGAGCAATGTTTCGATGGCATCGGGCAGCGGTGTGGAGTCAAAACCCAGCAGCACTTCAACCGGCTCGGGGAGTTTTACAAGTTTGATCTTGTCGACGGCATTTTTCATGCCGTCGTCGAGGCCGTCAGCGTCCGCCGTGTTTGCGACAGCGTTTTCGGAATCGGCGAATATCACGTAACGCAAGAACATCGAGGCCATGAACTCGCCGTAGCGAAGGCTGCGCGTTGAGTTCCACGTCTCATAATCGGATTGTTCGCGCATGGTGCCTTCGGGAGAGCCGATGACTCGAGCCCGGGAGTGCATCGTCCCATCGGCACCCCTAACCGCAATCTCGCCGATGCTGGAGTCGGACTCGTCCAGAACCAGTTGCATGTCGGGATTGTCGGGCAACGACACCTCGTTAACGGGACGGTCAACCTTGTAGACCTCACCTGACACGCTCACATAGCCCAAAAGCGATACGTGGCTTTTGCCGACGAATTCAACGGCGTAACACGATTCGTGCGGGTCCTCGCCAAAGAGCTTCCAGACCACGCCATACGAACGGCCGGCGGGCTGCTCGGGCATGGCCGGAAAGCGCTTTTTGGGATCGAGAAACCTGAGCTTGTATGTCGGACGCTCTGCCACGAAATATCACCCTGATCGGTCGTCTGAAGAAGGAGCGCGCCACAGTTCCACCGAGACGCATATTCGAAATCTTACACGAGTCGATGAGAAATAGTCCCCTTTGACTGAGGTTCGAATCCATGGGATGTCGCCATAAAAGAAAAGCCCCCGTTGCCGGAGGCTTCAAGTTCAATTGGTGCGGCGTATAGGATTCCGCGCATCCGCTTGCGCGGATCCGCACCGGCTTCGGCCGCCTGCCGGCGTCCTCGCCCGCTCGCTACGGACGCTCCGCGTCCGCTTTACGCTCGCGCCTCGACCGAGGTTCGAATCCATGCGGTGTTTACCTAAAAGAAAAGCCCCCGTTGCCGGAGGCCTTCAATTTCAATTGGTGCGGCGTATAGGATTCGAACCTATGACGTCCTGATTCGTAGTCAGACCCTCTATCCAGCTGAGGTAACGCCGCGACTTGATGATTATTATGCACATGAGCTGAATAATGGTCAAGCATTTTTTCAAAAAAAGTTATTGAATTTGATTTTTACTCATTTTGGCGCTCGGCACGATCTTCAAATGCATCGCAATAAAAGAAAAGCCCCCGTTGCCGGGAGCTTCAAAGTCAATTGGTGCGGCGTATAGGATTCCGCGCATCCGCTGCGCGGATCCGCACCGGCTTCGCCCGCCTGCCGGCGGACTCGCCCGCTCGCTAAAAACGCTCCGCGTTTTCTTGACGCTCGCGCCTCTATCGAGGTTCGAATCTCTGCAATGCCCCCGTAAAGGAAAAGCCCCCGTTTCCGGAGGCTTAAAGCTCAATTGGTGCGGCGTATAGGATTCGAACCTATGACGTTCTGATTCGTAGTCAGACCCTCTATCCAGCTGAGGTAAC
>CAKUFW010000018.1 GCA_934650975.1 uncultured Collinsella sp. | reverse complement strand
AGGATTTCCTCGTGCTGTTCGTGATAGGCGTCGAGTGCCTTTTGCCAGCGAACCTCGCTCATGCCCCAGTCCTCGTCGAGCTCGCCCAGATCGCGGACGTGCTCGCGGGCTGCAAGGGTCACGCGGCGGAACAGCGCGTTGCGTACCAGTAGCGTGCAGCCGCGGCGATCGGCCACGACCTCGTCGACGCCCCGCGGTGGCGCGGCGTCGAGTGCGGCCGGGCTGCCGGCGTTCTCCCATTCGTCCACCAAACTCGAGTCGACCGAGCGCACCACAAAGCCCAGCCACGAAATGATGTCACGCAGGCGCTCGTCGCGCTTCTCGATGGGCACGGTGCGATCGAGCGAGCGGTAGGCCTCGGCTAGGTAGCGCAGCAGAATGCCCTCGGAGCGGGCGATGCCGAGCTTTTGGATATAGCCCTTAAAGTCGCTCGCGCTTTCCAGCATGTCGCGCAGGACGCTCTTGGGCGAGAGCTGGTAGTCGTTGGCCCAGGGCACTTCCTGGCAGTACTTGTCGAAGGCGGCATCGAGCAGGTCCTCGAGCGGCTTTTCGTAGGTGACATCTTGGATGCGCTCCAGGCGCTCCTCGTACTCGACGCCGTCGGCCTTCATCTCGGCCATGGCGCGATCACGTGCGGCGCGCTCCTGTGCGCGCAGTACCTGTTTGGGGTCCTCGAGCGTCGCCTCAACCATCGAGATAAGGTCCATGGTGTAGGTCTCACTCTCGGGGTCGAGCAGCTCCAGCGCGGCGAGAAGGAACGGCGAAAGCGGTTGATCGAGCGCAAAGTCCTCGGGCAGGTCGACCGTCAGCGCGTAGTCGATGTCAGGTGTGGCGTCAGCCGGAGCGTCGGGTGTGGGCGGCACCTCGGTGCGCACGACGACGCCGGAGTCGATGAGCGTGGCGAAGATCTCGTCGGCACGAACCTCGAGCTTGGCCTTTTCCTCGGGCGTTTGCAGGCTTGTCTCGATGAGATCGTGCACGCGGGCACGGGCGTCGCCGCCCTGCTCGACCACGCTGATCACCATGGAGTGCGTGATGCGCAGACGCGGCTTGAGCGTTTCGGGCTGCGTCTCGATCAGGCGCTCAAAGGTCTGCTTGTTCCAGGTGATAAAGCCCTCGGGGGCCTTCTTCTTTTTAATCTTGCGGAGCTTTTTGGGGTCGTCGCCCGCCTTGGCCATGAGCTTGGCGTTCTCGATCTCGTGCTCCGGTGCCTCGGCGATGACCATGCCCTCGGTGTCAAAGCCCGAGCGACCGGCGCGGCCGGCGATCTGATGGAACTCGCGGGCACGCAGGCGACGCATCTTGTAGCCGTCGAACTTGGTGAGCGCGGTGAGCACCACGGTGTGGATGGGCACGTTGATGCCGACGCCGAGCGTATCGGTGCCGCAGATGACGGGCAGCAATCCCTGCTGCGCCAGGCGCTCGACCAATAGACGATAGCGTGGCAGCATGCCGGCGTGGTGCACGCCGACGCCGCAGCCGAGCAGGCGCTTGAGAATCTTGCCGAAGGCGGTCGAGAAA
Source organism: uncultured Collinsella sp. (assembly GCA_934650975.1). Lineage (GTDB taxonomy): Bacteria > Actinomycetota > Coriobacteriia > Coriobacteriales > Coriobacteriaceae > Collinsella. The sequence continues at coordinate 29,826 of CAKUFW010000018.1, read as the reverse complement.
CTCGTGCCCTTGGCAGCCTCCTTGATGGCCTCGCGCTGCTCCTTGCTGGCGATGCCAAAGTTGGCGAGCGATTGCGCCGTGGCAAGTGCGGCGTCCTGGCTAAAGTGCACGATGTAGAGCGGAGCCTCGCCGCGGCGCATCGCGAGCTCGACGGTGCCCTCGAGCGAGGTCGTCACGTAGTCGTAGCTCAGCGGCACGGGGCGCGGAGCGTCGACTACGAGGTCGCAGATGGCGCCGGTGTGCTCCTCGAGCGAGGCAGCGATCGCGGTGACATCGCCGAGCGTGGCGCTCATGAGCATAAACTGTGTATGGGGCAGGGTGAGCAGCGGCACCTGCCAGGCCCAGCCGCGATCGGGGTCGGCAAAGTAATGGAACTCGTCCATGGCGACGCAACCCACATCGGCGTCTTCGCCCTCGCGTAGCGCGTCGTTGGCAAGGATCTCGGCCGTGCAGCAGATGACGGGCGCCTTGGTGTTGATATGCGTGTCGCCGGTGATCATGCCGACGTTATCGCGGCCGAGCACCTGCACCAGGTCAAAGAACTTCTCACTGACTAGAGCTTTGATGGGGGCCGTGTAGTAGCAGCGCTTGCCCTGCGCCATGCCCATAAAGAGCATGCCCAGCGCGACAAGCGATTTACCCGAGCCGGTCGGCGTTCCCAAAATGACATGGTCGCCGGCGGCTAGGTCCATGAGGGCCTCTTCTTGGTGGTCCCACAGCTCAATGCCGCGCTCGCTCGTCCATTCAAAGAAGCGCTCGAAGGCCTGGTCGGGCGTGAGCCACGGCTCGGGCTCGCTGCCGTCCTCGGGCTCCCACCAGGTGGGGGAGAGCGCGCCGAGCGAGCCGAACTCGGCCTCGGTTCCCGTGCCGCCCGAGAATGAGCTGGCAGCGCCGGCGCCGGAGACGGTGCTGGCGGCGGTATCTGTCGTGGTCTGTGCCATGTGGTTGCTTTCTCTCGCCGTTTGTCCGCCAACTATTATGGCGTAGCGGCGGCGCGGGGTGCCAGCGCGCGAGAAAATGCAGGAAATGGGCGTTCTGTTCAGCCGTTTGGTGCAGTCGCGAGCTAAGTGAGTAGACTTTTTGCAATATCGCGAGCACATGACTTTTGCGCAAGGGCTTTACCTGCGGTTTTATTTCTTCCTATGCGGGTTGTGCTTAGCTATTGCTAAAAAGTCTACTCACTTAGGTTTGAGGGCCGTTCGTCGGCGCCAATTTGCGCTTGTTTGCCGACGCCGCGACCATCAGAGGCCTCTAGGGCTCCTGCGGTAAACGCTTCTTGCCCTTGCGGGCGCGGTTCTTAAAGTTTTCGACGGCTTCTTCCATGCCAAGGGGCACGTAGGTGAGCTCATCGAGGTCGTCGGGCAGATAGCAGGCAAGGCTTTGCTCCTGCGCTCGGCCTGCTGCGAGCTGTTCATCGCTGGGCTGCGTGCCGGGTGTGGCGCATATGCCATAGACAGCGGCACCCATCTCGCGTGTGCGGCATTCGTACTCGGTCTCGGGATGCTCGGGATGGTCGTGGCGAACGTCGTCACTTACCCAAAGTGTGTCGTAGCCTGCCGCGGGAAACTGCCCCAGGGCGTAGTCGCGCAGCGGCTTGCTGTCGGTACGCAGCGTGACGGTGGCGCCGGCGGCAAAGAGCGGACGGTAGAGCATCAGATGGTCGACATGGACGAGGCGCTTTTTGGCGTACTTGGCCTTGGGCTGCGGAGTGGGAAAGTTGATGGTGATGGCATCGAGCTCGCCTGCGGCGAACAGCCGCGGCAGCGATGCGGCGTCTCGGGGCAGGACAAGTGCGTTGGGCAGCTCCTGCTCGCAGATTTTCTGTGCGGCATAGGCGATGCAGATGGGCTCCTGGTCCATACCGATAAAGAGGGTATCGGATTCACGGTGAGCACGCTCAACCAGGTAAGTTCCTTTGCCGCAGCCCAGATCCAGGTGAAGGCGGGCGAAGGGCTTGCCACCAGCCGGCGTGCATGCCTCACGCCAACGTCCGGCATAGTTCTCGGGGCTCGTTTCGATGGCGTCGGCGTAGCGCTCCAGGCGCTCTTCGAGCACAAAGTTCTTAGGCGTGCGAACGTGGACGGCTCCCATGAGGCTCCTTGGTCATAAGTGTGGAACGCATAGCTGCATGTTCCGGTAATGGGTTGGAAGGGGTGGGCGCGATTTGCCCGAAAGATGCGGTGCGGCTCAGCGACGAATCGCTGACGCCTACAAGCGCTTGAGAATCACATAGCGGTTGAGCTCGCCGCTGCGACCATCGGCGTGGAAGCGCTCGAGCTCGCGCACGGGGACCTCGCCGCTCTTGTAGAACGTGCGAACGCCGCGCATCAGGTCGGTGATCTGCTGGTCGTCAAAGTGGTGGCAATAGCGGTAAGCGTGGCGGTCGTTTTGCCAGCCAATGAGGTGGTCGCCGACTTCAAACTGCGCGGAGTCGTAGCCCTCAAACGGCGGGGTGAGCTCGGCGCGGGCCTCGGCGCGAACGGCCTTGCGCGCCATGCGCTCGTCGTTCATAAACTCCCAAAAGCTGATGGCGATGATGCCGCCCGGGCGCGTTTGGCGTACCAGGGCGTCGAGCACGCGCACGCGGTACTCACACGACGGCACATGGTGCATAAAGCCAAAGCAGACCGAGATGTCGGCAAGCGGGGCGTCGAAAAGCACGTCGGGCGTCTCGGCAGGGTTGAGCTTCATGAGGGCATCGAGCACGTCGAGTTCCTGGAAGTGCAGGTTGGGGATACGCAAGGCGTGGCCGCGCGCGTCGATGGCCAGATCCTGGCACGAGTCGACGCCGTAGAACTCAAAGGGGCAGCTGGCATCCGCCGAGGGGCTCGCGCCATCTACGCCCTTGGCGGCAAGCGTGCCGCCGGCAGCAAAGTTCTCGAAGCGCATATTGCCGCAGGCAAGGTCGAAGACACGGACGGGATGCTCGATGGTGGCCACATCGAGCTGCTCGAGCGCGATGTCCATAGTGCGCACCCAGCCGGGCCACGGGGCCTGGCGCGTATCGGAAAAGGAGGCGGAGTGCTCGCGATAGAACGTATTGTTGAGCTGGATGAGCGATGAGGCGAAATCGCGGTTCACGGCGCGGGACTCCCTCCGTCGGCGGTGCGGAATAAACAGTACGACCATACTACCGTTAACGCCGCAACGGGGACAACCAAGCGGCGGGTCATTGCTCTGTTTGGACACATTTCCGCAGTTCACATGCACCCGCAACCGCCGGTTGTCAAAAATCTCACTAGAATAGGTGGCATGCTTTTGGCGGTGGCGGATAGATTTTTAACTGTGCAAGGCGCCTTAAGAACAAAAACGGTCCGGCGGCACGGCTGGCATCACATAGGAGGAACCATGAATGTAGAAACTGCACAGCGACTCGCCGACCTTCGTCGCAGCAAGGGTTTTAGCCAAGAAGGGCTGGCACGAAAGTTGGGACTGTCGCGCCAGGCGGTCAGTAAATGGGAGCGCGCGGAGAGCTCGCCCGATACCGAGAACCTAATCTCGCTCGCCAAACTCTATGGCGTGAGTTTGGACGAGCTCCTCAATCCGAGCGACGAGATCGAGGACGATATCGAATTTGAGAACGAGGACCGCGCCCGTCAGCGCGAGGCCGAGGCGGCAGAGCGCGCCCGCACCCATGAGGCAGCGGCGCGTGCGACTGAGGCGGCAACGCAGGCAAGTGACGCGGCAGCCAAGGCGGCGCAGGCGGCGAGTTGGAGTGCGCAGGCCGCCAATGCCGCTACGGCGCAGGCGACGAGTGGCACCGCGGTTGGCTCGACTCCGGTGAAGGGCCCGTTCCAGTCGTTCCCGTATTGGGCCGTGTGCTGGCTGCTGTTCTTTTTGCTGATGTTCCTGTTTGGTGCCAGCCCCTTTCCCGCACTGATCTTCTTTACGATTCCCATCTATCACTGGGTGGCACGTGCGCTCGATGGTGATTGGGCGCGTGGGGATATCCGGGTTGGTCCGGCGCCGGCGGTCGCTAGGACTAAGGGGGAGGACGTTTTCACAGCGGTTGACGCTGACATGGCTGCCGCGACCACCGCTGAGCCGAGTGCCAAAGAAGGTGATGAATGATGAAGCTCTCGCATGAGTCTAAGAGGCGCTTGGGCATTGGCATCGGAGCGTTTGTGCTCATCATCGGGCTTGTCTTTGGCACTTCGCGGACTTTGATTCATTTTGATGGACCGTGGGATCTCAACGATGTTGTATCCGGCTTGTCTGGTATGGACGATGCGTTTGACGAGGACGATTCCTTGAATAGCGGTAACTATTCCGCTCGGCCTCAACAGCTTTCGAGCGAAACGTTTGATGCCGACGCGTTCACATCGCTTGACTTGGACGTGACGTCGGGCACGGTCGAGGTCAAACACGTCTCCGGCGGGCCAGTGCGCGTGATTGAAAGCGGTCGCGTGGCAACGGGGACCGTTGCCTTCGATGCGGCAACCCAGAACCTGGCCGAAATCAAGGGTTCTACGCTCAAGATTCGCCAGTTCGATTGCGATGACGAGCGCGCCATTGACCGCACGGTTACCGTCGAACTGCCGCGCAAAGTTGCCGATAACATGGTGGGCATTACAGCGAATGTAGGATCGGGTGATCTGACGGTCGCGGGCATTGCGTGTCATGACCTCAACCTGACTCTGGACTCGGGAGACGTTGAGTTTACGGGCACCGTGACCGATACCCTGAATGCCGAGGTCGGTTCGGGCGATGTGACGTTCGAGCTTTACCCGGCCCCCACGAAGTCGATGGACGTGAGTGTGGGCTCGGGCGATGTGGAGATGACGGTTCCGAACTCGACGGGCTTTAAGGCGAGCCTCACCTTGGGCAGCGGCGACTTCGAGAGCGATTTCCTTCCGCTTGGCTACGACGGCGAGACCATTTTGAATCTTGAATTCGATAACGGTGACAAGTCTGCCACGTATCGTTTTGAGGTCGGTTCGGGCGACATGTCGTTTGATTCGGAGTATTGAGGCAGACGAAAGCCTAGGCGAAGATATTGACGCGCTGTTTGATGAAGGCGCCGAAGCCGAGATCGGCTCCGGCGCCTTTGCCTTTACAATGGGGGCATGGAACAGATTATCTTGAACATACTCGAGGCTCTGCGTCGCGGCGAGACCGTGGATGACAAGGTGCTCGTCAAATTGATACATGCCGAGGCGCGCCGTGAGGGTGCCGACAAACGCGATTTGGCCAAGCGCCGTCTGCTGCCGTTCTACCAGCGGGTTAAACGTGAGGAGCCGACTCGGTGGGCTGCCTGGAATGTTGATGCCGAGTTGGAGCGTCAACTGCTGCAGGTGTTGCGCATGAAGCCGCGCCGCACGGCTTCGGGCGTGGCGACTATTACCGTCATCACCAAGCCGTGGCCGTGCTCGGGCGATTGCCTGTTTTGCCCCAACGACCTGCGCATGCCCAAGAGCTATCTGCACGCTGAGCCGGCGTGTGCCCGTGCGGAGCAAAACTGCTTCGATCCGTATCTGCAGGTGAGTGCCCGTTTGACGGCGCTTTCGCAGATGGGGCATGCGACCGATAAGATCGAGCTCATCGTGCTCGGCGGCACCTGGAGTGACTATCCGGAAGGCTATCAGACCTGGTTTATGTCGGAGCTTTTCCGTGCGCTCAATGACGATGCGGTCGCCGGCGTGGCGGCCAACCCCATGCTGGCGCGTCCGGGCATCAGTCGTGCCGAGGCAGGGCGCCTACTCGATGACGCTCCCGCCGACGCCCTGCCGCCGGTAGTGGCGGAGCGTCGCGAGCGCTATAGAGTTGCCGGCATTGTGACTGATGAGGCCGAGCTTACAGCCGGTGTTGCCGACGAGCAGGAGCGTGTGGATGCCGCCGTGGGTGGCTACAACCGCGTGGTGCGTCGTCTGTACGGCCCCGGTACGCCGTGGGGCGAGGTCGCCGAGTGGCAGACAGCCACGATGGAAGAGCTCGAACGTCAGCAGCGCATTAACGAGACGGCGAAGCATCGTGTGGTGGGGCTCGTTATCGAGACCCGCCCCGATGCCGTGACGCCGCAGGCGCTTACGCTCATTCGCCGCCTGGGCTGCACCAAGATCCAGATGGGTATTCAGAGCCTCGACCAGCACCTGCTCGACATTAACGAGCGTCGCATTACGGTGGCTCAGATTGAGCGTGCGTTTTCGCTTGCAAGACTGTTTGGCTTTAAGATCCATGCACACTTTATGCTCAACTTGCTGGGCTCCACGCCCGAGGGGGACAAACGCGACTACGGGCGCTTTATGACCGAGGGCGCCTTTATGCCCGACGAGGTCAAGGTTTACCCGTGCGCGCTCATCGAGGGCTCGCGTCTGGTGGGCTGCTACGAGCGTGGCGAGTGGCGTCCCTATACCGAGGAAGAGCTGCTCGACGTGTTGGCCGACGATATCGTGGTGACACCGGCGTTTTGCCGTATCAGCCGTATGATTCGCGACTTTAGCTCCGACGACATCATGGTGGGCAATAAGAAGCCTAACCTGCGTCAGCTCGTCGAGAATCGCTTGGCAGCCCGTGGCGAGGGCGCAAAGGTGCGTGAGATTCGCTATCGCGAGATCAGTACCGCGGGCGCCGATTTGGATGAGCTCTCTCTCGATGAGGTTGCTTACGAGACGCCGGTGACGAGCGAGCGCTTTTTGCAGTGGGTGACGTCCGAGGGCAAGATCGCCGGCTTTTTGCGCCTGTCGCTGCCCAATCGTGCCTTTGTTGCCGCTCATGCGGACGAGCTGCCGACGTTGCCGGACGAGGCGATGATTCGCGAGGTGCACGTGTATGGTATGGCGGCGCGCGTGGGCGATCAGGGCCAGGCGGCTCAGCATCACGGTCTGGGGCGTTTGCTCGTGGAACGTGCGTGCCAGATTGCTCAGGATGCGGGCTATGCGCACATCAACGTGATCAGCGCGATTGGTACGCGCGAGTATTACCGCCACCTGGGTTTTTGCGACCATGACCTTTATCTGCAGAAGGAGCTCTAGATGAACAAGCCGAGTGTTTCTGCTGGCGTCGTTGCCGGCGTTGCCCTGGGAGCCGCGGCGCTCGGTGCGGCTGCCGTCGCCGTTCGCGCTGCCTGTTTGCAGGTCGCACGGACCCGCAACGGGTTGGCGCGCGTGAAGCGTGTGCACGATGAGAGCGGTGCCGAGGTCCGTGTGCTCGTGCAGGGAGGCGTCTACCAAAGCGCGAGCTATGTTGGCGATCGCTGGGCTGAGCCGGTCTTTGCGTACTATCGCGCATTTGACGATGTGTTCGAGGCCGAGGACGCAATGCGTGATGCTTGCAGGCATGGTATCGACCGCATGCTTATGCTGGGCGGGGGCGGGTTTGCCTATCCCAAGTATGCGCTGATGTCGCATGAGGGCCTGCGCATGGATGTCATTGAGTACGATGCCGAAATTACGCGTCTGGCGCGTCGCTGGTTCTACTTGAACGAGCTGGAACGTACGGTTGGCGATCGCCTTCGGGTGATTACCGCCGAGGCGCGCTCGTACCTGGGTGTGACGAGCGTGGGACATCGTCGCTACGACGCAATCGTGAGCGATTGCTTTGGCGGTGCCGAGCCCGTGCGCGAGCTGGCAACCGTTGAGGCACTCCGTTTGGTGCGGGGTAGCCTGAACCCGGGCGGCATCTACGCGGCCAACATTGTGAGCGTGAACGAGGGGGGCGATGTAACGTTCCTGCGCGATTGCGCCGCAACGGTGCTCGAGGTATTCGACCACGCTTGGGTAATTCCCTGCGGTGACACGGAGTTCGGCGGCGAGGAAAACTACCTGCTCATCGCCAGCGACGGTGACTACGCCTTCACCGAAGCCGTGCCCTTCGACACCGACTTCCTCGGCACCCCGCTCCACGATTAGCTCATTGAGCCCCGTCCCAAAAAGACTGGTTTTATGCGTGGCTGCGCCAGCTGCGGACGCGCTGCTTCATGCCTTCGATGTCGAGGACGCCTTCGGCGAAGCCTTTGCGCACGAGTTCCTCGGGAACGTACTCGTCGTAACGATCAAAGTAGGGCACCTCGCCGGGGTAGACGAGCTCGATAGGGTCGAAGTCCTTCTCGGCCTCGGCGGCGAGTACCTCAAAGAACGTCTCCTCGTCGGCCTTCATCTTAAACTGCATAAAGTACGGGCGCGACGGATCGAGCCCTCGAAGACTCAGCTCTGCGGCGCATTTAATCTTGAGCATGCGTTCGAGCGCCAGGAAGGCGTAGCTGCCCAGCCACGGGAAGAGCACCCAGGTGTCACCGCCTAGGTTGATGAGCGGCTTAGTTCCCGCGCCCGAAATCTCGGCTGTATGACGGGCCTGCGCAAGGCGTGCTCGTGCGTTGCCCATAAGGTACGGATATGCTGCATGTTCGTTGAGCGCCTGGCGCATGCGCTCGAGCACATGCGTATTGATATCTCCGGGACAATCGCCAAAGTAGGCCGGTACACGGCCCTTGATCTGTGTGGCAAAGACGGTGTGACGCTTCCAGTCAACTTCCTCGACGATCCAGCAATGGCCTGCGATGGCGATGCGCTCGCCAGGTGGTGGCGGGTTGACGATCGTGCCCAGCTCGGCCGATTCGCTGCGGACGGTAAACTCCTCGTTCTCCTGGAACACGGCGTAGAACTTAAAGTTGTTGATGATGCGCTCGCCCGCGAGGCCCACGATGAGCCCGCCGCCCTCGGTGACCTGGATGTGGTCGATCTTAATGAGGTGGCGCAGCAGCATGCGGTAGTCATCGGCGGAGACGCGGTGGAAATAGCTGAGCGTGAGCACGCGCTGGGCAAGCTCGGCCGGTGTGAGCTCGCCGGTGCTGGCGAGCGTCGACATGGTCTGGTGATAGAGCAAGCTGTAGGGGAGTCGATCGAGCTCGGGCGGCTCGACCCACTTTTCCTCGCGATAGAGTTGTACGAGCGCGATGCCCTGTAGAAGCTTCCAGGGAATGGTCTCGGGCATCATCGTGCGTGGCTCGGGCTCTTCCTCGCGCATGACGAACCACATCTCGGGCGGAAGATCGCGGCGGCCTGTACGCCCCATGCGCTGTAAAAAGGAGCTGACGGTAAACGGTGCGTCGATCTGAAACGCGCGCTCCAGACGGCCGATATCAATACCGAGCTCCAGCGTGGAGGTGGTGACGGTTGTCTGTGCCTGCTCCTCGTCGCGCATGAGCTCCTCGGCGGTCTCGCGTAGCGATGCCGAAAGATTGCCGTGGTGGATGAGGAAGCGGTCGGGCTCGTGACGGTATTCGCAGTAACTGCGCAGCATGGAGCACACGGCCTCGGCCTCCTCGCGCGAGTTGGCAAAGACCAGGCACTTGCGGCCGCGGGTATGTTCAAAGATATAGCCCATGCCGGGATCGGCGTTGTCGGGCGCGGTATCGGTGGGGTTGAGCAGCGCCTGCTCGGTCGCTCGCGGGATGTCGACTTCGCCCTCGGGGGCCGAGGAAGTGCGATGGTCCTTGGGGACGGCCTTGCCCCGTGCCCGCTCGCGACGTTGGCGGCGTTCCTCCTGCGTGAGCTGTCCGCTGTGGCGCATGTCTTGGGTGCCGGCGGGCAGTGCCGCGGGTGACGCTACTTCAATGCGCTCGCATGCGAGCACCTCAGCTTCCTGCGGACCTGTGCTCGTGAATCCTCGCTGCTGCGCCTGGGGACCCGAGTTGTAGAAGTGCTCCATGGAGATACGCCACACGTGGCGCGGCTCCTCAAAGCGGGGGATGACGCAGTCGCGCCCCGTTCCCTGTGAGAGAAAAGCGCCCGTGCGCTCGGGGTCCCCGATGGTGGCCGAAAGGCCAATGCGCCGGGGCTGCACGCCCGCCATGCGTGAAAGGCGCTCGATAAGGCAGAGCGTCTGACCGCCACGGTCACCGCGCATGAGCGAGTGGACCTCGTCAATGACCACATAGCGCAGGTCGCAGAACATGCGCGGGATTGCCATGTGCTTATGGATCAGGAGCGCCTCGAGTGATTCGGGCGTAATCTGCAAGATGCCGCTCGGCTTTTTGATGAGTTTGGCCTTATGCGACTGTGAGACATCGCCGTGCCAGTGCCAGACGGGGATATCGGCCTCTTCGCACAGATCGTTGAGGCGTACAAACTGATCGTTGATGAGCGCTTTGAGAGGGCCAATGTAGAGGGCGCCCACACTCGCGGGCGGGTTCTCCCAAAACTCGGTCAGGATGGGAAAGAAGGCCGCCTCGGTTTTGCCGGATGCCGTGGATGCTGTCAGGAGCACATTGTCTTGCGTGTTAAAGATTGCATCTGCTGCCGCAACCTGGATAGAGCGCAAGCTCTCCCAATCGTGGGAGTAGATGAAATCCTGGATAAACGGGGCGTAGCGGTCAAAAGCGTTCATGGGTCCTCCTTTCAACAACGGGTTGATCAACGTAGCGCGCAACGGCTCGATGCGTTGCAACATCGGCGTTTGCCCAGATAAAACCTGCCAAAATAAACCTGTCCCATTTTGGTAGGTTAGATGGTGAACTCGGCGAAGTTGCGGTCGTCGCTTGCGGTGCCGGCGTCGTCTGTTGCGGCTACCGGTGCCAGCGAATCGCCACCGACGCTTTGCAGCAGTTCGGCCACATTGGCATCGGGGTTTTGACACAGGATATCGAGCAGCTCGATAAAGTCGCGAATGACCTCACGGGGCGTCAGGTGCGTGTCGGCTCCCACGCGGCCAAACTCGATCTTGAGGAAGTCCACCAAGTCGTTCTCGGTAAGCGTAGGCGTCCAGCCAAAGTAGCCGGCATGGATCTGCATGAGCTTTTCGATCAGTACCAGCAGCTCCTCATAGGTGAGCGGCTGCAGACGGATGATGGGCGCGAGCATGTCTTTGAGGTCTTCGCGCGCAAAACGGCCCTGAGCGAGACGGCTGCGCAGAGCCTCGTAGGAAAAGACGCCGCGGCGTCGGTCTTCGATAGAGGTTGGCGTGCCGCCCATGATCATGCCCAGGTACTGCGCCTTGCCTTGCAACGTGTCGTTGTACATGGTCAGGATCTTCTCGTAGTTGTACTGGCGCGTGATGGCGTTGGGGATCTTGTACAGGTTTACGAGTTCGTCGATGAGCGCCAGCATGCCCTTATAGCCGCTGCAGACCAAAAAGCGCGCGATGAGTTTGATGTAGTCGTACCAGTCGTCGTCGCTGATGATGGTCGAGGAGCCCAACTCGGCGCGTGCCTCGCTCTTAGTGCGGTACTCGCCGCGAATCCATTTGGTCACGCGGCTCATGCTCTCTTCGTCGCCCTCTGCGACGGCCGTGCGGTAACGGCGAAGCATGCGGGTGAAGTCAAAGCCGTGGACCATCTCCTCGAGTGGGGCGAGCTGTGCATTAACGGCTGACTCGTCGGCATCGGCGCATGAGGCGACCCAGCGATCCAAGATGAGGTTGAGCGCACCGCCCTCGGGACGCGTCTTGGTCGATATGTTACGGATGAGCTCGCGATAGGTGGCCAGACCCTGTCCCTGTCCGCCCTGTAGGCGGCGTTCAGGCGAAAGGTCGGCATCGGCGACGACAAAGCCCTCGCCCATGGCATGTGTACGAATGGTTTGGAGCAAAAAACTCTTGCCGGCGCCGTAGCGACCGACCAGGAAGCGGAAGCTCGCGCCGCCATCGGCGATGAGGCTCAGATCGGTGAGCAGGGCGCGGATCTCGACCTCGCGTCCCACGGTGATGTAGGGAAGGCCGATACGCGGGACGACGCCGCCCTTGAGCGAGTTGAGAATGACGGCGGCGACGCGCTTGGGCACGCGGGGTGCTGCGGATGCGGTATCACTCATGGTATAGGTATCCTCTCACGTCTGCTTCGTAGTCCTCGATAATTTGCGGTCCTGACGCGCCAAATTCAATAACGGTGTCGCCCACGAGGTCAAAGAGGGCCTCGTTGATGCTGTCGACGAGCATGTCCTCGCTCTTGCCCGACTGTGCTACCGCCGATGCCGCCTGCGCTGCGTTCTGCTCGAGCAGCGCTCGAAGATAGGCACCTGCGGCGGGGGCGAGTGCGGGTGCGGTGCCGGCGGACATGACCGTTGCGGGTGTGGGCGCAGACGCGAGGAGTGGGGCCACGACACCAAACTGCTCGGTGGAGACAGTCGGCTGGTCAGGTTTGTCCTGCTGCGTGGGCGTCGCGACCGGTTCGGCAATCATGTTGGCCGCGGGCTCGGCTTCCGGTTGTTCGGAGCCTGCTTCCTCGGCTTTCGCAAGTGTGTCGTCCTCGCGCTCCTCGTCGATCAAAAGCGCCTCGCGCGTCTGTGCGGCGGCACTTCGGATATGCCCCAGCTGGCTCAGGTCGATATCGATCTTAACGGGCTGGTGTGCGGCATCCCACGAAAGCCATGCCGCGATCTCGTCGTCGATGATCTTGGCCAGATATTTGGGGACCTTCTCTTCCTTAAGGGGATGAGTGGGGTCCAACGCAAGGCGCAGGCGCTGGTCGCAAGCGCGCATCATCTCACCGAGCTTGCTGCTCTTTTGTCTGCTGCCGTGGATGCGCATGCACTCCCAAAAGCCGTTTTGGCAACGGTAGATATGGATGGGGTCCAGACGGTATTCGCAGTCCTCGTGGCGCTCGGGCGCAAAGAACACGGCCGAGGCAAACATGGTGTAGGGCATGGCCGTTTCCTCCCCAAACAAGCTCGCTACGATGCTGGCCTTTCGGTGCGTGTCATAGTAGCGCGCCATGCGGACATACACGGCGCATGCCACGTGACGCAGGTCGCGATGATGGCTGCGGTCGAGTCGAGAGTTATTGAGGTTGTACGTGGAGAGCGCGTTGATAGCGGCCATGAGCCGCTCCTCGCGCGCCTCGTCGGGCGGAAGGGGGAGCGCGGGCTCGGAGGCTTTGCGACGTTTGGGAGCTTGGGTTGACGGCGTCGGCGCAAGGTCTCGCGCTGCGCGGCGAAGCTCGATGAGGGCGTTGTCGAATGCGACGGTTTTGGAGTCGCGAAGCAGCTTGGGATCGAGCCCGTGGAATACAGCGTAATCCTGCAACCACACGCGTGCGAACCGGTCGATGCCGGGCTCAAAGGCGCGATAGGCATCCCAAAACGCCTTGATCTTGTCAAAGCCGTTGAGCGGGTCGTCGACGCCAATGCCGCAGATCAATTCGTAAAGATACAGAAAAGCAAACGAGGTCGATGTCTCCTCGATTTTGCCGCGGCGCACTTGGGCGCGCCAGGTAAAGTAGCCGCGCAGCTGCCGGTCGCTCATGGCGTTGTAGGTGGGAAAGTACGACTTAAAGGTGCCGTTGTAGGGGCAGTCGTCCTCAAAGTCGGCCATCAGCAGGCCTTGGCGGTAAAAGAGCTCCGCCTCCGATAGCCAGCGCCCCGCGCCGCCTTTGGGATCATCCTGCCAGCGCGATATCTCGCGCATTTTGCGGTACTGGTCGGGGAGGAAGTTCTGCATCTGTCGGCCGGTCTTGAGAATCGGCTCGTCAGCATAGACTTCGTTTGAGAAGCGGGCGGACTGATGGGTCCGGGCCTCGGCCATAATGCGCTCGATGAGCATCTTGACGTCCTGGTCGGCCACCGCCCTCTCCTCTCCCTATACGGTGTCGGTGACCTCATATCATAGCACAGCATCAAACAGATGTTCGAGACACTGCCCACGGGTAGATTTTTGGGACATGCCTAGAAATCTACTATTAGGCGGGTTCGCCTTTGGAGCGCTGGCAAAAGGTAGATTTCTAGGCATGTCCCAAAAATCCACCGAGGGGTTAGAACAGGAGGGCGTAGATGACGGCAATGACGACGGCGGGGAGCATGTTGGCCGTGCGGAAGGTCTGAGGTCGGATAAGGTTGACGCCGACACAGAAGATGAGCATGGAGCCCACGAGCGAGAGGCTGTCGAGGGCTGCGGTAGTCATGATGGGGGAGAGCGCGCCGGCAAACAGCGTGATCGTCCCCTGGAACACGGCGACGGGCAGGGCCGAGAAAATGCAGCCGCGGCCGAGCGAGGCGGTCATGGTGCAGACGATGATGCAGTCCAGTGCGCCCTTCAGAGCGAGCGTGGACCAGTCGCCGAGCAGGCCGTCCTGAATCGATCCTACGATGGCCATGGCGCCGATACACACAGTGAGCGATGCCGAGACAAAGGCGTTGGTGAACTCGTTGTCGCCTTCGCTGCCGGTTTTGCGCTTGAGCCATTCGCCGAGGTTCTCGATGGCGGCCTCCAGGTTGATGGCCTCGCCGATGAGCGAACCGAGGGCAAATGAGACGATAAGCATGGTGGTACCGGTGGTCGCCAACGCCTCTCCATCGATAACGAGCATCTTTTGCATGGTACCGCCCAGACCGATAAACAGAACGCACAACCCCGACGCCTTCATGAGCGTGTCTTGGATGCGGGGCGTAATGAAGCGCCCGCCCATGAGGCCCAGCAGACCGCCCGCGATCAAAAGCGCGACGTTGATAATCGTTCCTAAACCCGGCATGAACCCTCCTGCAATTGATGCCAACGCGGCAATCGTAGCAGAACGGGGAGGGAAGCGCTCAGTATCCGAGTCAAGCGGCGGTTGGCGGTCTAGCCCAGGACGGGACTAAAGTCGAAGCGCAGCGTCATGAGGTGCTGCGGAGATTCGATGGCTGCGGCAATAATGCTGGCATCTCGTACACGATCGAATCCTTCAAGTTCCATTTGATAGGGGAAGTCTTCTTGGATACCGATGCGACGAGGAACCAAAAGCTTGGTTCCATCGAATTCTTCGGTTCGCGTTCCGTCTGCTGCAACGGAATAAAGGTGTAACTTGGCGGACGTTGCGGCATCAAGTGCCGAGATAGCTTGGATATCGTTCGATGCGCTCCTTGCTCCCACTGCTGTAAGTGCCGTAGGCGCGACGACTTCACCCGAAGGCAAAAAGACGAGCTCGACGGTATTGGGGAATGCGATGAGGATATTTTTGCGGCGGGGCGCATCGGCGGCGACTGGCTCAATGCTTGCGGCATCGACGGTTTCCGTGTGGTCGAGCGCGACCATCATGCAACAGTTGCCTTCGTCGACATCTGGGGGAGCAGCAAAGTCCAGGCCGTCTTTCGGTTGGGGATCGCCTAATTCGGTGGCGGTACCGTCTGGCTTCTCGAGAGGAGCCGCAGCGTTGTCTTCTGATGATGCATCGTCTGCATCGTCAACATGTGCCGGTGCGTCTGCGACCTCGTCTTTGGGGGATTTGTCATTATCGCTAGATATAGGAGCAGCAATCCCGACGGACCCCACTCCGTGCCATGTCATTTGGAGCAGCGCCGGATCGGCGAGAATGCGCTGCACGCCTTGCGCCTGGGTATCGATATTGATGGGGGCGGGTTCCGATCCGCGCGTGAGGTTAAGCGAGCCCTTCTGCCTATTGCTTTGAGCCTCTTGGTCGTCCGCGTCGCCAGCGTAGAACAGCAAAGGCGCATCTCCCGTTGCGATGGCTTCGGTGTCCGCCTTGGTCAGTCGCAGCGATGCCGTAAAGGAGATAATGGGCTGCGCGCCATCGACATTCGAGGGAACGCAGCCCAGGCATACACCCCCTTCTTCTTCATAGGCCGCGCTGTCGAAGACGACCTTCGCCCTGTTCGCCGAGTCATCGACCGAGTCAATATCGATGCGTAGCTCTAAGTCGCATGGGTCGCCATCGGCGTCGACCGCGGCCGATTTCCATGTGCAGATGGCACAACCTGTCTGGGGGCCGTTCTCCTTGTCCGGTCGCTTGATATCCACGACTATCGAGTCGACCGTATTGCGGTGAAGGCATCCCGAGGTTCGGACCGTGGCCTGTGCGAGCGAAAAACGTTGGCAGGCGACGATACCCGACGAATTCGCCACGGGGTTCAGAGCTTGCGGTAAGGAGTTTGCCGTGGCGGGCGTTGCCCAAGCGGCGAGAGGCGTACCGCCCACCAGCGCGCTGCAGAGCGCGGCAACGGGCAAAAGGTTTTTGGGTGCCATGGTTCTCCTATCTATTCCGCGTGCTCCGGTCGTGCTTGGCTATTGGTTGCGTTTGATGTGCAGGCCAAGGCACGTCAGCCCTGCTCCCGCCGTGGCGAAGCCTACCGCAATGAGTTGCCGGGTGTCGCTCGTTTGAGCGAGCGGCTCGTGACGGCCGTCGCGATTAAGGCCCGAAAGGTCGACGGTCACTTCTGTGGCCGCCTGCGCTTGCTCTTGTTGAGCAAAGGCCATGGCAGGTGCGGACGCCAAGATGCCGACGATGGCGGCCAGTGCAATCGCCTTAGGACGTGGCGTGCGCACCGGGCTCGACCGTCCAGGTGATGCTTGCCACTTGATCTCCCGTACCGGTGGCGTGGTAGATGTCACGCGTGACGCGGGCGACGTGACCACTCACATTGAGCTTGATTTTGTCCGTTCCGTCGGCAATGCCCTGGTACTTCATGTCGAAGCTTACGTCTTTGGAAAGATCGAGGCCCGTAGTCTGAGTCGCCGAGCTGGCATCCTTTTCTGCCTTATCGGGGCCAACCTTAAAATCGATGGAGTTCTGGGCCGAACCCGTCTTTGCGTCTGCAACGATTGTCCAGTCGTTCTTGGCCGTGACCTTCATGTTGGTGACGTGGATGCCATATGCCGAGAGGTTGTCGATGGTAATCGTCTTGTCGGAGGGTCCTACAAGCGTTCCGTCGGCTTTGGCGGCAAAGGGGATGACCGTTGGCGCCTTAAACGAAACATTGCTAATGTCGGCCTTCACCGTCACATCGGTGGTTCCAACGCGCACTTCTGCCATGGCCGCCGTTGGCGCGGCGCCCATCGCAAGTGCGAGCGCAAGCCCTGCGCCCACGGCGAGCGCTCTGGCTCCGTTCAGGTTCCTAGTGATGTCCATAATCGATCCTTTCTGCTCTTCACGGACCGTTTCCGTGATGGTTGGACGAATGCGGGCAGGGTACTGCCCCTACGAGCGCGTCGGCCGCTAGCCTTCTGCCTGGGCCACCCGCACTTTGACGCGCGTCGGATTGCCATGGGTGTCGTAGGTCTTGGCATCGAGTGCCTGGATCTCGATATATGCCTCGCCTTCTTGGATATCGCCGGCGGGACAGGTCTCAACCGTCTTGCCGGCTTCGACCACACCGGACTCATAGATGGTCTCGTCGTTTTGAATCACGCGGAAGCGCTGGGGAAACTTGTTGTCCTGGACGTTTTGCACGTTGACGCGCAACTTGCCGCCTTTCTGCAACTGCGCGACCGGGGCGACCGAGATCGTCATCATGTTGTCGCGGACGATGGCATCGAGCTCATCCTGGATTTCTTGGCGCGATTTACCCTCGGCCGTTGTGACCGAAGTGCCCGCCTCGGGCACGGGCTGCGACTGCCAAGCGTACAGCCCAACGGCGACGAGGGCACAAACGATGGCCAAACAGACAACGACGAGTTTCTTGCGACGTCCCACTCCTGCAGGGCGGGTCGGCTTCTTCGCGCTCATGCGGCATCCTTGGTGGTGTAGACACGTGCGAACGTGGAGGGGTCTGCTCCAAAGAGCATGTGAAGCATCAGGCGGCGCGAGTAGACGAGCTCGTCAAAGTCGGGAGGGAGCTCGATGTTGTGGATACGCGCGATGTGGTGGGCGAGCGCCGAGAACGACTCGGGGTCGCAGATGACATCGGTGGTGACGTGGTAGACCGCCGTATCGGGAAACGCCTCTTCGTCGAAAGGCAGGAGATGGGGATCGTCGTCGACCTCGATGGCGACGCCGTACTGGGGCCAGTAATATGCCATGGGAACCTCCCTGCTTCTGGGGCCAAGCCTTCTATCGGTTTGGCTGTCGATGCCGACCGTATCAGCCGCAACTTGACCAATTTCTGACCAAATACTTGACGGATTGACATCTCTGCAGGTAAAGAGCGGTAAAAAATACTTCAACTTTTTTCGAGCGACAATTGCGTGGTCGCTGGCGGCAAAGCTATATGTGTCAAAAACATCGTCTGCCGAGAAAGCCTCGCCACTCGCCGAATTGCACGAACGTAAAAATCGCAAATTATGGAGACGGTCTCGAACACGTCAACGAAACGATGCGGTAACATCTCCCTGCAAACACTGCAGTTAACTAAAGGGGGAGTTCGCGTGTCTGCAACCATCAAACCCTTCACCGACGAGTTCGAAGAGTATGGCCGCGATGAGTCTCGCGCATCGGGTGAGGCCTCGAGCATCTCGTTTCCAACATCGGAAGACGAGGTTCGCGCCATCCTGCGGCAGCTCCATGTCGAGCGTGTCCCGGTGACGGTTCAGGGTGCCCGGACCGGTCTTGCCGCCGGCGCCGTGCCTCATGGCGGTCACATTCTCAATACTTCCCGTATGAATCGCTACCTAGGCATTCGCCGCGATGAGCAGGGCCGCTTTCTTTTGCGCGTGGCGCCCGGCGTCGTGCTGTCTGAACTGCGCAAGCAACTGGGCAAGAAAGTGCTGCCGACTGCCGGCTGGGACCAGGCATCGCTTGAGGCCTACGAGGAGTTCCAGGAAGCTCCCGAGCAATTCTTTCCTACCGATCCCACCGAGGCATCTGCCTGCTTGGGCGGTATGGCGGCATGCAACGCTTCCGGCGCCCGTAGCTACGCTTACGGCCCCATGCGCCCTCACGTCACGGGCCTTCATGTCGCGCTGACCGATGGCGACCTGCTCGAGCTTCACCGTGGCGAGGTTTTTGCACAGGGTCGTCGCCTTTCGCTCGTCACGGTGCAGGGCCGCACGCTCGAGCTCGACCTTCCCGACTACACCATGCCCAAGACTAAAAATGCTTCGGGCTATTTCGTTGCTGACGATATGGATGCCATCGATCTGTTTATCGGTGCGTGTGGCACGCTCGGCGTCATCACCGAGCTCGAGATTGCCCTGCAGGCGGCGCCTGCGGTCGTTTGGGGCGTGAGCTGCTTCTTTGACAGCGAAGACAAGGCCGTGTCCTTCACCGATTCTGTGCGTCCCGTCCTGTCCCACGCGGCTGCCATCGAATATTTCGATGCGGGCGCCCTGGATATCCTGCGTCGTCAGCGTGAACAGTCGACCGCGTTCGCCTCGCTGCCGGCGCTCGACAAAGACGTCAAGGTCTGTGTCTACGTGGAGCTCGACTGCGACGATGAAGCCCAGGCGACTGAGGAACTGTATCACTTGGGGTGGGTACTGGAGCTTGCGGGCGGCAGCGACGATGCGACATGGGTCGCGCGCACCGAGGTCGATCGCGAGTGTCAGCGATTCTTCCGCCATGCGGTGCCCGAGAGCGTCAACATGCTCATCGACGAGCGTCGCCGCACGGATCCCACCATCACCAAACTGGGCTCGGACATGTCGGTGCCCAACGCACGCTTGGCCGATGTCATCGCCCTCTATCGCCGCACGTTGGCCGAAAGCGGGCTTGAGTCTGCCGCCTGGGGGCACATCGGTAACAACCATCTGCATGTGAACATTCTGCCGCGCGATGCGCAGGATTACCGCCGCGGCGGAGAACTCTTTGCCGAGTGGGCTTCCGAGGTCACGGCCATGGGCGGCGCCGTCTCCGCCGAACACGGCGTCGGCAAGATCAAGGCGGGCTTCCTGGAGACGATGTACGGCCACGAGGCCATGGTCGAGTCGGCGCGGCTCAAGCTCCAGCTCGATCCTGCCGGGCAGCTGGGTCGCGGTAACCTGTTTTCGGAGAAGCTCTTGGATGAGCTCGTCCAGAAAGGGGGCGCGTGAAGATGGGCGATTTCCATATGGTGGTGTGCGTCAAGGCGGTGCCGGGCAGCACCGAGGTCAAGATGGACCCCAAGACCAATACCATCGTGCGCGATGGCAAGCAGGCGGTCATTAACCCGTTCGATGCAAGCGCTCTGGAATGCGCGCTGGCGCTGAAGGACGACTTTATCGGCTTTGGCATGGACGTGCGCGTAACGGTGGTGTCGATGGGCATCCCCGCGACCGAATCGCTATTGCGCGACTGCATCGCCCGAGGCGCCGATGACGCACTGCTGCTGACCGACCGCGCCTTTGCAGGTGCCGATACCCTGGCAACCACCTATGCCCTCAAGTGCGGCATCGAGGCGCTCGACGAGGACTTCGACCTGCTCATCTGCGGCAAGATGGCGGTGGACGGCGATACAGCGCAAATCGGCCCCGAGCTTGCCGGCGCCTTTGAGATTCCCTGCGTGACCGACGTGAGTTGTGTTCAGAGCGCGGGCTTTACGACGTGTGGCTCACTGGCGCTCGTCCACGGATGCGACGCCGGTGAAGAGACGGTCTATCTTGAGATGCCGTGCGCGATGACGACCGCTAAGGAGATCGGCCAGCTGCGCATGCCGAGCATTGCCGGTATTCGTGCGGCCGAGGAGGCGGACGTGCGCGTGGTCAACGCTGCCGACGTGCATGCCGACCCCGCACGCTGCGGCCTCGCCGGCTCGCCGACACAGGTCGTGCGCTCGTTTGTGCCCGACCGCGACCAAACGTGCGAGGCCGTTGACGGAACGGCGTCCGAGCAGGCGGCAAAACTTGCCAAGATTATCGAGGGGATGGCATAGATGAGCGGACTGATTATCGATAACGAAGCCTGTATCGGCTGCGGTCGCTGCGTTCGCGCCTGTGCCTCGGGCGGCATCGTAGTGGAAGGCGAGCGGCCCAACCGTTGCGCCCGCGTAACCGACGGCTGCATCCTATGCGGCGGGTGCGTCGACGCCTGCCCCGTCAACGCTATCTCGATCGAGCGCGACGAGGCCGCCGGCGCGGTTGACCTCGATGCGTATCGAGATATCTGGGTATTCGTGCAGACCGACGAGTACGATGTCGTGGCGCCGGTGGCCTACGAGCTCATGGGCAAGGGCCGCGAGCTTGCCGATGCTCGCGGCTGCCGTCTGGTGGCGCTGGTCGGTATGGGCCCCGAGGGTTCTCTCGGTGATCTGGAGCATCTGGTTTGCGCCGGTGCAGACGAGGTCCTGGTTTGTCGCGACGAGCGTCTACGCCAGAACGATGCGGAGGTCTACGCCCGGCTGATCTGCGATTTGGTGGCAGAGCGCAAGCCCGAGGCCATTCTGTACGGTGCGACCGCCTTTGGCCGCGAACTGGCACCCGGCGTTGCCGTGCGCCTGCAGACGGGCCTTACGGCTGACTGTACCGTACTTTCGATGGATACGGAGACGGGGCTGCTGCAACAGACGCGTCCGGCGTTTGGCGGCAACCTGATGGCCACCATCGTCTGCCCCAATCATCGTCCCCAGATGGCAACGGTGCGTCCCGGCATCTTTAAGGCGTCCGACTTTGACTACGGCCGCTCCGGCACGATTACCCAGATATCACTTACGGATGATGCTAAGGCTCGTGTTGAGATCTCGATTCCCGCTGAGGAGTGGGGGCAACAGGCATCAATTGCCGATGCCGAGCGCCTGGTCGTGGTGGGTCGCGGCATTGGTTCCAAGAAAAACCTGCCGCTGATGCGAAGGCTCGCCGAGGCTCTGGGAGCCGAGCTTGGCTGCACGCGACCTGTCGTGGAGGCCGGCTGGTTGGAGTATCGCCATCAGATTGGCCAGACGGGCGTATCGGTTTCGCCCAAGCTTCTCGTGAGTATCGGTGTTTCGGGCGCTATCCAGCATCTTGCCGGCATCGGTGGGTCGGAGTGCATTATCGCCATCAACGAGGACCCGGATGCCCCCATCTTTGGTGCTGCCCAGTATAAGGTTGTCGGTGATGCCGTCGAGGTCGTCGAGGAACTGCTAGCCCAGCTTGAGCGCTAGGCGCGCGCCAGCCAGTCGCGCATCTCGTCCTTTAGGCGCTCCCAGGTCGCTTGCGTGGCGGGATCGGTAAAGGGCCGCGTAATGCCAAAGGGCGCGTCGAGCAGGCGGTAGATATCGCCCTGCTCGCGCGCCAGCGCGCGGCTTGCCGGATAGACGAGCTCAAACATAAAGCAGATGAGTCCCACCAGGTAGTCTGCGGACTCGTCGCGTTCATCGCGTGCGACGCAGCGGTGCTCGTCAAAGGCGGCCAGCGTCGGTGTCGAGAAGTGGCTGGCGAGAAACGTGTCCTCATCCACCTTGAGGACGGTGTCGACGGTGCTGTCGGCGATGGTGCGCATGATGTCGATTTTGTCGCCATCGCGCACGATATCGCAGAAGCGCCGTGTACGCTCGTCGAGCTGTGCCGGCAGGCGAAAGTCGCTGTGATAGGCGATGCTCGCGCGGATGAGCTCGTCGTGCTCGTCGGCCTCGATAAAATCTCGGATGCTTGTTGTGGCAGGCGCGTCGTCGGGGTTCTCGCCAAAGAGGACCCCGACGCCCAACGCCGCATGGCTCATGCTCTCGGCATCCTTAAAGGTGTCCCAGCGTCGCAGCTGCTCGAAGCGGCCCATATCGTGCAGCAGGCCGCAAAGCCAGGCCAGGTCAATATCCTCTGTCGACCAGTTCTGCTCGCACGCCACGGCATCGCACGCTTCTGCCACGTGATAGGTATGTTCGATCTTGAGTGCGATGCGCGGATTGGTGGCATCGTAGGCATCGGTGTAGCTTTTGAATGCCGCGCGCGCCCGGTCTCGATCGATAGCTGTCATAATGACTTCCTAAAAAGTTGTATCTTTCGATTCGGTGGCAATTGTAGGTGAACTCGGTTGCCGTCGGACGATAATTCTGCCGCACCGTTACATGCGGCTCGGATGCCTTGTCGGAATAAGGAACGTTATGGTGCTCAGAATTGTTAAAACCGTTTGGCCGGTGATGCTCACCTATGTTGCGATAGGCGCGCCGTGCGGAATGATTATGGCGCAGACGGGAATGGAGCCCTGGATGGTCTTTGCCTTGAGTAGCACGTTCGTGACGGGCAGCGGGCAGTTCATGATTTGCAACCTGTGGCTGGCGGGCGTACCGGCACCTTCGATTATCGCGAGCGTCGCCGCCATCTCCTCGCGCTTTGCACTTTATTCGGCATCGATCGCACCCCATCTGGCGGGCGCCTCGAAGCGTCAGACGCTGGCTGTTGCCGCGACGCTCACCGAGGAGGCATACGGCATCTCGCTTGCCAAGCTGGTTGAGGGGGAGGATTGGGGCCCGCGCGAATCCTTCGTGCTCAACGTGATCCTCATCGCAACGTGGGGCGTCTCATGCACGATGGGCGCCGTTGTCGGCGCCGTCATCGATGTTCCCACCGCTATTGCAGGTTTTGTCTGCACCTCGCTCTTTATCTGCCTGCTCTTTTCGCAGCGATTGTCGCGCGGCAATGTCGTGGCCGCCGTTTTGGCTGCGGTATCCGTCGCTATATGCAAGTTTTTTGGGTGGACGAATGTCGCTGTGCCGGTGAGCGTGCTCGTCGGTGTTGCCGTGGCGCTCGCGTGCGATGCCCTTACGGATGGAAGGGGTGCCCGCGATGCCCGTTAACGAGTTCTTGGTCCTGTGGCTGTCGTCGTGGGCTGCTATCGCGTTCTTTCGCATCGCGCCGGCGTTTGCCTTGCGCGGGAGAACGCTGTCGCTCCGCATTACCGAGGCCCTGGGTTATATCCCGCCCGCTGCCTTTGCCGCGCTGGTCGCCAACGACTTGGTGAGCCCCGGCGCGTTCGACGCGGGACTCTGGCCTGCCTTGGTTCCCTGGATTGCGGCTGCCGGCGTCGTGGTGGTGGCTGTGAAGACAAAGTCGATGTTGTGGTGCTGCGTCTCGGGCATCGTGCTCTATATCGTCTTGAGCCTCATATAAGAGCGGGGCACGTTTGGCGTTCCGGCCCAACGAATTGAATTTCTCACCGAGCCGGTCTGCTTCTTCTGGTACCATGTTCAGACTTTACTGTAGCAAAGTGTGACGTGGGATTTTGTGCCTCGTCAACGGAAATGGGGGTTTCATGGCACAGGAAGCAACCGCCAACGAGCAAAAGAAATTCAAGGTCCCGCGCATTCCGGGCGACATCATGATCTATCCCATGATCGTCGGCCTTTTGCTCAACACCTTCTGCCCGCAGGTCTTTGAGATCGGCGGCTTCTTTACGGCCGCCTGCCGTGGTGGCTCCAATACCATCGTTGCGGCTATCCTGCTCTTTGTGGGTGCCGGTATTAGCTTTAAGTCCACGCCGGGCGCCATCAAGACCGGTATCGTCGTGCTGGTCCCTAAGCTTGTGGTGGCAGCCGCGTTGGGCCTGGGCGTCGCGTATTTCTTTAACGACAACTTCCTGGGCCTGAGCTCCGTGTCCATCATCGGTGGCATCACGTTTTGCAACATGGCGCTCTATACGGGCATCATGGGCGAGTTCGGCGACGAGTCCGAGCAGGGCGCCGTCGGCATCCTGTTCTTTACGGCCGGCCCCGCCGTCACCATGATCATCCTCGGTGTCTCGGGCCTCGCCAACATCCCCGTCGGCACCATCATCGGATCTATCCTGCCGCTTGTTATCGGTATGGTTCTGGGCAACTTGTTCCCGTTTATCAAGAACCTGCTGGTCCCCGGCGCCAATCCCGCGATCGCTGTCATCGGTTTTCAGCTCGGTGCGTCCATGAGCCTTTCGAGCTTTATCACCGGCGGCATTTCCGGCATCTTGCTGGGCCTTGTCACGCTGTTTGTCGTCGGTCCCATCACCTTTGCGTTCGAGCGCCTGTGCGGTGGTAACGGCAAGGCTGCCGTGGCATGCTCCACCATTGCCGGCACGGCTATGACCACGCCGGTCGCCCTCGCCGAGGTCGCCCCGCGCTATGCCGAGCTTGCGCCCACCGCGTATGCGCAGATCGCCACCGCCGTCATCATCACGGCAATCATGGCCCCGATTCTGACCGGCTGGGTCGATAAGAAGTTCTGCCACGGCAAAGAGGATCTGTCGCCCGCCGGTGTCGAGGCCATCGAGGAGGCTGTCGCAACCGATATCGCCGGTGAGTAACGGCCGTTGCCGATAATAGATTCCGGCGTGCAATTCGCGCCGTTCGAGCGTACGAACGAAAGCTATCTTGCAGTAACGTTCGGGCGCTCTGCTATTATTCCCATTACCCCTGCGGAGTAGGGGTGTTTGTTGCCCAGACACGATTCGGGCGATTCTGACCACTTGGATATTGAAGGGATGGCGTCTAGTGGTTAAGGCACTCAAGATCGAGATATTCCTGCTGTGCATGATTATTCTTATCGGGCTTGCCGCACGAAGCCGCCGCTCCTTGTTCTCGAGCACCCAGCAACTTTTGTTTAGCATGCTGGGCTATACGTCTGCTGCCTACATTTTCTTCGATATGATTTGGACGCTCTCGGACGGCGTGAGCACTCCTGTAGGCATCACGGCCAACTGGATTTCCAACGCGGTTTCGTTTTCGCTGTTCGCCATCGCGTGCCTCATTTGGTTTTTCTATTCCGAGACGATGCAGGGCTCACGGCTCCTGACCACGCCCTACAGGGTGGTACTTTTAACGTTGCCAACCGCATTGGTGGTCGTGCTGGCATTTACCAGCTACTGGACGCACACTATGTTCTATATCGATGCGCAGGGCGTATATCGTCGCGGAGCGCTTTATATGATTCAGCCTATCGTTAGCTACTGCTACGTCATATATACGTCCTTGCATGCCTTTATTCAGGCTCGAAAAGCCGAAAGCCTGCAAAAGAAGGCCATTTATCGTACCCTCGCCTTTTTTGCGGTTCCCGCTCTGGTGGGTGGTACCTTCCAGATTTTGTTTTCGGTACCGGGCCTTTGCGTCGGTATAACGCTGAGCATCCTGCTGCTCTACATCATCTACCAGGAGCAGCTGATCTCGACCGACCCGTTGACTGGCCTTAACAATCGCAACCGTTTTGAGACCTATATGCTGTCGCTGTTCTCAAATGTGGATCAGGCCGAAGATGTGTATCTGCTTATGATGGACGCCGACGGCTTTAAGCAGATTAACGATCGCTATGGACATGTGGAGGGTGACCATGCCCTCCAGGTCGTATCTGCTACGCTCAAAGAGGTCTGCTCGGCGTCTGGTGGCTTTATCGCACGTTATGGCGGCGATGAGTTCGTGATGCTTCAAAAGGCAGCAGCGGAGCAGGACATCATAGACCTGTGTTCGGCGATTAACGACGAGCTCGCTCGTGCCGAGGTGCCGTATGCATTGCGGATGTCCATCGGTTACGCGCGGGTCGGCGATAGTGTTGATACCTGGCAAGACTTACTTCGCGCTGCCGATGCGGAGCTCTACCGTGTCAAGGCCGAGAAAAAGAAAGCCGGCGTCCAGATACGCTAGAAATAGGGGCGAACGCTGGCGTGCGTGGCGCCCCTCAGCTCATCGATGTGCCCCATTAAACTAAAGTATGTGAATCTCCTCTGCTAAATAAGGGCAGTTCGTTAGGCCTTTTTGGGTTTGTTGACGATGATGATGCCGCCGCAGACCAACAGCAGGGCAACGATGACGGTAACGGGGCTCGTGCCAGCGCCCTCGCCGAGCAGCAGCGCGCTCAGCAGCACGCCAAAGACCGGGTTCATAAAGCCAAAGACCGAAACGCGGCTGACGGGGTTGACGGCAAGCAGGCGCGACCACAGCGAGTAGGCGACCGCGGAGATAAGCGCCATGTAGATGATGAGCGCGATGGCGGGGGCAATCGCCGTGGGGGAGAGCGCGCCACCCATCAAAAACCCGATGGCGGTGAGGACCAGGCCGCCGACCAAGAACTGCCACCCGGCAAGCAAGACGCCGTCGTGCTCGCGCGAGAAGATGCCGATCAGGCAGGTCGAAAGGGCACCCGCGACGGTGGAGGCCAGGATAAAGCCCTCGCCGTCGAGCGTAAAGCCAAAGGTGCCATCCGCGCCCGAAAGGTTGACGAGCGCGACACCGGCAAAGCCCAGTACGCAGCCGAGCACCTTGGCCGCATCGAGCTTTTCGGTGCGAAACGCCAGGGCGGCAAAGAGGATGGCTAGGAAGTTGGCGCTGGCCTCGATGATGGAGCTCGACATGGCGCTGGCGCGCGAGAGTCCCAGGTAGAAAAAGAAGTACTGCCCGATAGTCTGGAAGAGCGACAACGTGAGGATGGACTTGATATCGCGCGCTTGCGGAACGAGCGGACGGCGCTGGGCCACGCTCATGCCGACAATGACCAGCATGCCGGCAAGGGTGAAGCGCAGACCCGCGAAGAGCAGCTGCGAGGCGCTGTCGTGCGCGGGAATGCCAAAGAGCGCGTAGCCGATCTTGATGCAGGGAAAAGCCGATCCCCAGAGTGCGCAGCAAACGAGGCAGCCCAGGATGAGTCCGGGCAGGGTGGCGAGATACGGCTTGCGGGTTTCCATGATGTCCTTCCTGTATGCGCGAAGCAAAAAAGAACCCGCCACCGGGCGTGCCGGTGGCGGGTGTTGTTACCCGAGGGGATTGTACCCGATGGGACGCATTAAGCGAAGTAGGCCACGCCGCTCTCAAAGATCGGCATGAACTTATCGCCGGGGACATGCTCGGGCACGTTGCGGTACAGGTTGTCGCCGCGACGCTCGGCGTGGCCCATCTTGCCCAGGACACGGCCGTCGGGGCTCGTGATGCCCTCGATGGCGAGCGCCGAGCCGTTGGGGTTGACGGAAAGATCCATGCTGGGCTTGCCGTCCTCGCCCACGTACTGCGTGGCGACCTGACCGTTGGCGATGAGCTGGGCGAGCACCTCGTCGTTGGCGACAAAGCGGCCCTCGCCGTGGCTGATGGCGACGGTGTAGGGGTCGTCGAGGCTGCACTGCGACAGCCACGGGGACAGGTTGGACGAGATGCGGGTGCGCACCAGACGGCTCTGGTGGCGGCCGATGGTGTTGAACGTCAGCGTGGGCGCATCGGGCGTGGCGTCGACGATGTCACCGTAGGGCACCAGACCGAGCTTGATCAGGGCCTGGAAGCCGTTGCAGATGCCCAGCATCAGGCCGTCGCGGGCCTTGAGCAGGTCGCGGATGGCCTCGGTGACCTCGGGAGCGCGGAAGAACGCCGTGATGAACTTGGCGGAGCCGTCGGGCTCGTCGCCGCCCGAGAAGCCGCCGGGGATCATGACGATCTGGCTTTGGCGGATGCGGCGGGCAAGCTCATGGGTGCTCTCGGCGACGGCCTCGGGCGTGAGGTTGTTGATCACGAAGGTGTCGGCCTCGGCGCCGGCGGCGCGGAAGGCGCGGGCGCTGTCGTACTCGCAGTTGTTGCCAGGGAACACGGGGATGACCACACGCGGGCGGGCGATCTTGGCGCCACCGTACACGTGGATATCCTTGGCGCGGAAGTCGATGGTCTCGACCTCGGCAGTCTCGCCGGCGCTGCGGTAGGCAAAGACGCCCTCGATGCCGCTCTCCCAGGCCTCCTGGAGCTCAGAGAGCTCGATGACCTCGGAGCCGGTGTCGATGACATAACCCTCGACGGTGGTACCCAGGGGCTCGACGACAACGCCGTCGGCGACCTCGGGCAGCTCGGCGTCCTCGGCGAGCTCGACGATAAAGCTGCCGTAGAGCGGGGTGAAGAGGCTCTCCACGTCCACATCCTCGGCAAGCTCGATGCCGATCTGGTTGCCGACGCACATCTTAAAGAGGCTCTCGGCGCCGCAGCCGTAGCCGGGCGTGGAGACGGCCAGAGCGTTGCCGTTGGCGGTGAGCGCCTCGACGGCGTCAAACGCGGCGAGTAGCTGCTGAGCGTCGGGGCGGTAGTCCTCACCATAGGTGGCGGGGGCGATGCGCACGACGCGATGCGTCAGACCCTTGAACTCGGGCGAGACGGCACGGGCGGCCTTACCCACGGCAACAGCGAAGCTGATCAGGGTCGGCGGAACGTTGAGCTCACCGGCCTCGTCCTCAAACGAGCCGCTCATAGAGTCCTTGCCGCCGATGGCACCGGCACCCAGATCGACCTGGGCCATGAGGGCGCCGAGTATTGCTGCCATGGGCTTGCCCCAGCGCTCGGCCTCGGTGCGCAGGCGCTCGAAGTACTCTTGGAAGGAGAGGTAGGCGCGCTTGTGCTCAAAGCCGGCAGCCACGAGCTTGGCGATGGACTCGACCACGGACAGGTAGGCGCCCGCAAACTGGTCGGCCTCCATCAGGTAGGGGTTGAAGCCCCATGCCATGGCGCTCGCCGTGGTGGTCTCGCCGTCCACGGGGAACTTGGCAACCATGGCCGAGCTCGGGGTGAGCTGCGTCTTGCCGCCAAAGGGCATGAGCACGGTCGCGGCACCGATGGTGGAGTCGAAGCGCTCGGACAGGCCCTTGTTGGAGGCGACGTTGAGGTCGGTGACAAGCGAGGTCATGCGCTCGGCAAGCGTGGTGCCGGCCCAGCTGGGCTGCCACACGCTGCGGGCACAGACGTGGGCGACCTGGTGCTTGGGTGCACCGTTGGAGTTGAGGAACTCACGGGACAGGTCGACGATGGCGACACCGTTCCAGGCCATGCGCATACGCGGCTCGGCGGTAACCTCGGCGATAACGGTCGCCTCGAGGTTCTCCTCGGCGGCGTAGCCCATGAACTCCTCGACGTCACCGTCGGCGACGGCGCAGGCCATACGCTCCTGGGACTCGGAGATTGCGAGCTCGGTGCCGTCCAGGCCGTCGTACTTCTTGGTCACGGTGTCCAGGTCGACATACAGGCCGTCGGCAAGCTCGCCCACGGCGACCGAGACGCCGCCGGCGCCAAAGTCGTTGCAGCGCTTGATCAGGCGGCAGGCGTCGCCGCGGCGGAAGAGGCGCTGCAGCTTGCGCTCGACCGGGGCGTTGCCCTTCTGGACCTCGGCGCCCGAGGTCTCGATGGACTCGGTGTTTTGGGTCTTGGAGGAGCCGGTGGCACCACCGATGCCGTCACGGCCGGTGCGGCCGCCCAGCAGGATGATCTTGTCGGTGGGGGCGGGGCACTCGCGGCGCACATGGTTTGCCGGGGTAGCGCCCACGACGGCGCCGACCTCCATGCGCTTGGCCACGTAGCCGGGGTGATAGAGCTCGTTGACCTGGCCGGTGGCAAGGCCGATCTGGTTGCCGTAGCTGGAGTAGCCGGCGGCGGCGGTGGTCACGAGCTT
>CAKUFW010000017.1 GCA_934650975.1 uncultured Collinsella sp. | reverse complement strand
CGCTCATGTAGTTTAAACGCACGACGATAAGGAGCACCAGTGGGTAACCACTTCCGTACCTCCGGTGCGGGCGATGATGCCCCCAAGACGCAGACAGGCGTCCAGGGCAGTCGTTTCGCCACTCCGGATTCAGAGGGCCAGCCTGTTGCTCAGGCCCCCGCTCAGCCGGCAGATCAGGCACAGCCGGCATCCGATCCCTTTGCCTACAATCCCATCAGCGATGTTGCGCTTTCCGGCACGGCGGGTTTTGAGCCCGTTCAGGCTGTGACCGCTCGCGTGGAGCAGCCTCAGGCTGGCGCCGCCGCGCCGCAGCCTAGCATGGCCGGCATTCCCGACCCCATGGCTCCTGCGACACCGGCTCCTCAGCCTGCGCAGTCTGGCCTCTTTGCCGCTATTCCCGATCCCACGCAGCCTGCTGCCCCGGTGGTCGAGAGCGATCAGGCAGCCGAGGTCGCAAGCCTCGATAACGCGCTCAACAACCCCGATTTTACGTCGGTGTTTGCGCCCATCGATCCGCAGGCCAGCCGCAAGAAGATGGCCAAGCAGGCCGGTGTCGAGCCCGTCATCCTTATGGAGCATGTCACCAAGATCTATCCGGCACAGCCCAACAAGCCCGCACTCGACGACATCAACATCGAGATCTATCCGGGCGAGTTCGTCTTTCTGGTCGGTCACTCCGGCTCGGGTAAGACCACGCTGCTGTCGACGCTCAACCGCGACGTCAAGCCGACGAGCGGTCGCATCCTGGTTGCCGGTCAGGACCTCATGAAGATCAAGAACCGCAAGGTCCCGTTCCTGCGCCGCCAGATTGGCGCCGTGTTCCAGGACTTTAAGCTTCTGCCGCAAAAAACCGCCTACGAAAACGTGGCGTTTGCCCTGCAGTGCATCGGCAAGCCCAAGGGCGTCATTCGCAGCCAGGTGCCCGAGGTGCTGCGTCTGGTCGGTCTGGCCGATCAGATGGACTCGCTGCCCGACCAGCTTTCCGGTGGCGAGCAGCAGCGCGTTGCCGTCGCCCGCGCTATGGTCAACCGTCCGCCGCTGCTGATCTGCGACGAGCCCACGGGTAACCTCGACCCGGCGATCTCGCTGGGCATCATGAAGCTGCTCGAGCGCATTAACCGCACCGGCACCACCGTGATCGTCGCCACGCACGACCGCGAGATGGTCGATAGCATGCACCGTCGCGTGATCGCCCTCGAGGGCGGCCACGTTATCCGCGACCAGGAGAGGGGAGGTTACGGCAACTATGGCACCAACTAACGTGGGCTACTCCTTCAAAGAGGCAATCAGCCACTTCTTCCGTAACTGGACTACCTCGCTCGGCGCCGTCATCACGATCTTCCTTTCGCTGTTTATCATCGGCCTGTTCATCATGGGCTCCGCGATGCTGAACTCCGTGATCGGCACCGTCGAGGATCAGGTTGTCATCAACGCGTTCATTAGTGATGACGCCGATCAGGCCGATGTTCAGGCTTTTGAGGCCGAGCTTAAGACGTGGAATAACGTCAAGTCCGTGACCTATAAGGACAAGGACGACGCGCTGGCCGAGTATACGAGCAAGATGTCGGGCAACGCCGACGCCACCATGAGCGCGCTCGATGGCCAGAATCCGCTGCCCGCCTCCTTCGCCATTGAGATGGATGACCCGTCTCAGGTCGAGAGCACGGCAAAGAAGCTCAAGAAGAACGCCGATTTCCAGAAGATCGCGGATGACGGCGACGTCAACGCGAGCGTGCTGTACGGCCAGGAGGAAGTGAGCCGCCTGTTCCAGGTGACCAACTACATCCGCATCGCCGCCGTGGTGCTCGTTGGCCTTCTGACCTTTATCGCATTCATCTTCATCAACAACACGATTCGCCTTTCCATCACGGCGCGTCGTCGTGAGATTGCGATTATGCGTCTGGTCGGCGCCAGCAACGGCTTCATTCGCGGCCCGTTTATCACCGAGGGCGTACTGCAGGCCATTTTGGGCTCGCTGCTTTCCATCGGCGTTCTGGAGCTGCTGCGCAATCTGATGATTCCGCGTCTGCAGGAGAGCATCGGCTGGATGTCGTTTGCCCTGCCGATGCAGTACTACCTGGTGACCTATGCTGCGCTGATTCTGGTCGGCGTGATTATCGGTCTCTTTGGTTCTGCCATCGCCATGCGCCGCTACCTGCGCGTGTAGGCATGCCTGGAATTCATCCCTTCCAACGGGTCGTCTCTTATGGGGCGGCCCGTTTTTTATCCCTAGGGGACGGCATGATTGCGGATCATCGTCGCGCTGGTCTATCTATGTGATCCGTTTTCCTTCGTCCCCTAGGGATCATTTGGGTAGACTCTTGGGATGTAAACGGCAATCGATAGCAAGGAGGCGCCATGGGGCGCAATAACAAGCATAAGCGTGGAGCTCGCAATAAGCGCGGGCCGGTGCGCAGCGAACGCCGTCCGAGCCTGACCGGGCGCGTGCAGCTCCATGAGCACAGTGCCTATGTCATAACCGAGAATGGCGACTACAAGGTCATGGGCCGCGGTAAGCGCGAGATCATGGACGGCGATACCGTTGCCGTGAGCATTAAGAACAGCCCGCATGGCGAGCGTCGCGCCGTGATCGAGGGCGTGGTTGAGCGCGCAGCTATAAGCGTGGTGGGCACGTACCAGACCGCCGGTCCGCTCGGTGTGATTGAGCCGCTCGATTCGCGCCTGAAGGCCGATTTCTTTATTCTGCCGGAGGACACCTCGGCGGAGCGCTTGGGCGTTCATCCGGGTGACGCGGTCGTCGCACGCATTCTGACATATCCGACGCGCCTGGAATCGGGCACCGTGACGATCGAGCGCCGTATTGGCGGCGATGATGCGCCCGATTTGGGCGTTCAGTATGTGATGGCGCGCTATGGCTATACCGATACTTATCCCGAGGCCGCGCTAGCCGAGGCCGAGGCTCTTTCGCTCGATGTGGCCTCGGCGCTTAAGGACCCGCTCCGCCGAGACCTGCGCGACCGCTTTGTCATTACGATCGACCCGGTTGACGCGCGCGACTTTGACGATGCCATCTCGCTGGAGCGCACGTCCGAGGGCGGCTACAAACTGGGTGTCCATATTGCCGACGTTTCGCACTATGTGGCTTGGGATGGACATATCGACCTCGAGGCTCGCCATCGGACGACGTCGGTGTATCTTGCCGATCGCGTGCTTCCCATGCTGCCCGAGCGCCTGTCGAACGATTTGTGCTCGCTGCGTCCCGACGAGGACCGCCTGGCGTTTACCGTCGACATTGAGCTCGACGCGCAGGGTCGCGTGCGCCATTACGATCCCTATCCCAGTGTGATCCGCTCGCGCGTGCGCATGGACTACGACGGCGCCGAGGCGCTGCTGGTGCGTGCCGGCGCGGTGGAGTATTCGGTGCTGGAGGGCGCCGCCGAGGATGTCGCTGCCGCCGAGGCCTTGCGCGAGGAAGCGCTCGAGCGCGGGCTTGCGTGCGAGGAAACCGCTCGCGGCTATAACGTCGACTTGGGGGATTTCCTCGTGGCTGTCAACGAGCTCGCCGAGCATCGCCGTCGTATTCGCCGCGCGCGCGGCTCGGTTGACTTCGATACAGCCGAGATTCGGGCGCTGCTGGACGAGGACGGCGTGCCCGTGCAGATTGTGGCCCGCGAGCGCTCGTGCGCCACGTCGCTGATCGAGGAAGCCATGCTGCTGGCCAACGAGTGCGTGGCGGAGTGGCTGGCCGACCGCGATATCGAGGCCTGCTATCGCGTGCACGACGATCCCAGTCCCGACAGCCTGCACGGTGCCGCCGTGGCGCTGGCACAGCTGGGTATCATCGATGACCGCCGCGCGGCCGGCATTGCGCTGGGAAGCCCCGACGAGCTGCAGGCGGCGGTTGATGCCGCGGCCGGTACGGCCAACGCGCCACTCGTCAACACGTTGCTGCTGCGCAGTATGCAGCGTGCGCTGTACAAGCCGCGCAACAAGGGCCACTTTGCACTTGCCGCGCCGTGCTACTGCCACTTTACGAGCCCCATTCGCCGCTATCCCGACCTGGTGGTGCACCGCGTACTCAAGCTGCAGCTGGCCTACGAACGGCTGGGCGGCAAAGATGCCTTAGTGCGCACGCCGAAGTTGATTGGCAAAGGTCGCGAATCCTTGCCGCGCATCTTGCCGCAGATTTGCCGTGCGTGCAGCGATGCCGAGCGTGCGGCCGACGCCGCCAGCCATGCGACGCAAAAGATCAAGATTGCCCAGTACTACGAGGACCGCCTGGGCGAGCGTTATGCCGGAACCATCTCGTGGGTCAGCAGCATGGGGCTCTTTGTACGCCTGGACCTGACACAGGTTGAGGGCCTGGTTTCGATTAAGAGCCTGGGCAACGAGTGGTTCGAGTTTGACGAGGACGCGCTCACGCTCACGGGTGCCGACACGGGGACCCGCTTTGAGCTGGGACAGCGCGTGATCATCGAGGTCTCGCGCGTCAACACCACGCGTGGACACTTGGACTTCAGGCTTATTCATTAGCTGGAATTTGGTGACTGATAGAGAACGGGGCGGTCTTTCGGGGCCGTCCTTTTTTGTGGCACCTCAATCGTCTTGTCGTACGCTCGCTTGCCCTTCTGCTTGCGATATGGGAGATAAAACCTACCAAAATAAACCTGTCCCTTTTTGGCAGGTTTACGAGAGAGCGGGGATGATATGGCAACGGTCTATGGGTATGCGCGCGTGAGCTCGCGCGATCAAAACCTGAATCGGCAACTGGATGCGCTGGGCGCCTATGGCGTGGAGCCGGCGAATATCTTTGCCGATCACGCGAGCGGCAAGGACTTCGACCGACCGCGGTATCGCGACCTGCTGTGCGCGTTGGATTCCGGCGATGTGCTGGTGGTGCTTTCTATCGATCGCCTGGGCCGCAACTACAGCGAGATCCTCGAGGAATGGCGGTGCATCACCAAAGAGCTCGGCGCTGCCATCGTGGTGCTGGACATGCCGTTGCTCGACACGCGCGCTAGAGACTGCGGTGGGTCGGATGTGACGAGCACGCTGATCGCCGACATTGTTTTACAGCTGTTGAGCTATGTGGCGCAGGTGGAGCGCGAGAACATTCACCGGCGCCAAGCCGAGGGCATTGCGGCGGCGCGAGCGCGCGGCGTGCGCTTTGGTCGACCTCGCAAGCCCTGTCCTCCGCAATTTGAGCTGGTACGCGATACCTACGAGGCGGGTGATATCACGCGGAGCCAGGCGGCAAAGCGGCTGGGCGTGTGCGTAGGGACGTTCGACCGTTGGATGCGCGAGATGGAGTAGGGGCGTCGCGTTCCTTTGGCGCCCCGATTCGAACATTTTGGATTTCGCTACGGCGGCAATCGCATTTGGGGGTACACTCGCTGCTGCTCAAAAAATGACGGAGGTTAGCCCTTGGCGCGTGTGAAGCACATAGTCGGATGGATTTCGGTTGCCCTGCTGGCCGTGACGCTGGCAAGTATTTGGATGCTGACGGAGCAGAACGTGGAGCAGACGTCGTCGCTCAGCGAGTCGACCGCGCACGTGGTGGAAGGACAGGTCGCGGGCGTTCAGCCCAGCGCCGCGCAGGAGTCCCCGGCGGGGGATACCGCCGAGGGCGCGGATTCAACGGCTGCCACCGTTCATCCGGACCCGCTTGCCCCTGTTCGCCTGTGGATGGGTACCAATATCCGCCGCGTCGCGCACACCGTCGAGTTCTTCTTTGTGGGGCTGTTCGCCTCGGCGGCAGTGGCATGCCTGGGCGAGCACCTGCCGTGCGCGCGATTTCGGTACGTATTCGTCCTGCTCTTTTGTGTCGTTTGCTCTGTCGGTGACCAGGTGCACAAGATCTTTGTTCCCGGTCGTCATTTCGACATGATCGACCTGGGCTTCGATGCCGCGGGCTATGTCGTCGCCATGCTATTAGTGCTGCTCGTGGTCGCGTTGGCGCGCCACGCCGCCCGCCCCATCGGTGCGCACGCTAAACGGAGCTAGCAGGCCGAGGCGTCGCGGGCCCCGTGCTCGACATCTGGCTACAATATCGGCATGAACGCGCTTCGTCGGTAAGGTGATGCATGCGCGTCAGGACATCTCGATGGAGGGAGACCCTCATGGCAGTGCTGTTTGTTGAATATCCCAAGTGTTCGACCTGTAAAAAGGCCAAAGCGTGGTTGGACGAACATGGGGTCGAGTATATCGACCGCGATATCGTTGCGGACAACCCCACGGCCGATGAGCTTGAGGTCTGGATTGCTCGTTCGGGGCTGCCGGTGCGGCGCTTCTTTAACTCTTCGGGCATGAAATATCGAGAGCTGGGCCTGAAGGCGCGCCTGGATGCAGGCATGACGGACCAGGAGTGCTACGAGCTGCTGGCGACTGACGGCATGCTGGTTAAGCGCCCGCTGCTGGTGGGCGATGACTTTGCGATCCCCGGCTTTAGGGAAGCGGCTTGGGCCGAGGCGTTGCTGTAGCGGCTGCGGAAAGTGCGTCCCGTTTTGAGTGGCGATTCTGGGATGTGCTTTCCGGTTGAGAGCTCTATCGGAAATGGCATCCCGTTTCGAGCGCTGATTCTGGGACACGGTTTCCGGTTGGAGGGTCTACGGGAAACTGCGCCCCAGTTTGAGCTTGAAATCTGGGACGCGCTTTCCGCCGGCGGGCCTGCCCCAGTCAGTTCTCCAGCCGCGCCCATTCGTGCGGGTCGTAGATCTTTACGTGCTTGCTGGGCGTGCCGCTCCAGCATTCTTCGTCCATAAAGGGCAGATATGCCTGAACGCCGGGGCAGATGAACGGGATCTGTTGCGCTTGCAGGCGGTCGCGTTGGCGTTGCTCCAGATGCGCCTCGGATATGACGGTCGGCATGCCGGAGATCTCGACGAGGCTTGCTTGGATTCGCTTGAGGTCGGGGAGTCCTGCGTGCCATGACGTCCGCATGATCAAAAATGAGGCGCTGCGGTAGTTTGCCTGCATCACTGTGATGGCGGGGCGCAGTGTGGGATGGATTTTGTCCCGTTCGGGCCAAAGGTCGGCAGTGATCTCGAGGCCCAGGGTCTCCCATAGGTAATCAAGCTCTTCGTCCATGGCGCCTCGATATCTACGCGATCATTGTTACTTCGATTGTGTTGCCTGGTGCTATCGTTTTCGCGGTAGAATCTGCCAACGGTTGACGGCTACCGCTCGCGGCGTTTTGCCCTTCGTGTGCAGCGGTCGGCTTCACAGGTCCTTCACGGGTTGGACGAAATTAGGCCAATTTGACCGAATTTCAAAAAAGTTAAAATTGGGGCTTGCGTCACCGTAGAACTTCCCGTATATTTCTTTCTTGCGCAAAGGCACAGCCGAGCGCAGCGATGCAGTCATTGGGATGTCGTCTAATGGCAGGACAGCGGATTCTGGTTCCGTCAATGGGGGTTCGACTCCCTCCATCCCAGCCATTGCATTTGCTACATATGGCCCGTTCGTCTAGCGGTTTAGGACGCCGCCCTCTCAAGGCGGAGATCACCAGTTCGAATCTGGTACGGGCTACCCACAAATGAACGCCCGGGCCTCGCAAGAGACCCGGGTTTTGTGTATCGACCGTATATGCGGCGTTTGCCGCGTTTCGCTCAGATCGAGGAGTGGCCATGGATCTGCCCATCAGCTTGCAAGACATCACGTATGCCGAGAACTATCTGGCGCAGGGCGACCTGGCCACGGCGACGCCGCTGCTGGAGCGTCTGGTGGAGCTCGCCGAGGAGTATATCGACGCCGAGTGCAAGACGGAGGAGAACCGTCAGTTCTTTAGCTTCGATAGCAAGTTTGAGCGTCTGGCCTATCGCCGCGTTGAGAAGGATCCGCGCGAGCTCGTGCAGGTCGAGGTGCCGTTTGACCGTCTGTACTCCGACATGGCGTTTGCCTACATTCGCCAGCAGGATTACGTGAGCGCCCGTAATGCCCTGATGCAGGCCGTGCGCTGGGACCCCATGAACTGCAACTATCGTTTGGACTTGGCCGAGCTGTTTCGTGCGCTCGAGGACAAGCAGGAGTGGGCCTCGCTTTCGTTCTCGGTGTTGGAGCGCGCGAGCGATGGCAAGTGCGCCGCCCGCGCCTATGCCAACCTGGGCCAGTACTTCTTGGAGCCCGAGACTGAGAACGTCTCGGCTGCCGTGGGCTGTGCCCGCTTGGCACTGCGCCTGGCGCCCAACGATGCACATACGACGCGTTTGCTCAACAAGATTCATACCACCTATCCGGATGCCGCCGATGAGAGCGACGACCATGTGATGGGTGAACTGGCCCTGCAAGGCGTGCCGACCTCGCCTTCGGCCGAGATTGCCATCTGCCTGATTATGTGCGCGACCGATGCCGCAAGCGACGGCGACAAGCAGGAGGCGACGCGCCTGACGGTACGCGCCCGCGACCTGGTGGGCGAGGAGGCCTGCGCGGCGATTATCAAGCTGGTGCGCGAGAGCGATGCCGAGCTCAACGCCGAGCGCAAGGCAAAGCGCGAGGCCGCGAACAAGAACGCCGATGGAGCCAAGGAGGCCGGCGATGCCCAGTAAGCGTGAGCGCAAGCTCATCTCCAAGAATCGCTCGGCTCATCACGAGTACTTTATCGACGAGACCTTTGAGTGCGGCATTGAGCTGAGTGGCACCGAGGTCAAGTCGATTCGCGAGCGCGCCTGCCAGATCACCGACACCTTTGCGCTCATCCGTGGCGGTGAGTGCTGGCTCGTGGGCCTGCATATTCACCCTTATAGCCATGGCGGCGTGTGGAACCGCGACCCCGATCGCCGCCGTCGCCTGCTGCTGCACCGCAAGGAGATTGACTTCCTCGACGGTAAGCTACGTAACCGCGGCTATGCCCTGGTACCGCTGGAGCTCTACTTTAATACCGACGGTCGCGTAAAGCTGCTGCTTGGTCTGGGCCGCGGCAAGAAGCTCTACGACAAGCGCGAGGATATGGCCAAGCGCGATGTCCAGCGTGAGATCGACCGCGCGCTCAAGGAACGCAATCGCTAGGCGCTCGACCTGCGGGGACGGTGGGACGCGTCTCATTTTTCTTACTGTTCTGACACATATGTCTCAAAGGCGGCATCCGTTATGGGTGCCGCCTTTTTGTGGGTACATACATCCATGAGGTTCCAACCCGGGTTAGGGGAGTGATCGTTATGGACAAAACTGCGTTCTTTACCATGCCGAGCGGTCTGTACGTGGTGAGTGCCGCGGCAGACGGGCTGCGCGCCGGTTGCGTCATCAACACGGCGGTACAGGTGACGTCCGCACCGCCGCGCATCTCGGTTGCCGTGAACAAGGACAACGTCACCTCGGGTGTCATCGCGTCGGCGAAGGCCTTCGCGCTGACCGTGATCGATCAGACGGCCGACATGCTCTACATCGGTAACTTTGGCTTTCGCACCAGCAGTGATTACGACAAGTTCGCCAAGTACGAGACCCGCGAGACGGCTCTGGGCATGCCTTATGTGCCCGAGCATGCGGCGGCGCTGTTTAGCTGCCGTTTGATCGACACCGTGGATGTGGGCACGCACCTGCTGTTTATCGGCGAAGTCGAGGATGCCGAGCGCCTGAGTGACGAGACGCCGCTCACCTACGATTACTACCACAAGGTCCTGAAGGGCAAGACGCCGCCCAAGGCATCTTCGTATCAGAGGTAGAAATGCTCTAAAAACACTTGCATTATATTATTGAGAATCTATACTAATAAGTGAAGTACATCAGCAGTCACGTTCGAGAGGAGAGCATCATGGCTGAGGAGAAGAAGACCTATAAGTTCGTGTGCACCGTTTGCGGTTACGAGGTCGAGGTCGACACGCCCGAGCTGCCCGAGGATTACGTGTGCCCGGTGTGCGGCGTCGGTCCCGATGAGTTTGAGCTCGTCGAGGAGTAGCTCGCAGGCATACGGCGATTAGCCGAACATAGCTCTGTCCAAGGGCCCCGGT
Source organism: uncultured Collinsella sp. (assembly GCA_934650975.1). Lineage (GTDB taxonomy): Bacteria > Actinomycetota > Coriobacteriia > Coriobacteriales > Coriobacteriaceae > Collinsella. Next base: position 23,946 of record CAKUFW010000017.1, on the reverse strand, counting down.
CGGTCATCCCGGCTGGGGCCCTTTTCCTCCGCCCCCAAGGGATCACGGTTGCTGTTAGCCGATCCTGCCTGTCGTGAGTCCGGCCGACCTTTTGTCTTAACCTGCCACATCTAACGGCTCAAAACGGGTCTTCCTGTTACATATCGAGACAAAAGGTTGGAGCTGAAGAAATGTCTCGATCTGTAACATCTAGAAGTGGAAATTGGGCCCACTTGTTACATATCGAGACAAACCAAAACCGTCCGGCAGAAGATCTCAATCTGTAACATCTAGCAGTGAAAACGGGGTCTATGTGTTACAGATTGAGACAAACGGAGCTGTCCCTCGGAATGATCTCGATCTGTAACATCTAGACATCAAAAGCGGGTCTAGATGTTACAGATCGAGACGTTTGCCTGGGTGGGCGCCCCGCCCCATTACATCCCTGTCAACAACACGACATCGAGAATCGTCACGATGGCACCGATCCCTACAAGCAGCGCGTTGAGCGGGCGCGAATTGGCGTATTTGCCCATGACGCGGCGTGAGCTGGTGAGCCGTATGAGCACAAAGACCGTAATCGGCAGCTGAAGCGACAGCAGTGCCTGACTCCAGATGAGACCTTCAAAAGGATTTGGGACGACTAGGCACGCCGTCACTGCGCCGACGAAACAGGCCGCCACTCCGATCGAGGAATGTCGGTCGTGTATGTCGTATTCCTCGTCGAACATGCCCGCAGTGATGGTTCCCGCCGCCATGCCCGCTGTCACGCTGCTCGAGAGGCCCGCGAACAGCAGCGCTACCGCAAAGATGGTCGAGCTCGCCGGGCCCAAGATGGGGGAGAGCGTGGCCGCTGCGACGGCGAGGTCGTCTACGACCATGCCGTGCACAAAGAAGGTCGTCGCGGCCAGGATGACCATGGCCGAGTTGATTGCCCAGCCCACGCCCATCGAAAAGAGCGTGTCAAAGAGCTCGTAGCGCAGACGTTCTTCGATAACCTGCTCGCCTTGGCCTTCGAAGTGCATGGATTGGATGACCTCGGAGTGCAGGAAGAGGTTGTGGGGCATAACGACCGCGCCTAGGACACTTACGATAATCGCGGCCGAGCCGGTGGGCATACTGGGTGTGATCCAGCTTGCGACGGCTTGCGGCCAGTCGACCTTGACTAGCGCAAGCTCGGCCAAAAACGAGAGTCCTACCACGCCTACGAAGGCGATGATCCAGCGTTCGGCTCGCTTGTAGGAGTTCGTCATGAGCATCGCCATCGAAACTGCCGCCACGATGACGCAGCCCGCGCGCACGGGCAGCCCAAAGAGCATTTGAAGGGCAATCGCGCCGCCCAGGACCTCGGCCATGGCGGTAGCGATGGTCGCGAGATAGGCACTGGCAAGCACCGCGCGTCCCACGATGCGGGGGAGAAAGCGGGTCGTGGCCTCGGCAAGACAGGCGCCCGTGGCGATGCCCAGGTGCGCCGCGTTGTGCTGCAAGATGATCAGCATAATCGTAGACAGCGTGACCACCCACAGCAGCGCGTAGCCAAACTGCGAGCCCGCGGCCATGTTAGAGGCCCAGTTGCCCGGATCGATAAAGCCGACGGTGACGAGCAGTCCGGGACCGATGTGCCGGGCGATGTCCAGGCCTCCGTGGCCTCCGGTGCGGTGCGAGCCAAAGTGTTGTTTGAGATGGTTGATCATGATCGATTCCTGCGTGCGGATGGCGCGGCGTAGCGCCGGGGTCGTGCGGCGCCGCGCGCTGAGCTTAAGATGGGGCTACTTGTGCGCCTTGCCTTGATTGGCAACGGCGTCGATCTTGGCGGCGATGGTTGCCGGGTCACCGATGTAGCGCTTGTCGAGGACGTTGAAGTCGGCGTCGAAGGTGTAGACGAGCGGCACGCCGGTGGGGATGTTGACCTTCAGGATCTCGTCAGGCGTTAGATGCTCAAACTTCATAACAAGCGAGCGCAGGGAGTTGCCGTGCGCCGCGATGAGCACACGCTTGCCGGCGAGCATCTGCGGACGAATCTCGTCCTCAAAATAAGGCCAGGCGCGGGCGATCGTGTCCTTGAGGCACTCGGTGTAGGGCAGCTGATCGGGCGCGATGTCGCGGTATTGCTCCTGGGTGTGGGGGTCGCGCGCGTCGCCCGGCTCGAGCGCCGGCGGGCAGACATCGAAGGAGCGGCGCCAGATGAGCACCTGCTCGTCGCCGTGTTCGGCCGCGGCGTCGGCCTTGTTGAGGCCTTGCAGCGCGCCGTAGTGGCGCTCGTTGAGCTTCCACGATTTGATGACGGGCAGCCACTCGCGGTCCATCTGGCCGAGCACGATATTGAGGGTGTGGATCGCGCGCTTGAGGCGCGAGGTGTAGCAGATGTCAAAGTCGAAACCCGCCTCTTTGAGGGCACGGCCGCCTGCCGCCGCCTCTTCGCGGCCCGTGTCGGTGAGTTCGACATCGGTCCAGCCGGTGAACAGGTTGAGCTTGTTCCACTCGGATTCTCCGTGACGGATAAGGACGAGTTGCATCGTCTGCTGGTCTGCTTGGTGTGCCATAGGGCCTCCTTAATGTGGCACGGCGTTCGTGCCGTTTTGCTTGACGCCGCAAAGGATACCCGTTTTAGGCTCAAAAGTTAACCAAGACTAACAAAAATGTTATCTAACAAGGGGCTGGTGCAATGGAGTCAGTGCATGCGCGCTGACCGTTCCCGCGCTGAAACGTGTACATCAGCCTCCAAAGTTGTCAATTTTCGACATGTTTGGAGGCTGGTGTACACGTTTCAGATTGACGCAAGGAGTGTCCCAGACTGCCGGCAGAAAAGGAACGTCCCCAAGTGCCGGAAAAGGGATCATTTGTTACGTGCGTTACGCGATTGTTTCGAAACGGGCGGGAAACACAACGGGCTGGCGATGCTCCTAGTATGCCTATTCAACTGACTGTCTAATATCTAGGGGAGGATCGCGATGCAGGCAGATTCCGCTCAGCAGCAGGGCCTTTATCGCCCCGAATTCGACCACGATGCATGTGGCATCGGTGCGCTTGCCGATATCAACGGCGAGCGCCATCACCAGATTCTGGACGACGCGCTGTCCATTCTGGTCAACTTGGAGCACCGCGGCGGCACCGGACTCGAGAAGAACACCGGCGACGGCGCCGGCATCCTGTTCCAGGTTCCGCATCACTTTTTCCGCAAAGAGGCTCAAAAGTGCGGCCAGATTCTGCCGGCAGAGGGCGACTATGGCGTGGCCATGCTGTTCTTTCCGCAGGACGACAAGGGCGTAGAGGATGCCCGTCGCGTGTTTGAGGAGGGTTGCGCCGAGGCCGGCGTGCCGCTGCTCTTTTGGCGCGAGGTGCCCGTCGATCCGCACGACCTGGGCGAGACGGCACGCGCCTGCATGCCCACCATCCTGCAGGCCTTCCTGGGCCGTCCGGACGACACGCCCGCCGGCGATGCCTTCGAGCGTCGCCTGTACGTGTGCCGCCGCACCATCGAGAAGAAGGCCGACGCCGAGTTCGCCCTGCGCGACAAGATCTTCTACGTGTGCTCCATGAGCTCGCGCACCATCGTGTACAAGGGCATGCTCGTCGCCACGCAGATGCGCCGCTTTTTCATCGACCTCAACGACGCCGCCGTCAAGACGGCCGTGGCACTCGTCCACTCGCGCTACTCCACCAACACCACGCCCAGCTGGGAGCGTGCGCACCCCAACCGCCTTATCATCCACAACGGCGAGATCAACACCCTCAAGGGCAACGTCAACTGGATTCGCGCCCGCGAACCCAACCTGTACAGCCCCGTGCTGCAGCACGATCTTGAGCGCGTGATGCCCATCATCAACCGTGAGGGCTCCGACTCCGCGATTCTGGACAACGTACTCGAGTTCCTGGTCATGAACGGTCGTCCGCTCACGCGCGCCGCATCCATGCTGCTGCCCGAGCCGTGGGACCACAATGACAGCCTGAGTGAGGAGCGCCGCGCCTACGACGCCTACCAGTCCATGCTTATGGAGCCCTGGGATGGCCCGGCCGCTATCGCCTTTACCGACGGTCGCACCCTGGGTGCCGCCCTCGACCGCAACGGCCTGCGCCCGGCGCGCTACTACGTGACGCGCGACGGTCGCTTTATGCTGGCGAGCGAGGTGGGCACCATCGAGGTGCGCCCCGAGAACATCCTGACGAGCGGCTGCCTGGGACCGGGCCAGATGCTCGAGGTCGACTTTGCCCGCGGCCGCGTGATCTACAACGACGAGCTGCGCGCCCGCTACGCCAAGGAAAAGCCCTACCGCGACTGGATCGCCGAGGAGACGCTGACGGTCGATGCGCTCGACAAGCCCGCCGCGGCAACGCCGGCCGAGGACGCCGAAGTGCCCGCTGCCGTGCGCATGGCAAAGCTCGGCTATCACTGGGATGATGTTGACGAGGTCGTGCGTCCCATGGCCCAGCAGGGAAAGGCCCCGCTCGCCTCGATGGGCATCGACGCGCCGCTGGCCTGCCTGTCCAAGAAGACGCGTTCGTTCTTTGACTACTTCTATCAGCTGTTCGCCCAGGTCACGAATCCTCCGATCGATGCCCTGCGCGAGCACATGGTGACTTCGACCACGCTCTACCTGGGCAACCACGGCAACCTGCTCGAGGATTCCCGCGCCGCTTGCCAGCTGGTGCGCCTGGAGCGCCCGTTGCTCAACGAGGAAGAGTTCGACCGCATCTGCGCTATCGACCGTGTGGGCTTTAAGACCCGCCGCTTCCGTGCCGTGTACCGCCGCGACGCCGGCGAGGGCGCGCTGCAGGCTGCACTCAAGCAGCTTGCCGAGGACGTCGAGGCCGCAGTTCGTGATGGCGTGAACATCGTGGTGCTGAGCGACCGCGCTGCCACGGGCGAGGTGCCCGTGCCGTCGCTGCTCGCCGTGGGCTGCGTTCACAACCACCTGATCCGTGCCGGCGTGCGCACCTTTGCCGATATCGTGGTGGAGTGCGGCGACGCCGTGTCCCCGCACGACTTTGCGGCGCTGGTGGGCTACTCCGCGAGCGGCATCTATCCGTACAACGCGCACGCGTGCATCCGCGATCTGGCGGCACGCGGCGATCTGGACGTGACGGCCGAGCAGGGTATCGACAACTACAACAAGGCAGCGACCGCCGGCATCGTTTCCATCATGTCCAAGATGGGCATCTCCACGGTGCAGAGCTACCACTCCGCGCAGATCTTCGAGGCCGTGGGCTTTACCACGGAGTTCGTCAACGAGTACTTTGCCGGTACGGTGAGCCGCGTGGGCGGCATGGGTGTCGAGGATGTTGAGCGCGAGCAGAACGAGCGCTACGACGCCGCGCTCGCCATCCTTAAGAGCCCCGCGCCCGAGCAGCTGCCCACGCTGGGCCTGACCAAGTGGCGCCCGCTCGGCGGCGAGGATCACCTTATCGATCCGCAGACCGTCTACCTGCTGCAGACCGCCTGCCGCGAGGACAGCTACGACACCTTTAAGGAGTACAGCGCCCGCCTGCACCGCACCGGTCGCGCCGTGCGCCTGCGCGACCTGCTGGACTTTGACGACAGCGGTCGCACCCCGGTGCCGCTCGACGAGGTCGAGCCCGCACTCAACATCGTCCGCCGCTTTAACACCGGCGCCATGTCGTACGGCTCCATCAGCAAGGAAGCGCACGAGTGTATGGCCATCGCCATGAACCGCCTGCGCGGCCGCTCCAACTCCGGCGAGGGCGGCGAGGATCCGCGTCGCGAGACCCCGCTGGCCAACGGCGACTCCAAGAACTCCGCGATCAAGCAGGTGGCAAGCGCGCGCTTTGGCGTGACGAGCCGCTACCTGTGCAGCGCTTTCGAGATTCAGATCAAGATGGCCCAGGGCGCCAAGCCCGGCGAGGGCGGTCACCTGCCCGGCAAGAAGGTCTACCCCTGGATTGCCGAGGTCCGTCAGTCCACGCCCGGTATCGGTCTGATCTCGCCTCCGCCGCATCACGACATCTACTCCATCGAGGACCTGGCCGAGCTCATCTTCGACCTTAAGAACGCCAACCCCGGCGCGCGCGTGTCGGTCAAGCTGGTCAGCGAGGCCGGCGTCGGCACCATCGCCACCGGTGTTGCCAAGGGCGCTGCCGACAAGATCTTGATCAGTGGCCACAACGGCGGCTCGGGTGCCGCTGCTCGCGATTCCATTTGGCACGCCGGCCTGCCGCTGGAGCTTGGCCTTGCCGAGGCTCAGCAGACGCTGCTGCAAAACGGCCTGCGCTCGCGCGTGGTGCTCGAGGCCGACGGTAAGCTCATGGACGGTACCGACGTCGCCGTCGCCTGCCTGCTGGGTGCCGAGGAGTTTGGCTTTGCGACCATGCCGCTCATCTCCATGGGCTGCCTTATGCAGCGCGATTGCCAGCAGGATACTTGCCCGGCCGGTATCGCCACGCAGAACTGCCGCCTGCGTCACGGCTTCCGCGGCAAGCCCGAGCACGTCGAGCACTTTATGCTCTTTGTTGCCGAGCAACTGCGCGAGGTCATGGCGAGCCTGGGCTTCCGCACCGTCGACGAGATGGTCGGCCATCCCGAGTGCTTGCGCCAGATCGAGGTCCCGGGCAACCGCAAGGCTAACCTGCTCGATCTGACGCCCGTGCTGGCGAGCGCGACCTGCGAGTTCGGTGCCCATATCCCGGGTGCCGACGGTCGTCACTTCCTGCCGCAGATGGCCGCGGACAGCGAGCTCAACAAGACGCTCGACTCCACGCTGTTCGTGCCCTACACGGCCGATGCCCGTGCGCACCTGCGCCCGATTCGCTTCCATGCCGACATCGCCAACGTTAACCGCTGCGTGGGCACCATCTTGGGCAACGCGGTGACCAAGGCGCATCCCGAGGGCCTGCCCGCCGGCTCCATCACCATCGATTGCGATGGATCGGCCGGTCAGAGCTTTGGCGCCTTCCTGCCGCGCGGCATTACGCTCAACGTGTGCGGCGACGCCAACGACTACTTTGGCAAGGGCCTTTCAGGCGGCGAGGTGTCGGTGCGCCCCAACCCGCATGCGACCTACAAGTTCGACGAGAACATCATCGTGGGCAACGTTGCGTTCTTTGGTGCCACGAGCGGCCGCGGCTTCATTAACGGTCTTGCCGGCCAGCGTTTTGCCGTGCGCAACTCCGGTGCCACCGTGGTGGTCGAGGGCTGCGGCAACCATGGCTGCGAGTACATGACGGGCGGTCTGGCGCTCATCTTGGGCGAGGTCGGACAGAACTTCGCTGCCGGCATGACAGGCGGCGTGGCCTATGTCTTTGACCAGTACGGTACGCTCGGTGCCCGCGTGAACCACGAGAGCGTTGAGCTCAAGGCTCCGACGGCCGGCGAGCTGGCGCAGATCCGCGCGCTCATCCAGGAGCACGTTGACGCGACCCAGAGCCCGCGCGGCATTAAGCTGCTCTACAGCTTCGACTCGATGAGCAAGCACTTTGTGAAGGTCATCCCGACCGAGTACGAGCGCGTACTGGCGATTGTCGCTGCCGCCGAGGATGCGGGTAAGACGCATGCGCAGGCCGAGGAGCTGGCGTTTGACATCGTGACCGGCCGCGCCGACGCTGCCGATGTTGCTCGCTTTGATGTGGCGGGTGGCGCCGCCGGCGCTGCGACCGCCGCTGCCAGCTCTGTTGCTTCGACCAAGAAGGAGGCGTAAGTGCCATGGGTAAGCCCGGTGCTTTTCTTGATATCGATCGCGTGACCCACGAGCTTCGCCCCGTGGAGGAGCGCAGCCGCGATTTCGATCCGCTGTACGTGGAGCTCGATGACGACGCGCGCCGTGCTCAGGCGAGCCGTTGCATGATGTGCGGCGTGGCGTTTTGCCAGATGGGCGCAAGCTTTGGCAAGGCACGCCCGAGTGGCTGCCCGCTGCACAACCTGATTCCCGAGTGGAACGAGCTGGTGTATCGCGGCCGCTGGGACGAGGCGGCCGAGCGCCTGTCGCTCACCTCGCCCATGCCCGAGTTCACGAGCCGCGTGTGCCCGGCGCTGTGCGAGGCCGCGTGCAACCTGGGCTCGGTCGACGGCCAGCCCACGACGATTCACGACAACGAGCGCGCGATCAGCGACCATGAGTGGGCCAACGGCGGTCCGCGCCGCTTTGAGCCGGCGGGGGAGGGCGCGCCCACGGTTGCCGTGGTGGGCTCTGGCCCGGCTGGCCTAGTGGCCGCGTGGGAGCTCGCTCGCCGCGGCGCCCGCGTGACGGTGTTTGAGCGTGACGACCGCCCGGGCGGCCTGCTCATGTACGGCATCCCCAACATGAAGCTCGAGAAGTCCGTGGTCGAGCGCCGTGTGGCCCTCATGCGCGAGCTGGGCATTGTCTTTGAGCTGAACGCCGATGTTAGCGATTCCAAGGTTGCCGCCAAGCTTGACGACTTTGATGCTGTCGTGGTGGCTGCCGGCGCCCGTGCTCCGCGTGGTCTTTCGGCTGCGAACATCGACGCCCCGGGCGTGGTGTACGCCGTGGACTACCTGACGGCATCGACCGTCTCGGTGCTCGACGGTGGCGTGCCTGCCATTGACGCGCGCGGCCTGGATGTCGTGGTCATTGGCGGCGGCGATACCGGCAACGACTGCGTGGGTACCGCGGTGCGCCAGGGTGCGCGCAGCGTGCGCCAGTTTGAGTTCTTGCCGGCGGCGCCCGATAAGCGCACGGCGAGCAACCCCTGGCCGCAGTGGCCCAACGTCAAGAAGACCGACTACGGCCAGCAGGAGGCCATCGCTGCCATGGGTGGCGAGATGCGTGCCTGGGGCGTGGATACGCTCGAGGTGCTGCTGGACAAGAAGGGTGCGGCTGCGGGTTTGCGTGTGGTCGACTTGGACTGGTCGGCCGGTAAGCCCGAGCGCATTGCGGGCTCCGAGCACGAGGTACCGGCGCAGCTGGTGCTCATCGCCTGTGGCTTTACGGGTCCCGAGCACGGCGTGTTCGATGCGGTGGGCGTGCCCGTTGCCACCGCAGGACGCCCGCTGCCCGTGATGGCCGCTGAGGGCTCGCATCTTGCGGCCCGCACGGACGGTGTCGCTGCCGATGCCGCGCCGGTGTATGTGGCCGGTGACGCCCGCAACGGCAGCTCGCTCGTGGTGAACGCCATGGCCGATGCCCTGGCCTGCGCCGCCGAGGTCGCCGAGGCGCTGGCGCTGTAGGGTAGCCGCCCACAACCGAATCAACAAGGGCTGTCCCCAACGGCCGGCCCAAAAGGAACGTCCCTAAGTGCCGGCAGCTGGGGACGTTCCTTTTATGCCGGCAGGCTGGGACACTCCTGGCGGGTGCCTGCTCATTCGTTGATGTCTGACTGTTCATTTGGCGACGTTTGCGGCTGCGGCGCTCTGCTGTTTCTGTGGTGGCTGTGGGCGCTTGGCTCAAAATGACTGGTTCGCTGTCTATACCTACCTGCGGTTTGTTTCGGTGCAGCTTTTCGGTCAAGCATTCCGTCAAGTGTTTGGTCAGCATCTGGTTTGCAGCCGGAGACCCATTTTGCCCGTGCTGGCCGCGGTCGTCTGCCCTCCTCGTAAGCTCAAATTGAGGTCCATCAGTTTGAGGAGGATGCCATGACTGACCACGTTTTTGACCGAGCGCAGCTGGCCGAGGCCGTCGGCAACGATATTGCCGATATGGCTCACTTTTGGATGCTGCGGAAGTTTCAATTCCTGGAGCCGGCTCGCGAGCAATTCGAGATCATTGTCGATCCGTGGCTCAGCTATTGCACTGAGCCCTCACAAAACGAAATCATGGCCTATAACATGGCATTTACCGATTGGCTGCTGTTCGAGCGCCCCTATCACCATGGCGCGACGCTGCTCGAACTGTATGTTGACGAGCCGCCAGCGTCAATTTCGCCCGCTTCGCTCGAGCGACTTAAGCAGGTGCGCGATACGCAGTACTTTTCGCGCTTTGGCATTTTGGACAAGGATCCCGCGACTGGCATGGTCGCGCTGAAGGACACGCGCACCGACCGCCGTTTTGATGTCTACGACCCGCATATCGTGCAAAAGGAGCATTGGAGCGATGGCGCCATCGCGGTGCGCCTCGCGTGCGTGGACGATGTTTGGCTGACGGCGGGACAGCTCTATCTGTACGACATTGCGCGCCTGAGCGACACGGCGGTCGACGGGCCGGGTGCGGTGCATCCAGAGGATCTGGAAGACGGTTTCGATACCTCGTGCATCAGCTTTTACCTGCGGCTGGTCCGCGACATCATGGGTGCCCAGGGACGCTACGTCAAGTCGCTCAACATCTACGAACAGGAGTGGGAGTAGGGACGGGGCCGGTTTGTCTTGATCTGTAACGTTTGGGGGCCGTTTGGACCCGTAGTTGTTACAGATCGAGATGGACTGGCGCGGGCTGTCCGAATGTCTCGATCTGTAACAACTGGAGGTAATTCTGGTCCGTAACTGTTACAGATTGAGATGGAAGGTTGGCTGCCGTTGAAAGATCTCAATCTGTAACATCTAGCTGCTAAAAACCGGTCTAACTGTTACAGATCAAGACAAAGGCTGAGCCCCCGACCGAAAGATCTCGTTCTGTAACACCTGGAAGCTCAAATGTCGTCTTTCTGTTACAGATTGAGATGTTTGGCGCGGCGGGCAACAGAGACGGTGGTTCGTTTGTCTGATGTGGTGGTGATGAAGGTGTCCGGTACTGTCTGCAAGCGCAGGCATACGACTCGCAACACGCTGGCGCGAAATAGGATGCTCGCCCGGTTGAAGGATTCGGCTGAGCGAGGAGTGCTGCTTACAACCCACGACAATGCCGAGCTCATGTGGCTGCGGCGCCACGTGGGGACCGACGATATTGCGGAGCCCGAACCGTATCTGTTCTGTTTTCAGCATGATTGGGATTCGCTGATGCCGCCGGAGCGGGCGCTGCGGACCATCAAGGGTCTTGCGGAGTTTCATCCCGATTGGGCGTTCTGGGGTTATGACGCGGCGCTTCTGTGGAGCCTGGAGGTGCCGAACGATTTGCTCGGTCCGCGTTTTCTTGTTAAGACGGGCTGTGCCGCGGCGCTGAGCGGTGGGTGCAGCTTGCTGCGCCCGCAGATGGCGGGTGCGCTCGAGCGTGTCGATGGTGTGTGGGTGACGCCGTTTTGGCGCACGGTGGAGGATTGCCTGCTACGGGCGCCGTTTTCGTATGGGTTGGCAATTGCCGATTCTGCCTTGCGAGCGAAGGGTTCGTCGCGCGATGAGTTACGTGAGCGGCTTCGCGCCGATTGCGATGGTCGACGTGGGTATCGCAGGGCGCAGGTGATTGCGGCGCATGCGGACGGGTTGTCCGAAAACGGCGGCGAGTCTCGTTTTCGAGCTTTCTTTATTGCGTACGGCTTTCCGGTGCCGGAGCTTCAGGTGGAGTTTCATGACCCGCTTGATCCGAGTAACGTGTTTCGGGTCGACTATTTCTGGCGGCTCGAGGACGGGACGTGCGTCATCGGCGAGCTGGACGGGAAGGGGAAGTATACGCTGCAGGCCGGCGAGGGCCGGAAGTCCGTCGACCCGTTTGTGGCGGAGCGCCAGCGAGAATCCCATCTGACAATGCTCGGGCACAAGGTGCTTCGGTTTGCGTTCGACGAGCTCAAAGACCCGGGGAAGCTGGTCGAGAAGATGAGGTTGGCGGGTATTCCGCAGCGGGCGGATCTGGCTGGGGAATGGAGGCGTCAGTGGTACGGGCGCTGAGAGGGTTTGTCTCGATCTGTAACAACTGGAGGTAATTCTGGTCCGCAACTGTTACAGATTGAGATGGAAGGTTGGCTGCCGGTGAATTATCTCAATCTGTAACATCTAGCTGCTAAAAACCGGTCCACCTGTTACAGATCGAGACAAAGGGTTGGACTGCTGCCGAAGATCTTGTTCTGTAACATCTGGAGGGCAAAACGTGGTCCTCCTGTTACAGATTGAGATGTTTCGCTGAGGTGGTCGGGGCAGAGCCGTATTGGCTCCCGTTCATCCTCACATTCCCCTCCTTTCTCCGTTAGCCGATATGTTCGCAGCAACCCAGCTGGACTAGGTGATAATGGACAAATGTTCATGTTAATCGAGGGAAGGGAGCCCGATATGGCGACTGCCGATCGTCCCACGTTGTTTATCAATGCGACTATTCTGGATGGCTCGGAGCATATGGAGCCGCAGTCCGATATGGCCGTGGCTGTTGAACGCGGCGTCATCACGTGGATCGGCCCGAGTGCCGTGGCGCAGGCACCAGCGGGTGCCGAGGTCATCGACCTGGGCGGCGCGTATCTCATGCCGGGCCTTATCAACATGCACGTCCATCTGTGCGGATCGGGCAAACCGGTTTCGGCGGGCGATGCGGGCGCGCTCATGAAGAAGCTCGATAATCCTGTGGGCCGCGCCATCGTCCGCCATATCCTCAAGGGCAGCGCCCAGCAGCAGCTGGCAAGCGGTGTGACCACGGTGCGCGGCGCGGGCGATCCGCTGTTTGCCGACATCGCCGTGCGCGACGCCATCGACGCCGGCAAGTATCAGGGCCCACGTCTGGTGGCGCCGGGCACGGGCATCACGGTGCCGGGCGGCCACGGCGCGGGCCTGTTTGCACAAGTTGCCAATACCCCCGCCGAGGCGGCCGAGCAGGTGCGCGACCTGTACGCGCGCGGCGCCGACGTCATTAAGCTGTTCGTGACGGGTGGTGTGTTCGACGCGACCGAGGTAGGCGAGCCTGGCGTGCTGCGCATGCCGGTCGATGTCGCCGCGGCGGCGTGCAAGGCAGCGCACGAGGTCGGTCTCACGGTCATGGCCCATGTCGAGAGCACCGAGGGCGTGAAGGCCGCGCTTCAAGCGGGCGTCGACACGATCGAGCATGGTGCTCCGATGACACCCGAGATCCTGGAGCTGTATCGCGGTGCCGCAGGCACGCAGCTCGAGGGGCGCGCACCGAGCGTGACCTGCACGATCAGTCCGGCGCTGCCGTTTGTGCTGCTCGATCCGGAGAAGACCCATTCGACCGACACACAAAAGAAGAACGGTGACATCGTGTGCTCGGGCATTATCGAGAGTGCTCGCGCTGCCCTGGATGCCGGCGTCAAGGTGGGCCTGGGCACGGACTCGAGCTGCCCGTTTGTGACGCAGTACGACATGTGGCGCGAGGTGGCTTACTTTGCCAAATACGTTGGCGTGAGTAACGCGTTTGCGCTGCATACGGCCACGCAGGTCAATGCCGAGCTTTTGGGCTTGGGTGGTGAGACCGGTACGATCGAGTGCGGCAAGGCGGCCGACATTCTGGTGACGCGCAAGAATCCTCTGGATGACCTGTCGGCGCTTCGCGAGCCGATGCACGTGATGTGCCGCGGCGAGCTGGTGCGCAAGCTGAAGGTCAAGCACATCCCTGAGGTGGACACCGAGCTCGACGCGATTATGGCCATGCCTGCCGAGGCGCTGGCTGAGGAGCTTGCCCGCGACGGCGTGGCGTAGTGTGACAAAGGGACAGTCCCTTTGTCACATTCTGTTGCTGCATGCAAAAAGCCGAGGTCTCAACACGAGGCCTCGGCTTTTTTATCGAACAAATACTTAAGATTTGGGACAAACAAACCTGATTAATTTGTCCCACGTGCGGTGGCTAGGAGCGGGTTTCCATCTTGGCGTGGCACTTGGGGCAGGTGACGCGGATCTTGCCCTTGCCCTTGGGAACTGAGAGCATCTGGCCGCAGTTGGGGCACTTGAGGTAGGCCGTGGTCTTTCGACCCTTCCACATCTTCTTGGCCGTGCGCTTGGCACGCTCAAAGTCCTCCTTGCTGGTACCGGCAGCACGCGAGGCATTGGCCGCCGCGGTACCGCCGCCCAAGCTGGCGACGAACTTGCCTAGGCCGGGGACGTTCGCGGTCGCGGCGACAAAGGCCTCGTTCTCCTTGCGGCGGGCGTCGACGTTCTTGGACAGGCCGCGCAGCACGCCGATCACGATGACGGCGATGGCGATCCAGCTGAGCCACTGGACGCGAGCCATCGAGCCAATCATTGCGATGACAATGCCGGCAAAGCCCAGCACGATGGTAAGTTCGTCGGCGCCGTTGCGACCTTTCATAAAGTCATTCATGCGAATTGCCTTTCATTCGATATGCTGCACGCCTTTATACCCCATTTGGTGCATGGGGGACAGGTTAATCTGCACCAAGGTGGAGCAAGCGTACTTGTCCCCCATGCACCAAGATGGTGCAAAGTAACCTGACCCCATTGCACCAATTACTTGGCGAGCTTGTCGACGACACGTTCGATTTCGGCGAGCTTGGCGGCCTTGAGCTCCTCGTCTCCCGATTCGATGGCAGATGCGACGCAGCCATCGATATGGGCCTTGAGCACATCGGCGTTGATGCGCGCGATGAGTGCCTGCGTGGCCATGAGCTGCGTGGAAATATCGACGCAGTAGCGGTCCTCCTCGACCATCCTCAGGATGCCGTCGATCTGCCCGCGCGCCGTCTTGAGCATACGGGTCACCGATTTATGGTCTGCCATCATGGCGGGTCCTCGTTTCTGGTCGATCTTCCGGATGCCCCCTGTCAGTTGCGGTGAAATAGTTCCCGATTGAAAGCTTGAAGCGTTTGAACAGGAACTATTTCACCGCAACTTCTGAGGGGCTGGTGGCGGCTGCTACGCGGCGGTTACGGACAGGGCGTGGAACTTCTCACCCGCGCCCTCGACGGCGGCGGCGAGCTGCTCGGCGGTTACGGTGTCGGCGCACTCCACCTGGACGGTCTGGGTCTCGTGATCGGCATCGGCATCGGTCACACCGGCCACGTTGAGCAGCGCGGTCTCCACGGTAGCATCGCAATGGCCGCACATAAGGCCCGAAGTCTTGATTGTGTAATTCATAAGTGTCTCCTTTTCGATTGAGTACCTAAAGTTGCGGTGGAATACGGACTATAAAGCGGTTTAGCTCTGCATATTACGCCCTATTTCACCGCAACTGATGGATGGAAAGAACGTAAGCGCAAGGCATTGCTTACGACGCAGACACTCGACAGACTCATGGCTGCGGCACCGAACATGGGCGAGAGCTGCCAGCCGGTGAGCGGGAAGAACACGCCCGCCGCCAGCGGGATGCCGATGCCGTTGTAGAACAGCGCCCAGAACAGGTCCTGTTTGATGTTGCGGATCGTGGCGCGCGAGAGCTCGATGGCGCGGGCGACATCCATGAGGTCGCTGCGCATGAGCACCACGTCGGCACCCTCCTTGGCGATGTCGGCGCCGGTGCCGATGGCAAGGCCCACATCGGCGCGCGCCAGGGCGGGGGAGTCGTTGATGCCGTCGCCCACCATGGCGACCTTGCCGCCCGCGTCCTGCAGCTCGCGCACGTGGCGCTCCTTGTCAGCGGGCAGAACGTCGGCGATGACCTGCTCGCTGGCAAGCCCCACACGGCGGGCGATGGCCTCGGCCGTCACGCGGTTGTCGCCGGTGAGCATGCGCACGTCGACGCCGAGTGCGCGCAGCGCGGCGATGGCCCCGGCACTCGTCTCCTTAACCTCATCGGCCACGGCAATGGTTCCGGCAAGCTCACCGTTCTTGGCAAAGAACAGCGGCGTCTTGCCCTCGGAGGCAAATTGCTCGGCGAGCCCCTCGGGCGCGGTGACCCCCAGCTCCCTCATCAGCTGCACGTTGCCGGCGGCGATGGCGTTTTGCCCCTCGCGCGCCGTGACGCCACGGCCGGGCACGGCGGCAAAGTCCTCAACCATGCGCGCGACGATCCCGCGCGTCTCGCACTCGGCCATAATTGCCTCGGCCAGCGGGTGCTCGCTTTGACGTTCCAGCGCGGCGGCAAGTTTGAGCAGCGCCTTTTCGCTCGTGGTGGGCGTCCCATCGGCACGCGTCGCTACCACGATATCGGTCACAGCCGGCTTGCCGCGGGTGACGGTGCCCGTCTTGTCGAGCACCACGGTGCCCACGTTGCGCAGGTTCTCCAGCGCCTCGGCGCTCTTAAACAGAATGCCCATCTCGGCGCCCTTGCCGGTGCCGACCATAATGGCGACGGGCGTGGCCAGGCCCAGGGCGCATGGGCAACTGATCACCAGCACGGCGACGGCGGAGGTGAGCGCCTCGTTCACGCTTCCGGTCAGCGCCATCCATACCACAAAGGTCACGGCCGAGATCGCAAACACTACGGGCACAAATACGCCGGCGACCTTATCGGCCATGCGGGCGATGGGCGCCTTGGTGGCGTTGGCATCCTCCACAAGCTGGATGATCTTGGCGAGCGACGTGTCGGCGCCCACGCGTGTGGCGCGGAAAGTGAACGATCCGGTGCGGTTGACCGTGGCGGCGTTGACGGTGTCGCCGGCGGTCTTTTCCACGGGGATGGACTCGCCGGTAAGCGCGCTCTCATCGACGGCCGAGGCGCCCTCGAGCACCACGCCGTCGACAGGGATGGACTCGCCGGGGCGCACGCGCAGCACCTGGCCGGGCAGGATGGCATCGACGTCGACGGTGGTCTCGGTGCCGTCCTCGGCCACGACGGTCGCGGTCTTGGGCGCCAGGTCGATCAGCGCCTCGATCGCACCGCCGGTCTTGGACTTGCTGCGCGTCTCGAGGTATTTGCCCACGGTGACGAGCGACAGAATCGTGCCGGCGCTCTCAAAATACAGGTTGTCCATGCCTGTCATCATGGCCTCGTGGACCTGTCCGGCGGCCAGCTGGTCGGCCATGATGAACATGGCGTAGAGCGACCAGGCGATGGATGCGGTGGCGCCGACCGCGATGAGCGCATCCATGGTGGGCGCGCCGTGCACGAGCGATTTGAAGCCGTTGATAAAGTACGCGTCGTTGACGTAGACGATAGGGATGAGCAGGACGAGCTCGGTAAGCGCGAGCGTCATACTGTGCGTGTGGTCGGTGAAGATGCCGGGCAGCGGCCAGCCGAGCATGTGCCCCATGCCTATGTAGAACAGTGGAATGAGGAAGATGATCGAGACGATGAGTCGGGTGCGCATGGCGGAGGCGGCTGCCTCCAGCTTTTTGGTGGGCGACTCCATATGGACGGCGCCGGACCTGGCTTGCGCGCTGCCGCCTGGGACGGCTTCGGCGCCCGCGCTGACGGGCGATGCCGAGTAGCCCGCGCGGTCGACGGCGGTACAGATGTCGTCGGGCGTGACATGCGCGGGATCGTAGTCGACCAGCATAGAGCCGGCGAGCAGGTTGACCGCGACGCTTTGGACGCCGTCGAGCTTGCTGACGGCGCGATCCACGTGCGACTGGCAGGCGGCGCACGTCATGCCGCCCACGTCAAACTTATCTTGAGCCATGGCTTCTCCTTTCTGTGGCGTAGTGCCGGAAATGTTAACCTGCCGATACTATACACCCATACCCCCTGGGGGTGTCCAGTGGAGAAATGGGATACACGTCATTTCGATACAGATTGGGATGATTGCCCTGCATTTCTTTCGACGCCATAGCCCAACGCCCCGTCATCTGTGGTTTACGTGGGGGCATGCGAAGCGCGGGTATACTAACCGGCGGCGAATCTGCTCCATCGCTTAGAGCTGCTGCGTCTGGACGGCGCGTGATAGGGCGGCCAAAGCGATCGCCAGCGTGCTGAGCAACGTCCTCTCTGTGCGCACCTGTTTTTGTATGTATTAGCGCACTACCAAGCACGCCCGCGCGGCCGTATGCCGTGCCCATAACGCGTGCAGATAAGGAACAACAACATATGCGTAATTCTGTATCCGACGTCACGGACGCCGAGATTCTGGACGAGACCCGCGAGGCCATGACCCAGGCTGCCTTCGATGCTGCCGACGAGGCCAACGCCGCCGAGGTCGTCGAGTCCGCGACCGAGAGCCTGCCTGCCTTCGACGAGCTGGGTCTTTCCGACGAGATGCTTCGTGCTATCGAGAATCTGGGCTACACGGCGCCCACGCCCGTTCAGGCCGGCTCGATCCCCGTGGTGCTCGAGGGTCGCGACCTGCTTGCCGCTGCCCAGACCGGCACCGGCAAGACGGCTGCCTTCTTGCTGCCGACCATGAACAACCTGGAGCACATCGCTCCGCCCAAGCCCGTGCGCGAGCGCGGCGGTCGCAACCGCCGTCGCGGCGCCAAGAAGCCCGAGGGCAACGGCCGCGGCCCCGTGATGCTCGTCATCACCCCCACGCGCGAGCTCGCCCAGCAGATCGACGAGGTCGCGAGCAAGATCGCCGACGTCACCGGCCACGTCGCCGTGACCGTCGTGGGCGGCGTGAGCTACAAGCCCCAGACCGCGGCGCTCAAGTACGGCTGCGACATCCTGGTCGCCACGCCGGGTCGTCTGGTCGACCTGATCGAGCAGGGCGCTTGCCACCTGGACGAGGTCAAGGTGCTGGTGCTCGACGAGGCTGACCGCATGCTCGACATGGGCTTTTTGCCTGCCGTTCGTCGCATCGTGCGCGAGACGCCGGCTGAGCGCCAGACGCTGCTGTTCTCGGCGACGCTCGACGAGGAGGCCGTGGGCGAGATCACCGACCTGGTGAGCGACCCGGCCCGCGTGGAGATTGCGCCCGCCACGTCGACCGCCGACACCGTCGACCAGTTTGTGTTCCCGGTGTCCATCGAGGCCAAGAACAACCTGCTGCCCGAGTTCCTCAAGAAGGAGGGCCCGGAGCGCACCATCGTCTTTATGCGTACCAAGCACCGTGCCGACAGCTGCTGCCGTCGTTTGGAGCGCAAGGGTATCAAGGCTGCCGCGATTCACGGCAACCGCAGCCAGGCCCAGCGCGAGCGCGCGCTTTCTGCCTTCCGCGACGGCACCGTCGACGTGCTGGTGGCAACCGACGTTCTTGCCCGCGGCATCGACATTAGCGACGTGCGCTACGTCGTGAACTTTGATGTGCCGGCCGAGCCGACCGACTACATCCACCGTATTGGCCGTACGGGCCGCGCCGGCGAGCTGGGCTGGGCTATCACGTTTGTGACCGAGCAGGATGTCGACGAGTTCTATGAGATCGAGAAGCTCATGGACAAGACGGCCGACATCTACGAGGCTGGCGACCTGCACGTGGGTCCCAACCCGCCTGCGGTCGACCCGGAGCGCGATCCTGCCGCCTTTAAGGTGAAGAAGACCAAGCGCGGCAAGTCCAAGAGCAAGAAGAAACTTGAGCAGGCGCGCCGCGATGGCAAGCGCAACGGCGACGATTACGGCGATGTAGCCGGTCGTTCCAACCGCGGTCGCGACGAGCGCCGTGGCGACGGCGAGCGCCCGAGCCGTCCCAAGCGCGGCGGCAAGACCCGCGTGCGCGAGGGCGTTCAGGCCCGCGTGGGCGAGGCTGTCGAGAGCGTTGCCCGCGAGGTGGCTGCCGAGGAGCGCGGCAGTGCCGCTGAACAGGCTCCGCGCGGCAACCGTGCCGAGCGTCGTGCCAAGCAGTTCCAGGGCGAGGCGCATCGCCGTCGTCGCGAGGACGAGGATCGCGGTGGCCGTCGCCGTGTTGAGCGCGAGGACGAGGGCCGTGGTTCGCGCGGCGGCAAGCGCGGCTCGGGTGACCGTCGTCGCTCCGGGCGCGATGACGAGCGCGATGAGCGCCGTGGCGGCGAAGGCCGTGGTTCGCGTGACGAGCGCGGTGCCCGCGGCGGCGAGTCCCGCGGCGGCAAGCGCTTTGACGAGCGCGGAGGCCGCGGGGGCGGCCGCGGTGGTGAGCGTCGCGAGGGCGCTCGTGGCAACGGTGGCCGCAGCGGCGCCGGTCGATCGAACGAGTCGCGCGATCGTCGCGACCCGCGTGCCAGCCGCGATCGTCGCGATGACTGGCGCAACTACGACGATACCCGCGAGGAGCGCCGCGGCGGCTATCGCGGTGGGCGTGGTGGCAACCAGGCTGGCTCCCGCGGCGGTCGTGCCGGCGGTCGCGATAACCGTGGCAGCTATGGCAACAGCCGTGGCGGCAAGCGCGGTAGCAGCTCCCGTCGCCCCGGTGACGGCGGCGGCAAACGCAAGTAACATACGCGACGCACGCTAACGCGAGGCGAACAGGGCCCCGAGCAACTACGCTCGGGGCCCTTTTTGGTGCAAGGGGGTCAGGTTTGTTTGCACCAATCAGATCATGAGTTGCGGTGAAATAGGGACTAAAAAGCCGCTTGAAAGCCCCAAACAGTCCCTATTCCACCGCAACTTAGGTAAAGGATGCCGCCGATCCGCTGGAGGACGGAGATGACTTGGTGCAAGGGGGTCAGGTTAATCTGCACCAAGTTGGTGCAAACAAACCTGACCCCTTTGCACCAAAATGGAGGGTGTTCCCGCATGCCGTATACTCTGACTGAGTACGTGAACGGCTCGGTGTATTACCGGGCGTAGGGGAGGATGTTCGATGAGCGTGTTTGAAATGGTGTTTAGTCCGACAGGTGGAACGGAGAAGGTATCTGGTCTTGTTGCCGGGGCGCTGGATGGGAATGCCGTTACCGTTGATCTGACCGATAACGGACTGGATTTCGGTGCCGTATCGATGACGAAGGACGACGTTGCCGTGATCTCCGTGCCGTCGTATGCCGGCAGGGTTCCCGCCGTGGCTGTTGAACGGTTGAGCATGGTGCGTGGCAACGGAGCGCGCGCCGTTCTGGTCTGTGTATACGGAAACCGGGCGTTTGAGGACACGCTTGTAGAGTTGGAGGACGTTGCAAAACGCGCTGGATTTAGGGTGATTGCAGCAGTTGCTGCCATTGCGGAACATTCTGTTGCTCGACAGTTCGCCGCTGGGCGACCGGACGCGCAGGATGTGGCCCAGCTTGCCGAGCTTGCTCAGCAGATCCGGTACAAGCTGCTGGATGAGGATGTATCCGAGCCCACTATTCCCGGCAATCGTCCTTATAAGCAAGCTGGAGGCCACGCCATGGTGCCAATGGCAACGGAGGACTGCGTCTCCTGCGGTGCCTGTGCCGCGTTGTGCCCTGTTCGGGCTATCGACAAGGACGATCCAAGGCGGGTGGATAGCGAGGCGTGCATCTCCTGCATGCGCTGCATCTCCGTATGTCCGCAGGATGCTCGCAAGCTTGATCCCAGCAAACTCGCCGTCGTTACCCAGATGCTGAGCAAGGCTTGCGTCGAGCGGAAAGAATGCGAGCTCTTCATCTAGTGCAGGAGCGTCAATCAGTTTTTCTCCGTCCCTCCCGGCAGGTGGCGGCATCCTTTCTCTAAGTTGCGGTGGAATACGGACTGCTTTTGCCTTTCAAACGGCTTTTCAGTCCCTATTTCACCGCAACTCACAATTGGTGCAAGGAGTGTCCCTGGGTGCCGGCAGGAAAGGAACGTCCCTAAGTGCCGCCAAATACCGTTTATCGGAGAAAAAATACCGTTCGCCGTTCATAATGGTTGTTCTGGCTTTAGGCTTGTCTACAATAGCCCTCGTAAAAGAAATGCGGAAGGTTACCGAGTCCCTCGGACGTGGGCCTAACCAAAGTCTTTGAACGGGTGTGTCTCTATGGACGCATTCGCTTGATTTTGGTTGGGCTATATTTATGAAGGGACATGTCACCATGGGTTTCTTTTCTCGCCTGATGGGCGGTTCGGATGAGCAGAAGACTGCAACTTCCGAGTTCGAAATCCTCGCTCCTGTTTCCGGCGAGCTTGTTCACCTAGAAAAAACCAATGATCCCGCTTTTAGCAGCCGTGCCGTGGGCGATGGCGTTGCCGTGGTTCCCCAAGAGGGAACGGTGTGCGCTCCTGTTTCCGGCACCGTCGCGGCGCTGTTTCCGACTGAGCACGCGCTGGGCATCATGTCCGACGACAGCTCCGCTCAGGTGATGCTGCATATCGGAATCGACACTGTTAAACTTGAGGGCAAGGGCTTCCATGCGCTTGTTGCTCAGGGTGACCATGTCGACGCGGGCCAGCCCCTCGTCGAGGTCGATTTCGACGCGGTCCGCGCCGCCGGCTTCGATCCCACGGTCTTCGTTATCGTGTGCGAGCGTTCGGAGAACTCGACTCTTCGTGAGCACGCTTCCGGCCCTGTTGCTGTTAAAGAGCCTGTCGTCTGGCTTTCCGAGTAAATTCTTGTGGTGGGTACCGTGGTTATCAAGCGAGTTTTCAACAATAACGTCGCAATGGTCACTTCGGACGATGGCTCCGAGCTCATCGTCATCGGTCGAGGCCTCTGCTTTGGCCGTCATGCCGGCGACGCTATCGATGAAGCATCGGTCGAAAAGACCTATGCGCTGCAGAAGGGCACTTCTCAGGATTCGCGTACGATTGACCGCTTGGCACATCTTTTGGAGTCCATCCCCACCGTCAACCTCGTGATTGCCGAGGACATTGTTCAGATGCTCCGTCGAGAGCTCAATGTTGATATCAACGACAAGATTCTCATTGCTCTTGCAGACCATATCGGCCTTGCTTTGGAGCGCGAGCGCAAGGGCGTCTCCTGTGAGAATCCGTTGCTGCTCGAGATCCAGCAGTTCTATCGCAAGGAGTATGCGCTTGCGGGCCGTGCGCTGCAGATTATCAAGGAGTATATGGGCATCCAGATGAGCGAAGAAGAGCAGGGTTTCATTACGCTGCATATCGTCAACGCCACTATGCCGCAACGCTCCGACCGTTTGATTATTTCGGTCCAGCTTGTTCGCGACGTGCTCGCGATTGTTTCCGATCGCTATGCTACGACCCTCGACGACACCTCGTTGCCCTATGAGCGCTTCGTCCGCCATCTGCAGTTTTTCGCACAGCGGGCGCTCGATCCCGAAGCCGGGCAAATCGATGACGACGCGCTGTTCCGAATCGATGAAACTAGATTCCCGGCGGCGTTTTCGTGCACAGATGCCATAGCCGCCCACCTGTCGTCAACCTATAACGTTGTCGTTTCCAATGCCGAGAAGAGTTATCTCGCGTATCACATTGTTAACCTGCTTGGAGAACCTGGTCTCTAGGCATAACGTGCCCACACATCGATTGATATAAGGCAAGGCTCACGGTCTTGTCCAGGGCACATCTGTCTTAATTTGCGGAAAAGGAAGGGGAGTACCGCTATGACCGCAAAAAAGAAGTTCAATTTCAAAGCGCCGTTGGAGGTGTTCGCGAAGTCGATCGTCCAGCCGATGATGTATCTCTCGGTTGCCGGCATTCTGCTCATCGTGGGCATCATTCTGACCAACAAGACCATTTGCGCCATGATTCCCGTGCTGGGCTCCGGTCCGTTCCAGCTTGTGGGTGCCGTTGTCTATCAGTCGCTGATGTTTATCATCAACAACCTCTCGATTCTGTTCTGCGTGGGCATCGCCGGCGCCATGGCAAAGAAGAACAAGGGCCATGCTTCGCTGATCGCCCTGATGTCGTTCTTCCTGTTCCTTCAGGCCAATAACATCGTGCTCAACGCCACCGGCTCTCTTGCCGAAGCGAGCGGCATGCTCGGCCTTACCGGAACCGGCCAGAGCACCGTTATGGGCATTCAGGTGCTCGATACCGGCGTGTTTGGCGGCATCATTCTTGGTTGCATCACCGGCGCCGTGTTCAACAAGTACTCGAACAAGCAGTTCCCCATTGCCCTTTCGATGTTCTCGGGCGTTCGCTTCCCGTTCCTGATCATGATCATCATTTCCTGGATCATGGGCGCTGGCTTCTGCATCGTTTGGCCTCCGGTTCAGGGTGCCATCTCCTCCGTTGCCGGCATCATTAAGGAGTCGGGCAACATCGGTCTGTTCATCTACGGCATGCTTAACAAGCTGCTCGTTCCCACCGGTCTGCACCACCTCATCTACACCCCGTTCCAGTTCTCCGATGTGGGCGGCACCCTGACGCTGGGCGATCAGGTTATCGCCGGTGCCTATCCCATCCGTGTCGCCGAGATGGCAATGACGGGCCAGCCCTTCTCCGATAGTACCTACTTCAACAGCTACACCTTCAACAACCTGTGGCCCTACATCGGTATCGGTCTCGCCTTTATCTTCACTGCCTACAAGCAGAACAAGGATAAGACCAAGGCCGTTATCATCCCGCTGATCATCACCGCCGTGCTCTCCTGCGTGACCGAGCCCATGGACTTCCTCTTTGTCTTTGCCGCTCCTGTGCTCTTTGTCGTTCACTCGGTTCTTTCCGGCATCTT
>CAKUFW010000016.1 GCA_934650975.1 uncultured Collinsella sp. | reverse complement strand
CCGATCGCTGCGGCTGCCGTTTCCGACAAGGCCGAGGAGATCAACAAGCTCAACGTCTTCCCCGTACCCGACGGCGATACCGGCACCAACATGTCGCTCACGCTCGCCTCGGTGACCAAGGAGCTCTCTGCGCTTCCCGCCGATGCCGATATGGAGGCCATCGCCGGCGCCATCACCCACGGCTCCCTGATGGGCGCCCGCGGCAACTCGGGCGTCATCACCTCGCAGATTCTGCGCGGCGTGGCCGAGGGCCTTGTCTCTGCCGATGAGCCCGTAACGTCCGCTAATATCGCCTTCGCCTTCCGTCGTGCTGTCAAGGTTGCCTTCCAGGCGGTCCGTAAGCCTATCGAGGGCACGATTCTCACGGTCCTGCGCGATGTCTCGACCAAGGCCGACGAGTGCGAGAAGAAGAAGTTCTCTGCCGAGGATGCGCTCGATGCCATCGTCGTCGAGGCCTATCAGTCCGTCGCCCGCACGCCCGACCTGTTGCCCGTCCTCAAGGAGAACGGCGTGGTCGACTCCGGTGCCTTTGGCTTTGCCATCTTCCTGGAGAACTTTGTTGCCGCTGCCCTTGGCCGCAGTACTGTGGTTGAGGATTTCTCCGCTACGTTTGACTCCGCTGGCTCTGCCCGCGACGCCGCTCTCGACCGTGTTGAGATCGAGGCCAACGACGACTGGGAGGGCTCGGAGTTCCGTTACTGCAACGAGTTCCTCTTTAAGGCCGACGCCCCGTTTGACGAGGACGAGTGCCTTAAGTTCCTGGGCTCCATGGGCGACTGTGAGCTGCTCGTGGGCGCGTACCCCGATTACAAGATCCATGTGCACTCCAACACCCCGAACCTGGTGCTCGAGCATATGCTCCAGCTTGGCCAGATCTACGAGGTCTTTATCCATAACATGGAGATGGAGGCCCACGACCGTACCGCCAAGATCCACGAGGACCAGGAGAAGGCCGCCGAGCCCGCGAAGGCCCTGGGCTTTGTCGCCGTTGCCGCCGGCTCCGGCGAGGCCGACATTCTCAAGTCCCTCGGCGTCGACGTGATCGTGTCGGGTGGCCAGACCATGAACCCCTCGACCGCCGACCTGCTGGGCGCCGTGGACCAGGTCAACGCGACCTCGGTCATCATCCTGCCCAACAATGGCAACATCCGCATGGCTGCCGAGGCCGCTGCCTCCGCCTGCACCGACAAGAAGGTCGCCGTCGTTCCCACCAAGACCGTCCCGCAGGCCTTCTCCGCACTGTTCGCGGTCCTGCCCGATTCCGAGCTCGAGGATGCCGTTGCCGCTATGGTCGACGCCATCAGCGAGGTCCGCGATGGCGAGGTCACCCGTGCCGTGCGCGACTCCAGTGCATCCGACGGCTCGCCGATTCACTCCGGTGACGTCATGGGCATCATCGCCGGCTCCATCGATGTGGTCGGCTCCGATGTGAAGCAGGTCACGCTCGACTGCATCAACCGCATGCAGGAGGAAGAGGAGGGCGACGCGTTGACGATTCTGGCCGGCGAGGAGCTGTCCGACGAGGCCTTCCAGGAGATCGTCGAGGCTATCGAGGAGGCTCAGCCCGATCTGGAGGTCGACGCCCATCGTGGCGAGCAGCCGCTCTATCCTGTGATCTTCTCGATCGAGTAGGCTTTGCCTATGTCCGAGCTGTGCTCCGTGCCGCGCGTCTCGGAGCGCTTTGCCCAGAGCAATGCGCTCGATGAGGATATCGCGCGACTCAAATATGTTTCGGGTAAACGTGAGGAGGCCCTTCGCCGTCTGGGAATTCGGACGGTGGGGGACCTCCTTCTCCATATTCCTCATCGCTACCTGGACTTCACCCGCTCGTGGTCCATCGAGATGGCGCCCATTGGCACCGTGTGCACCATCATCGCCACGGTCGATCGTATTGTGCAAAAGCAGCCTCGTCCGCGTATGCAGGTGACTGAGGTCTCGCTCGTGGACGAGACGGGCGTGCTCCAGGTTGCCTTTTTCCGTCAGCCTTGGATTGCCCAGCAGCTCAAGCGTGGCGACCGCCTGGCGGTGATGGGTAAGGTCGAGTTTGCCTACGGCTTTAAGCAGATGACCTCTCCGCACTTCGAGATGCTCGAGGAGGGACGCGCTGCCGGCACCATCTTGCCGGTCCACTACGTGAGCGACGGCGTGAGTCAGGCTTGGATGCGCCGTATCGTGAGCGGTGCGCTCGAAGTGGCTTCCAATCCGTTCGATCCCATTCCCGCGCCGCTGCGCGCAAAGCGGAAGCTCATGAGCAATGCCCGTGCGCTGCGCTCGATCCACTTTCCCTCTAGCATGGCCGAGCGCGACATCGCACGCCGGCGTCTTGCCTATGAGGAGTGTCTCTGCTTGCAGCTCGCACTGCGTCTGCGCAACGATGGCGGTATGGTCGACGTAGTGCCTTATGCGCATGCCGCGGGTGACCATTTGACTGCGCTTAAACAGGCCCTGCCGTTTTCGCTGAGCGATGAACAGGAGGCTGCATTTCAAGACATCCTGCATGACATGTGCGATGGCGGTCGCGTGATGAATCGTCTGCTGCTGGGCGACGTCGGTACCGGTAAGACCGCCGTTGCCGCCTGCGCGTTGGCGGTTGCGGCCGATAGCGGCACTCAGGCCTGCGTTATGGCGCCCACGGGCGTGCTGGCGCGTCAATATGCCGATAAGACCGGCCCCTTGCTCTCGCAGGCTGGCATGTCCTGGGCGCTCCTGACGGGTGCCACGCCGGCGGCCGAGCGCGAGCAGATCCATGCGCAGCTGGAATCGGGCGAGCTCGACGTGCTCTTTGGTACCCATGCGGTGCTTTCGGAGAACGTCACGTTCAAGCATTTGTCGCTTGTGGTGATCGACGAGCAGCACCGCTTTGGCGTGGGGCAGCGTAACGCCCTGCGCGCAAAAGGCCCGGGTGCCGACTTGCTGGTCATGACCGCCACGCCCATCCCGCGCACGCTGGCGCTTTCGGTGTACGGCGACCTGGACACGAGTATCATCCGCCATCGTCCCGTTCCGGGTGCCGGCGTGACGACGCGCGTCCTCACCGAGTCGAGTCGCGACCTGGCCTATGGCGCCATTCGAGAGGCGCACGAAAAGGGGCAGCAAGCCTACGTAATCTGTCCGCTCGTGGAGCCGAGCGATTCGGCCGATGAGCTCGAAGACGTACCCGGCATCGCTCGTGACGACGAAGGCCGCGCGACCGTGCCAGTGCCGTTGCATGACACGGCGACCGAGCTCGATCGCCTTCGCCTGGCGTTGCCGGGGCTTACCATCGAGCGTCTTCATGGCCGCATGCCGGCGGGGGAGAAGGACCGGGTCATCGATGCCTTTAAGCGTGGCGAGATCGATGTGCTCGTCTCGACCACGGTGGTCGAGGTGGGCGTTGACGTGCCCAACGCCACCGTCATGGTCATCGAGAATGGCGAGCGATTTGGGTTGGCGGCCTTGCACCAGCTGCGCGGGCGCGTGGGCCGCGGCAGCGTGTCGGGTACGTGCCTGGTCATGACGCACTCCAAGGGCAACGGCAGTGCGTCGGCGGCACAAGACCGCCTCCAGTCGCTCGAGAAGACCTCGGACGGCTTTACGCTCGCCCAGATGGACCTGCGTCTGCGCCACGAGGGTGAAATCTTGGGTTACCGCCAGCATGGCGGCGTGACCTTGCGCTTTGTTGATCTCGATGCCGACGAGGAATTGATCGAGTGGGCCCATTTGGACGCGGTCGAGCTCTTGCGGTATGCTTGCAACCTTGACTCTGTGGCGACGCGCCCTCTACGCGATGCGGTCGCCGCGCGGTATCGACACATCTTTAAGGAGGTCAGCGGAGGATGAGAATCATCGGCGGCGAATGGCGCGGTCGTAAGATCGAGGAGCCCCGTGGTCGCGATGTCACCCGCCCCACGACCGATCGCGTGCGCGAGGCGTGCGCATCTATGGTCATGTCGGCATTCGACTTCGATCTGGACGAGGTCCGCGTGCTTGATGCCTTTGGCGGCTCCGGTGCCTTGGGCATTGAGATGCTCTCGCGTGGTGCCCGCTCGCTCACCACGTTCGAGATTGATCGCAACGCTGCTCGTCTGATAACCAAGAATATCGAGTCGCTGTGCCGCGACCGTGCGCGTTGGCGCGTGGTGAGCGGCGACGTGCTGGCAAGCGCTTCGCGCGGCCGTGTGCCGGGCGGTCCCTTTGACCTGGTCCTGCTCGACCCGCCCTATGCTTATGGCGCCGAGCCGGTCGAGGAGCTGCTGCAGAACTTGGCCCAGCAGGACTTGCTGGCGCAGGGTGCCTATGCGCTGTTCGAGCACGCTGCCGCCGATGCGGGTGCGCATCCGGCAGGCTTTGAGATCGTGCGCGAGAAGCGTTACGGCATTACCTCGGTCGACCTGCTTCGTTGGGTTGGTAACGGCGAGGATGATGGCAACGATAGCGACGCACCCACGGAGGATGCTCATGAGTGACACCATTAACCGCGTAATCGTCCCGGGCACCTTCGATCCCATCACGTTTGGCCACATCGACGTGATTCGCCGTGCCCGCCGCATCTTCCCCAGCGTGATCGTGGCCGTTGCCGAGTCGCAGGGAAAAAACGGCGTCGGCACCACCTTTATGCTCGATGAGCGCGTGGCGCTGGCCCGTGAGGCGCTCGGTGATATTGACGGCGTCGAGGTGCTGCCCTTCACCGGCCTCTTGGTCGATTTTGCCCGCGAACAGGGAGCAGGAGCCGTGGTCAAGGGTCTGCGTGCCATGACCGACTTTGAGTACGAGCTGCAGCAGGCCGACCTCAACTACCGCCTGGATAACGAGCTGGAGTCCATCTTTGTCATGAGTGCGCCGCAGTACGGCTATATCTCGAGCTCGGTGGTTCGCCAGATTGCCTCGCTCGGTAGCGACGTCTCTAGTTTTGTTCCGCCCAATGTGGTCAAGGCGCTCAAACATCGCTTTTCGTGACGTTTTTTAATGCCTGGTGGCATGTGGTAAACTAACACGATGATATGTTACCTATGAAAGGAGACCGGATGCCGGGCGAGAATTTTCCTGGCGACAGGATCGTGAGTCTTGTCGACGAGCTCGAGGGGCTCATCGAAGAGGCTAAGACGCCGTTCGGCAAGAACGCCCAGATGAAGGTTATCGATGCCGACGTCTTCTTTAACATCCTCGACGAGATCCGCATGAGCTATCCCGAGGAATGGCAGAAGTCCCGCCGTATCCTCAAGGAGCGCGAGGAGCTTATGGCTTCCGCCGCCGCTCAGGCCGATTCCATCATTGCCGATGCTCAGCAGCAGGCCCTCACCATTGCCGGTGAGCAGGAGATCGTCCGCTTAGCGCAGCAGCAGGCCGACGATATTCGCGACCGTGCCCAGCAGTATGAGCGCGAGACGCGCTATGCCGCCGAAGATTACGCCGAGCAGGTCTTTACGCACCTCGAGGAGAACCTCAAGAGCCTGACCGGCACCGTCACCCGTTGCCGTCAGCAGCTCAACGAGGGTGCCGCCCAGCAGAATGGTCAGTGGTAATGGCTGAGTTCCCGAGCGTTACCGTCGATCTTTCCGAGCAGCTCGAGTTTCCTGGAGACTCGTATCCGCTGACCGGCAAGGTCGATGTCGCCACCTATACGGTGGGCGAGAAGGAGTACCAGCTACAGGACGGCATTGACTACGACGTGGTCTTTACCAATGCCGGCACCGGTGTTCTGCTTACGGGCATGGTCCGCGCGCACGCAACCGGTGAGTGCGACCGTTGCCTGGAGCCCGCTTCGTTTGATATTGCCGGTGAGATTGAGGAATTCTATCTCTTTAGTGAGCCCGAGGACCCCGAGGCCTACGAAGATGGCTACGAGTTACTGGGCGAGGATCGCATCGTCGATCTGGGTGAGCCCATCAACGACGCGGTCGTCATGGACACGCCGTTCGTTGTCCTGTGCAAGCCCGATTGTCGCGGCCTATGCCCCACTTGCGGCATCAATCTCAACGTCGAGCAATGCGATTGCGCCGCTCAAGCAGAGGCCGAATGGGCCGCTGCCACGGAAAATCCATTTGCAGCATTGAAGAATCTCAAGCTTGACGAGTAAAACTGTGGTAGTATCGCTACTTGCGCGTAATCGCCACACTGGATAGTTCATAAGGAAGGTCACTATGCCCGTACCTAAACAAAAGCAGGGTCGTATCCGCACTCACACCCGTCGTTCCGCCAACATGAAGATCTCGGCTGCGGCTCAGTCCACGTGCCCCCGTTGCGGCGCTGTCAAGCTCCCGCACCACGTGTGCCCCAGCTGCGGTTTCTACAAGGACCGCGAGGTTATCGTTACCGAGTAACTGTATACTCTGGATGCGATGCCGTTCCAACTGGAACCACAATGGCCGGCTCAATGAGTCGGCCATTTTTGTATGAGGAGTATGTATATGAGTAACGTTCGCGTTTGTGTAGACGTTGTGGGTGGAGACGAGAAGCCACAGGTTGTCCTCGACGGTATCGAGGCGGCGCTTGCGACCGACCCCGATATCGAGGTCTTGGCCGTCGGTCCCGCAGAGATCGTGAACCCCTTTGCCGCGGCTCACGCTCGTGTTGAGGCCTTGGAGGCGCCCGATGTCATCGCCATGGATGACGATCCCATTCGAGCCGTGATGACCAAGCGCAAGTCCTCGATCGTGCTTGCCTGCCGCGCTATCAAGAAAGGTAACGCGGACGCCTTCTTCTCTGCCGGCTCCACCGGCGCCATGACCGCTGCCGCTACCGCCTACGTCACGCCGTTTCGCTATCAGGCCGAGGGCAAGAAGCAGCCGGTGCGTCCGTGTCTCACCAATGCACTGCCTAACCGCGCCGGCGGCCTGACGGTCCTCTGCGACATGGGCGCTAACCCCGATGTCGAGGTCGACGACATGGTGCGATTTGCCCAGATGGGTAGCGCCTATGCGCGCGTCGTCTTGGGTATTGAGCATCCTCGCGTGGGCCTGCTTGCCAACGGCACCGAGGATGAGAAGGGCTCCAACTTTACCAAGTCGTGCTTCCCGGCCATGAAGGCCGCTGTTCCCGGTTTTGTGGGCAACTGCGAGGGCACCGATCTTACGTCGGGCAATTTTGACGTCGTGGTCGCCGACGGCATGTCGGGCAACATCGCGCTCAAAGCCACCGAGGGCGCGGCCAAGTTTTTGCTGCAGGAGCTCAAGGGTGCCTTTATGTCTTCGCTCGGCACCAAGATTGCCGCGCTGCTCATCAAAAAGCAGATGCGCGAGATCAAGGCGAAGCTCTCGGGCGATGCTAAGGGCGGCGCCATTCTGCTGGGCCTGCGTGGCGTGGTCCTGATCGGCCACGGTGCCACCTCGGTCGAGGCCGTCAAAAACGGTACGCTCGCCGCGGCGGAGGCCGTGCGTGCCGGGCTTGTCGAGAACGTCGCCAGCTCTATGGACGGTATCGTTTTGTAAGAGCGAGTTAGAGCGCTGTTATGTGCCTCGCGGCCTGCGTCGTGGGGTAGAATCAAAACCGTGTCTTGGCGCTGCGCTTGCGGCGCCAGCGCGTTGATATTCACGCAATACGAGAGGAAGCGCTATGGACCGCTCCGAAATCTTCGATAAGATCGCCGAAGTCGCCGCCGATGTGCTGGGTGTCGATGTCGCCGACATTAGCGACGAGACCACCTTCGACGATCTCGATGCCGATTCGCTCGAGCGTCTGCAGCTGGTGACGGCCATCGAGGACGAGTTCGACCTCGAGATCGATGACGAGACCCTGCTGTCGCTCAACTCTGTCGCCGACGCTGTCGACGCTATTGAAAACGCCAAGGAGGCCTAAGTCTTGGCTTTATCTCAACGACTCGCGCGCGCCCAGGAAATCCTGGGCCACGAGTTTAATAACAAGGTGCTGCTGCGCGCGGCGCTCACGCACCCCTCTGCCGTGGAAGGTCAGCCCGTCTCGGCGAGCTATGAGCGTCTTGAGTTTTTGGGCGATTCCATTTTGGGCGCCGTGGTTGCCCGTTCGCTCTTTGAATCCTATCCGGAGTTTGACGAGGGCAAGCTTACGCGCCTGAAGGTGTCCCTTGTCTCGGGTGCCACGCTGTCCGAGGTGTCCCATGAGCTGGGCATCGACGACATCATCATCTTTGGTGCCTCCGAGACCGGTACCGGCGCGCGCGGCCTGCACTCGGCGCTCGAGAACGTCTACGAGTCGCTCGTGGGCGCGCTGTATCTGGATGCTGGCTGGGATGCGGCGGCGGAGTTCATTCACCGTACGCTTAAGCCGCACCTGGCCTCCGAGCGTGCCGAGCACCCCGCGAACCCCAAGTCGTTCTTGCAGGAGTGCGTGCAGGCCGACGGCCACGAGCCTCCGGCGTACAAGCTCGTTGGCTCTGAGGGCCCGGCGCACGCACCGACCTTTACCGCCGTGGTGCTCATCGACGGTATTCGCCAGGGCCGCGGCACCGGTTCCTCCAAGAAGGAGGCCGAGGGAGCTGCTGCGCTCGAGGCGCTCGACCGCATGGGTTACACCACCAACGGCGTGATTCTCAACAAGAAGCCTGTTTAAGCGAGGAACCGTGTATCTCAAGTCCCTCACGCTCAAGGGGTTCAAGTCGTTTGCCGACCGCGCCCATATGACGTTTGAGCCGGGCCTAACCGTCATTGTCGGTCCCAACGGCTCGGGAAAATCGAACATCTCCGACTCGATTCTGTGGGTCCTGGGCGAGCAGAGCGCCAAGCAGCTGCGCGGCCAGGCCATGGAGGACGTCATCTTCTCGGGCTCGTCGGCGCGCAAGCCGGTGGGTGTGGCCGAGGTCACGCTGGTGCTCGATAACTCGGACCATATGCTGCCTGTCGACTTTGACGAGGTGGCTATCACCCGCCGCATGTATCGCTCGGGCGAAAGCGAGTACCTCATCAACTCGAGCCCGTGCCGTCTGATGGACATTCAGGACATCCTGCACGATTCGGGACTGGGCAAGGATACGCATTCCATCATCAGCCAGGGCAAGCTCGACGCCATTTTGCAGAGCCGCCCCGAGGAGCGCCGTGCCCTCATTGAGGAGGCCGCCGGCATCTCCAAGCACAAGCGTCGCAAGGAACGTGCGCTCAAAAAGATTAAATCGATGGACGAGCACCTGACCCGTGCCCGCGATATCAACAAGGAAATCGCCCGTCAGCTGCGGCCGCTGGAGCGTCAGGTCGATCGCGCGCGCAAGTACAAAGAGCTGTCCTCGCGCGCGAACGAGCTTACGCAGATGCTGGCCGTCGACGAGCTTCGTTCGCTGCAGTCGCAGTGGAACGACCTGGAAAGCCGCTCCAAGGAGGGCGCTGCCGAGCTTGAGCTTGCGCAATACCGCTTGGGTGAGAAAGAGCGCGAGCTCGAGAAGCTCCAGGTCATGCTCGAAGAAAAGGGCCTGTTTGTGGGCGACTTGGGCGAGCAGCGCCGCCATATGCAAGATGTGGTCGGCCGCATTAATTCCGACATGCGCCTGCTCGAGGAAAAGGGCCACAACATGGTGTCGCGCCTGTCCGACATGCGCGGCCAGATCTCGAGCTCCGAGCATCAGCGTCGTCGCGTGGTCGAGGAGCTCGAGGATGCGCGTGCCCAGCTCGAGGAAGTGACCGGCGCGCATATGCAGGCCCAGGAGGACGTCGACGCCGCTGGTCCTGCCGCCGCCGAGCTTCACGAGCGCCGCGTGGCGCTTGATGCGCAGATTTCGCAGCTCACGCGCGAGCAGCGCGATGTGCAGCGTGTGGCCGATAACGCCGCGCTCGAGCTCGCCAAGGTGAAGGATTCGCTTTCCAATGCCGAGGTCGAGGACAACATGTATGCCTCGCGCCTGGAGCAGATCGATGAACAGCTCGAGGAGGTCACGGCATCGCTTGAGAGCCGCCGCGACCGTGCTGAGGAGCTTGAGAGTGCCCTTGAGGCGGCTCGTCAGGCCCAGAACGATGCGCGCGAGGCCACCGAGACGGCACGCGCTGCCCTCAAGGACCTGCGTAATCGCGAGAGCGAAGCGCGCAACAAGCTGTCCGAGGTGCGCTCGGAGCTTACCAGCCAAAAGAAGCTCGATGCCCGCATGGCAGACAGCTCGCCGCTCGTAAGTCGTCTGGTGGGCGCACTGGGCGACGATGTTTCGGGCCGTCTGGGCGACGTGCTCGAAGCCCCTCGCGAGCTCGAGGGCCTGGTTGAGCAGCTGCTCGCCGGCGATATCGATGCCCTGTTGTTCGATAACGCTGCCGCACTCGAGCGCGCCGGTCGCGCTGCCCTGGACCAGAAGAAGGCCTCGGGTGAGGCACTGCTGATGTCGCGCGGCGTGAGCGGCTCTGCTGCCGCCGAGGGCGCTGTCGGTTCGCGTCTGGTCGACCGCCTGTCCGTGCGCGCCGGTTATGGTCCGGTTGTCGAGGCACTGCTCGGCGGCTATTACGTGGTCGATGACTTGGCTGCCGCACTGTCTGCGCCGGTCGTTGATGGCGTGACCTATGTGACCCCCGATGGCGCGCGTGTTGCCTGCGGCGGATTGGTGCGCGTGGGCCTCGATGCCGGAGAGGCTTCGGGCGCTCTGGAGCGCAAACGTCGTATCCGCGAGCTGGAAGGCC
Organism: uncultured Collinsella sp.; assembly: GCA_934650975.1. Lineage (GTDB taxonomy): Bacteria > Actinomycetota > Coriobacteriia > Coriobacteriales > Coriobacteriaceae > Collinsella. The sequence continues at coordinate 23,362 of CAKUFW010000016.1, read as the reverse complement.
TGGAGCCCGATCTGGCTGTCGTGTTTGAGCGTGTGTCGGATCAGGTCGTCGAGGCCAATGCGGCCGTTGAGGAGGCACGTGCCGCCGAGGGCGATGCCGCCGGTGAGATTGCCCGTCTTGAGGGCGAGCGCCGCTCGCTGCTCTCCGAGATCGGCCGCCTGGAGCAAAGCGCTAACAACGCCGAGGTCGAGCGCGTGCGCATTTCCAAGCGTCGCGAGCAGGCCGCCGAGGCCGTTCGCGCCGCGCGTCCCCGTGTGGACGAGCTTACCCGCTCGCGCGATGAGGCTCGCGCGCAGGCGAGTGACCTGGGTCTGCAGATTGCCGAGGCCAATGACGAACTCGATCGCGTGCGTCGCGATGACTCCGAGGCCGCCGGCAAGCTCGCCGACGCCAAGGTGCGCCTGGCCCAGACGAGCGAGCGCCTGCGTTCACTGAAGGGCCGCGTGCCCGATCTAGAGCATCGCCTGGAGGGCATCGACCGCCGTATCCGCGGGACGCGTCAGGCCTCGCGCTCGCTCGAGCTGCTGCGCCTGCGCGTCGATCCCATGCACGAGCGCTACTCTGCCCTGTTGGAGCGCGCCTCGGACTGGGCCGCGCGCCTGCGCGACCAGGCCTCTCTGGAGGAGGCGGACTCGGCTTCGCTCAAGAAGACCATCGAGGACGCCAAGGCCGAGGTCGCCCGTGCCAAAGAGAGGGTCGATTCCGCCGCCGCGACGCAAAACGAGTTCAAGGTCGCACGCGGCAAGCTCGAGGTGCAGGTGGAGGCCGCGATCAAGGCCATCACGGCCGACGGCACCACGGTGCTCGAGGAGGCGCTTATGCTGCCGGCTCCCACCGATCGCGACGCGGCCGAGCGCGAGCTCAACCAGCTCGTGCGCCAGATCAACAACTTGGGCCCCGTAAACCAGGTTGCCATGGAGGAGTACGAGCAGCTCAAGCGCCGTGCCGACTACATCGAGGAGCAGCTTGCCGATCTGGAAAGCGCGCGTAAGGCGCTCACGAAGATCACCGTGGCCATCGACCGTAAGATGCGCAAGGCGTTCCTGGTAACCTTTGAGAAGGTCGACGCGAATTTCCGCGAGATCTTCGCCATGCTCTTCCCGGGCGGCCAGGCACACCTTGAGATGACCGATCCCGAGCATCCGGCCGAGACGGGTATCGAGGTCGTGGCGCAGCCGCGCGGCAAGCGCATCACCAAGATGATGCTCATGTCCGGTGGTGAGAAGAGCCTGACGGCGCTTGCCCTGCTCTTTGCCGTGTACCGTACGCGCACGGTTCCGTTCTATGTGCTGGACGAGGTCGAGGCGGCGCTCGACGACGCCAACCTGTCCAAGCTCATCGGCGCCCTCGATGTGCTGCGTTCCGATACGCAGCTCTTGGTAATCTCGCATCAGCGCCGTACTATGGAGGACGCTGACGTTCTCTACGGCGTCTCGATGCAAGCCGACGGCGTCAGTCGCGTCGTCTCGCAAAAACTCGATCGCGAAACCGGAAAGGTCGTGAATGCATAATGGGATTCTTTGACGCACTCTCGCGCGGACTTGAGCGCAGCCGTGAGGCCCTCAACGAGGTCTTCTACTTTGGCGGCGAGGTCGACGAGGATTTTTGGGAGGACCTTGAGGACACCCTCGTTATGGGTGACATGGGTGCCGAGGTTGCCATTCAGGTCTCCGATGACCTGCGCGACGTGGCGGCCAAGAAGAACCTCAAGACCGCCCCGCAGCTTCGCCGCGCCCTGGCCGAGCAGCTCGAGGGTCACTTTGTGCCCGTCGAGCGCGATCCGTTCTCCGATACGCCGAGCTGCGTGCTGTTCGTCGGCATCAACGGCGCCGGCAAGACCACCACGGTCGGCAAGATCGCGAGTGCCATGGCCGCCCGCGGCAAGAACGTCGTGATCGGTTCGGCCGATACCTTCCGTGCCGCCGCTATCGAGCAGCTCGATGTGTGGGGCCAGCGCGCCGGCGTGCCGGTCATCAAGCGCGACCGCGGCTCCGATCCGGCGAGCGTGTGCTACGACGTGCTCGACGAGGCCGATAAACGCGGCAGCGACCTGGTGCTCATCGATACCGCCGGCCGTCTGCACACGAGCCCCGAGCTCATGCGCGAGCTCGCCAAGGTGGTCAACGTGACCCGTAAGCGTGCCGCCAATATGGCCGCCGGCCCCATGCCGGTCTCGGTCGTGCTCGTGATCGATGCCGCCACCGGCCAGAACGGCCTGAACCAGGCGCTCGAGTTTAACGAGGCGCTGGGCCTGGACGGTATTATCATGACTAAGCTCGACGGCACGGCAAAGGGCGGTATCGCCATGGCCGTGGCCGAGAAGCTCAAGCTTCCGATCCTTCGCATCGGCGTGGGTGAGCAGGTTGATGACCTGCAGGAGTTTAACGCCAAAGATTTCTGCCGCGCCCTGGTGGGCGAGTCCAACTAAGGAGTAGCTAGTGTTTGATTCCCTGAGCGATCGCCTCAACGACACATTTGACCGCCTGCGCGGCAAGGGTAAGCTGACCGAGGCCGATATCACCTCGGCCATGCGCGACATTCGCATGGCGCTGCTCGAGGCCGACGTCAACTTTAAGGTCGTCAAGGAGTTTGTCGCCAAGACCAAGGAGCGCTGCATGACCGCTGAGGTCATGGAGTCGCTGTCGCCGGCGCAAAACGTCGTCAAGATCGTGCTCGACGAGCTCACCGAGATGCTCGGCTCCACCGAGAGCAAGCTCGTCTTTAGCAACCGTATCCCTAACGTCATCATGCTCGTGGGCCTGCAGGGTTCCGGTAAGACCACGGCGGCCGTAAAGCTGGCCTACCTGCTCAAGAAACAGGGCCGCTCGCCGCTGCTCGCCGCGTGCGACGTTTACCGTCCCGCCGCAGCGGACCAGCTGGCCACGCTCGGTGGCGAGATTGGCGTGCCGGTCTTCCGCGGCGACGGTGCGCACCCGGTCGACATCGCCAAGGGTGCCATCCAGGAGGCCGTCGACCACCTGCGCGACGTGGTCATCGTCGATACCGCCGGCCGTCTGCAGATCGACGAGCAGATGATGCAGGAGGCCGTCGACATCAAGAAGGCTGTCAAGCCCGACCAGGTGCTGATGGTCGTCGACGCCATGACCGGCCAGGACATCGTCAACGTCGTTTCGACCTTTGCGGAGCGCACCGACTTTGACGGCGTGATTATCTCCAAGCTCGACGGCGACGCCCGTGGCGGTGGCGCACTTTCGGTGCGCCAGGTGACCGGTAAGCCCATCAAGTTCGTGAGTATGGGCGAGAAGCCCGATTCGCTGGAGCCGTTCTATCCCGATCGCATGGCCAAGCGCATTCTGGGCATGGGCGACGTCGTCGGCATTATCGAGAAGGCCCAGGAGGCCGCCGACGCCGAGCAGCTCGAGGCCGCTGAGCGCATGCTGCGCGAGGGCTTTACCATGAACGACATGCTCGACCAGATGAAGGCCGTCAAGAAGATGGGCGGCATGAAGGGCATCCTGGGTATGCTCCCCGGTGGCCAGCGCGCGCTCAACCAGATGGGCGGCAACCTGGACGAGGGCATCTTCGATAAGAATGAGGCCATCATCATGTCGATGACCAAGGAGGAGCGTCTGCGTCCCTCCATCATCAACGGCCAGCGCCGTGCCCGCATTGCCAAGGGTGCCGGCGTGACCCCCACCGAGGTCAACAGCCTTATGAAGCAGTGGGGCGAGATGAATAAGATGATGGGCCGCATGCGCACGATGGCCAATCAGGCGCAGGCCGGCGGCAAGAAGGGCAAAAAGGGTAAGAAGGGCAAGAAGATGCGCATGCCCAATATCCCCGGGTTGGACGCCATGGGTCTGGGCGGCATGGGCGGCCTGGGAACGGGCGGCCCCAAGTCCGATATGGACCTGCTGCGCCAGATGGAAGCGCAGATGCGCAATAAAAAGTAGAGCTGTAATTGCAGTTTGATATGGCAAAGGCCACTCGGAAGTTCCGGGTGGCCTTTGTTGTGGGGCTGGATATTCGGGTCGCGTGCGACGTTGCACCCCGAGCTTGGTTTGCCGTTCTGTTAGTGGCAGCCGCAGCCTTCGTGGCCCTCGTGGTCGTGGTGACCGTGGCAGCCGCAGGACTCGCCATGCTCGTGGGCGCGCTCGTGGTCGTGACCATGGCAGTCGCACGTGGCCTCGCCGTTCTGCGCGAGCGTGCCGGCGATAAGGGCTTCGACGCAGGCGTCGCAACTGCCCTGGGCGCCGGCATAGACGGTGATGCCGGCCTGGGCGAGCGCATTGATGGCGCCGCCGCCGATGCCGCCGCAGATGAGCGTGTCCACGCCGCCGTTGGCAAGGAGGCCCGCAAGGGCGCCGTGGCCGGTGCCGCCGGTGCCCACGACCTGCTCGTTGAGCACCTTGCCGTCCTGAATGTCGTAGATCTTGAACTGCTCGCTGCGTCCAAAGTGCATAAAGATGTTGCCGTTGTCGTACGTGGTTGCCACCCTCATGATGCCGACCTCCTTTGCTGGCCATGTGGCCGTCGTTGTTGCGATGGGGGAGTACGCGATAGTACCGCCCTCGATGATGAGCGCTCGTCCGTTGACCAAGGCGTTTGCCACCTTTCGATGCGCGCGGCTGCAAATGGCCGCCACCGTGGCACGGGCGATGTCCATCTGCTGTGCGACTGCCTCTTGGTTGAGGCCTTCGAGGTCGCACAGGCGCAGCACCTCGAGCTCGTCGACGGTCATGTCGATGGCGTCGCCGCTGGCTAGGCCATCAGGGGTAAAGCCGCGGTATTCGGGAATGATCCCGACGCGGCGAAGTTTTTCGCGTCTTCCTGCCATGCGCACTCCTTATCTGACATATGTCAACAATAGGATAACTCGTTGGTCGTGGGGCGCAAGGCATTTTTGGCATATGTCAGAAATGACGGCTTATGTTAGGGCTGTGGGGTCGAGCGCGCCTGGGCTACAATAAAAATCGCCAATAGGCTACTGACAGGAGGGTCAATGAGCAAAGCTGATCAACAGTTTGTAACCATGTGCCGCGATATCTTGGACCATGGCACCACTACCGAGGGCCAAAAGGTCCGTCCGGTGTGGGAGGACGGCACCCCTGCCTATACCATTAAAAACTTCGGTGTTACGGCGCGCTACGATCTGCGCGAGGAGTTCCCCGCGCTCACCTTGCGTCGTACGGCGCTCAAGTCTGCCATGGACGAGATTCTGTGGATCTATCAAAAGAAGTCCAATAACGTGCACGACCTCAACAGCCATATCTGGGATGAGTGGGCTGACGAGACCGGTTCCATCGGCAAGGCCTACGGCTATCAGATTGGCCAGAAGAGCCATTATGCCGAGGGCGACTTCGATCAGATGGACCGTGTGCTGTACGACCTTAAGCACACGCCGTATAGCCGTCGCATTATGACGAACACCTACGTGTTCAGCGATCTGTCCGAGATGCACCTGTATCCGTGCGCCTATAGCGTGACCTATAACGTGACGCAGCGCCCGCAGGACGACAAGCCGACGCTCAACATGATTCTCAACCAGCGCAGCCAGGACATTTTGGCCGCGAACAACTGGAATGTGTGCCAGTACGCCATTTTGCTGATGATGGTCGCGCAGTCGGTCGATATGATTCCCGGCGAGCTGCTGCACGTGATTGCCGATGCTCACATTTACGACCGTCATGTCGATATCGTCCGCGAGCTTATTGAGCGCCCGCAGTTTGCGGCGCCCAAGGTGACGCTCAACCCCGATGTGCATGACTTCTATACGTTTACGACCGACGACTTGATCGTCGAGGGCTATGAGCACGGCCCGCAGGTCAAGAACATCCCTATCGCGGTGTAGGTGACGAGCGTGACGTGTAAGCTTTCCGCCATTGTCGCCGTGTGCGATGACTGGGGCATTGGCTGCGAGGGCGATATGGTGGTATCCAATCGCGCCGACATGCGTCATTTCGTGGCGTGCACCAAGGGCCATCCGGTCATTATGGGCCGCAAGACCCTGCTGAGTTTTCCCGGTGGGCGACCGCTTAAGAATCGCCGCAATATCGTGCTTACGCGCGACGAGGGCTTTGCGCCCGAGGGCGTGGACGTGGTGCATAGCGTTAACGAGGCGCTCGCCGCGGTTGCCGATGAGCCGATCGCATGGGTGATTGGCGGCGGTGATGTGTATCGGCAGTTCTTGCCGTATTGCGTGGAGGCCGAAGTCACGCACAATCATTGCGTGCATGCTGTTGATACGTATTTTCCCGATCTGGATGCCGATCCCGCGTGGAAGATTGCGCATGCCGGCGAGGTCGCGACGATTGCCGCTGGCGAGGGCGACGAGGGCCTCAAATATGAGTTCGTCACGTATCGTCGTATCGAGGCGTAAGTCCGATTATCCCTTCGGTATTATCGGGTTGGAATGAGTGACGGGGCGGCGCATGGCGTTGCCCCGATATTTGTATAGGTGCTGCAAAGAAAGGTGCGGGCTGGCTGTTATGACTGATGCCGTTGAGGTTCTGCGAATCGATTCGCTCGAGGATGACCGGCTCGATGCCTATGTGCGACTGACCGAGCGTGAGCTGCGCTGCGTGCTGGAGCCGCAGAAGGGCATCTTTATCGCCGAGAGCGCCAAGGTCATCGAGCGCGCGGTGCGAGCCGGATACGAGCCGGTGAGCTTTCTTTTGGGCGAGCGCTGGCTCGACCAGATGATGCCGCTGTTTGAGCGCCTGACGCTACGCGAGGGTGCGGGCCCGGTTCCCGTGTTCGTGGCCTCGATGGAGCTTATGGAGCAGCTGACGGGCTTTAACGTGACGCGCGGTGCGCTCGCGGCATTCCGTCGTCCGCGTCAGATTCCGGTCGCGGAGTTTCTGGACGGCGTCGTCGAGGCGGCGGTGGAGCGCCCGGTGCGCGTGTGCGTGCTCGAGGGCATTGTCGACCACACCAACGTCGGCGCAATTTTCCGCTCGGCTGCTGCGCTGAATGTCGATGGCATTCTGGTGAGTCCCACCTGCTGCGACCCGCTGTATCGCCGTTCGGCCCGCGTGAGCATGGGCACGGTGTTCCAGGTACCCTGGACGCGTATTGGCAGTGAGGCGCGCATATGGCCGCATGATGGGCTGGCGGCGCTGCACGATGCTGGTTTTTCGTGTGCCGCCATGGCGTTGACGGATGATTCGGTGTCGCTGGACGACCCTGTTCTGCAGGGGATTGATCGCCTGGCGATCTTTATGGGTACCGAGGGTGCCGGTTTGGGCGCCAAGACCATCGCAGGCTGCGACCGTGCCGTGCGCATTCCGATGGCGCATGGGGTCGATTCGCTTAACGTTGCCGCGGCGAGTGCCGTCGCCTTTTGGCAGCTGTGTCCGCATGTGAGCAACGAGTACCACTATCAGCCGGGGCTGTATCACTAGGTAGATATTCAGCACCGGGTCCTGATTCGGGATGTTTCGGTCGACGCCGGTCGGTGCTAAGCTGATCATGACTTTGGTTTTAAATTGCTGCTTTGTTGTTTGACGCGCGCTGGTGGGGAGGGCGTGTGGCTAAGAAATCTACGGCTATCGATGTAACACAGGGTGTCATTTGGCAGCAGCTGCTGTCGCTGTGCGTTCCCATCTTTTTTAGCTCGTTCTTTCAACAGGCATACACGCTTATCGGTACGTATATCGTCGGTCAGTTTGGCGGCAAGCTCGCGCTGGGCGGCATTCAGGCCACGATGGTGCTTACGGAGCTCTGCATTGGTTTTTGTGTCGGCGTGGGCGCCGGCTGTGCCGTTATTACCGGTCAGTATTTTGGCCAGCACGACGACGAGCGTCTGAGCCGATCGGTCCATACGGCCATGACGCTCGCGCTGGTGGGCGGCATTGTCATTTCCATTCTCGGCATGGTGTTTGTCGAGCCGATGCTCGTGCTGATGAATACGCCGCATGAGCTGCTGGCCGAGGGTGTGGCGTATGCCCGCTGCTACTTTGCCGCGATGTTTGCGGCGCTGCTGCTCAACATGGGCACAGCGCTGCTGCGCGCCGTGGGTGACACCCGCGGGCCTGCGGTCATAATTGCCTCCGGCTGCTTCGTGAATGTTGTGCTCGATATTATCTTTGTCGCCGTGCTGCATATGGAAGCGCTGGGCTGCGGCATCGCGGTGGCGCTGACTATCTGCTCTAACGCTACGATGATTGTGATTCGCATGATGCGCGCGCCGGGTGCCTGGCGTCTTTCGCCATCTAAACTCGGTATCGACCCCGGTATCTGCAAGAGCATGCTTTCGTGCGGCTTGCCGCTGGGCGTTCAGTCTGCGGCGTATTCGATCTCGAACGTGCTGATTCAGGTGTCGGTGAATTCGTTTGGCGCCGATGTCACGACTGCTTGGGGCCTTTCCGGCCGCCTGGACGGTATTATCTGGATGGTGACCGAGGCGCTCGGCGTGTCGATCACCACGTTCTCGGCACAGAACTTTGGCGCGCGCAATTACGATCGCATGCGAAAGGGATACCACACGTCGCTCGTGCTGTCGTTTGTGCTTATCGGCGGCCTGTCCGCTGTGCTGCTGGTGTTTTCGGGCCCGCTTTCGCGTTTGTTTATCGACGACGTCGCGATTTCGGCGTACACCACGACGATCCTTCATTTCATCGCGCCGTTCTACGCGATTTTCTCGATTATCGAGAACGCGTCCGGCTCCATCCGTGGCGCCGGCGTGAGCTTCCAGCCTATGATTCTTACCATCTTTGGCACGGTTGTGCTCCGCGTGGCATGGGTGTTCGTGATTATGCCGCTCGACCCCTCGCTCGAGCATCTGCTGCTGGTCTACCCCGTAACCTGGGTCATCACGGCCACGATGTTCACCATCTACCACCACAGCGGAAACTGGCTAGGCCGCGCCACTGCCTAACCCGCTCGTCGCGATGCCCCCAATAAGTTGCGGTGAAATAGTTCCTGATTGGTGCCTAGAGGGGCCATGCAGGAACTATTCCACCGCAACTTTTTTGTTTGATCCGTAAGGGACGGAGGAAAACGGATCATTTAGTATTCGATGCCTTGGCGGGCTAGGAGGCCTTCGTCGAAGTAGTGTTTGACGGGGCGCATTTCGGTGACTAGATCGGCGAGGTCGGTGAGGGGTAACAGGCCACGGCCGGTGAGCACGAGTTCTGTGGTGGCGGGTTTCATCGCGATTAGTTCCTCGACATCCTCGCGCGTAACAAAGCCGCGGCGCATGGCCTCGCCCAGTTCGTCCAAGATCAGCACGTCGACCTGCGAAATCTGTTCGTGTGCCAGTTCCATGATTTGTGCGGCGCAGGTCTCGGGTGTGTCGCGGTCTGCCTGCACAATGCGCAGCCCCAAACGCGGCGCTGCGCCATGCTCGGCGCAGTGTAGCTTCTTGGCAAACTGCAGCATGAGCACGTTGAGCCCATAGCCGGTGGCGCGCAGTGCGAGCCCCAGCGCAGCCGTCGTCTTGCCCTTGCCGTCGCCCGTATAGATTTGAACCTTGCCGACTTCCAGTGATGCCATCTCTGTCCTTTCGTTCCCGGCGTCGGTTTATCGCCGCCCGGGTTGGGTATTCTAGAAAGCATTATCAACCCCAGTAGATGGAGTTCAAGCAGATGGAGATGGATGACAACAAACGTAGACGGAATATGATCCTCTACGTGCTCATCGCCTTCGTCGTCTACCTCGTGCTCTCGACCGTTCTGTTCCCTAACATCGGTCACACGCAGCAGATTACGAAGACCGACTACTCGACGTTTGTCAAAGCGCTCGATAAAAAGAGCGTCGACAAGGTCGAGTACAACACGGACGATTACACGATTTATTACACCAAGAAGGGCGAGGACGAGAACATCGCCTACAAGACGACCGGTGTGCCGAATGATGCTGGCTTTACCGATCGTGTGCTTGAATCCGGTGCTTCGCTGGAGTCGGTCGTTCCCGATAAAAACTCGGGCTTGATGACCTACTACCTGCTCACGCTTATTCTCCCCATGGCGATTTTCTTCCTCATCGGTTGGTGGCTCAACCGCCGCATGAAGAAGGCCATGGGAGATGACGGCCCGTCGATGAACTTTGGCGGCGGCGGTTTTGGCGGCGGCGGACTGGGCAAGTCCGGCGCGCGCGTGATCGCCTCCAAGGACGTGGGCGTGACCTTTAAGGATGTCGCCGGCCAGGAAGAGGCCAAGGAGTCCCTCAAGGAGGTCGTCGACTTTCTGGAGAAGCCGCAGCGCTACGAGGAGATCGGCGCCAAGCTGCCGCGCGGTGCCCTACTCGTTGGCCCTCCGGGTACCGGTAAGACCCTGCTCGCCAAGGCTGTTGCCGGCGAGGCGGGCGTGCCGTTCTTTAGTATTTCGGGTTCTGAGTTTGTTGAGATGTTCGTCGGTCGTGGCGCCGCCAAGGTGCGTGACCTGTTTAAGCAGGCCAAAGAAAAGGCCCCGTGCATCGTCTTTATCGACGAGATCGATACCATCGGCAAGAAGCGCGACGGCGGCGGCTTTAGTGGCAACGACGAGCGCGAGCAGACACTCAACCAGCTGCTGACCGAGATGGACGGATTCGACAACCACAAGGGTATCGTTGTTTTGGCCGCGACCAACCGTCCCGACAGTCTCGATCCGGCCCTGCTGCGCCCCGGCCGTTTTGACCGCCGTATTCCCGTGGAGCTGCCCGACCTGACCGGCCGCAAGAACATTCTTGAGCTGCACGCCAAGAGCGTGAAGACCGAGCCGCCGATCGACCTGACCGCGATTGCCCGCGCCACGCCCGGTGCCTCGGGCGCCGACCTGGCCAACATCATCAACGAGGGTGCCCTGCGTGCCGTCCGCGAGGGTCGCAAGCGCGCAACGCAGGATGACTTTGAGGAGTCGGTGGAGGTCGTCATCGCCGGCCAGCAGCGTAAGTCCACGGTGCTGTCCGACCACGAGAAGCAGGTCGTTTCCTATCACGAGATCGGTCATGCTATCGTCGCCGCCCGTCAGAAGGGCTCCGCTCCGGTTACGAAGATCACCATCGTGCCGCGCACGAGCGGCGCTCTGGGCTACACCATGCAGGTCGAGGAGGACGAGCGCTTCCTGACCACGCGTCAGGAGGTCCTGGACAAGCTCGCCGTCTATTGCGGTGGTCGCGCGGCAGAGGAGCTCATCTTTGGCGAGATGACGACCGGTGCAGCTAACGATATCGAGCAGGCCACCAAGCTCGCCCGCAACATGGTGACGCGCTTTGGTATGTCTGACGAGTTTGGCATGATGGCGCTCGGAACCGTTCAGAACGCGTACCTCAACCAGGATACGTCGCTCACCTGCGCCCCCGGTACGGCCGAGCGCGTGGACGCGATTGTCGCCAAGCTGATTGAGGACGCCCACGATCGCGCCCTGCAGATCCTGAAGGAGAACAAGTTCAAGCTCCATGAGCTGGCTCGTTATCTGTACAAGAAGGAGACCATCACGGGCGAGGAGTTCATGAATCTTCTCACGCGTGAGAACCCACTGATGCCGAAGCAGCAGTAATACTAGTTGCGCTGTGTCAATCGCCCCATTTGAGTGTCCATCTCAAATGGGGCGTTTTTGCGTGAGGAGAGTTGTTATATGAAGATCGTGGTAAGCGCCTGCTTGATGGGCGAGAGCTGCAAGTACAACGGGCTCGATAACTACCGCCGTGAGCTGGTTGAGGCCTGCGAGCGCACGGGGACCGAGGTGCTCCTCGTGTGCCCCGAGGTCTTTGGCGGCCTGCCCACGCCGCGCGATCCGTCCGAGATCGTGGATGGTGAGGTTCGCACCCGTGAGGGCGTGTCGGTCGACCGCGAGTTTCGCTTGGGCGCCCAGCGCGCGCTCGATATGTGCGAGCAGGCAGGCGGATCTTCCGAGATCGTCGCTTGCATCCTGCAGGACCGCAGCCCCTCGTGCGGCGTGGGCCGTATCTACGACGGAACGTTCAGCGGAACCCTCACTCCGGGCAATGGCGTCTTCGTCGACCAACTCCTTCGCCACGGCTACCGCGTGATCCCCGCAAGCGAATTCGACCCGAGCATGCTGCAGAATTAAAAACCACCACAAAGGTGCCTGTCCCCTTTGTGGTGGTTTTGGCAGGTTAGGCCAGGATGGTGTGGCCGTAGGCGTTGGCGGCCTTGATGGCGGCAGCGAACTTCTCGTCGGTGAAGGGCTCCGGGTTGCCCTGCTTCCACTCATTGGTAGTGTGCGCGTACTCGCACAGGGCCGGGATGTCCTTCTCGGTAAGACCGACCTGCTCAAGCGTCACGGGCAGGCCCATCTGCTTGTTAAAGGCAGCGTAGCGCTCAAGGTTCTCGGTATCGCCCGTATAGGCAAACAGTACGAGCACGCCCAGGCTCACGACCTCGCCGTGTAGATACGTTCCCTCGCGCGGGATGCTGCAGGTGGCGTTGTAGAACGCGTGCGCCACGCTCGAGTTGTAGTAGTAATCGTTCTGGTTCGTGAGGTTCGAGACATAACCCGTGTTGACTACGATGTCGAGTGCGATCTGCTTGACAGCCTCACTCGACAGGTTCTCGCGCACGTCCTCAAGACCCTGGACGCCATAGGTAAACAGCGGCTCGGAGCAGGTGTGGGCAAGCGCCAGGCCAAGGCCGGCCGTGTGCTCTAGGTTGCCGGCGCTCGTGGCGTACTCGACCTCGGGCTGCTTGGACAGGGCGTCGCCCACACCGGCCCAGATGTACTCCGCCGGCGCCTCGGCGATGATCTTGGGGTTGATGAAGATGTGTGCGGGGCGATTGGGATACGAATAGCCCTCGAGCGAGCCATCGTCGTTGTACACGACGGCAATGGCGGTCGCGGCAGAGCAGTTGGAACAGATCGTCGGGACGGTGAAGACGATCTTCTTGAGCTCGATGGCCGCGGTCTTGACAGTGTCGAGCGCCTTGCCACCGCCGCAGGCGATGAGCACATCGGCCTCCTGGCAGGCAGGGGAGTTCACGAGCTTGGCAATGTTGGCGCGCGTGCTGTTGGTGCCGTAGACGCGCGTCTCCAGAACCTCGACATCGGTGCCCTCAAGTGCCGCCTCGATACCCGGCAGCGCCGCGGCCAGGGCGCGCTTGCCGCCAATGATGGCAACCTTCGTCGCTCCGTACTCTGCCAGTGCGGCGGGCAGCTCGGCAAAGCAGTCCTCGCCAACGGTGTAGTCGCTCATTCCAATCGTGCGCATAGCAACCTTCTTTCGCTCGATAAAGTGCTTTCAGGTATTTTGCTCCAAGAGAAGGCACACAGCCGTGAGAAATTTCGAACGTATAAAACCAGTGTTGAGGGTTTTTCGCTGGCGCGGACCGTGCTACCATACAGCGCATAAGCGTTGATGGGGACGAGTAGTCGGCCATCCGCATGCCACAGAGAGCGGGGAGTGCTGAGAACCCGTGCATGCGTCCGATGAAAATCACCCCGGAGCTGCGGTCCCAACGGATGTACCGCACAGGTTCGTCTTAGTAGACATCGCCGAGATGGTCGTCGATACAGGCCAGCCGAGTAACGGATGCGAGCGCGCGAATACGCGGGCGAGGGCATCTAAGCTGGGTGGTTAAGCGAAGAGCTTTTGCGGGCGGTCTGCCCGTTTTGTGGCGCTTCGTCCCAGCTTGCAGGGACGGGCGCTTTTTTGGTGCCCAGAGGGCGTGCGCGCCCACGACAAGAAAGGGGTACCGTGGCAAACGAGTACAAGCAGACGATGAATCTGCCCAAAACCGGATTTCCCATGCGTGCCGGTCTTTCCAAGTCCGAGCCCAAGCGACTCAAGGACTGGCAGGACAACAAGGTCTACGAGCAAGTTCTGAAGAAGAACGAGGGTCATAAGAAGTTCGTGCTGCACGACGGCCCTCCGTACGCGAACGGCCCGATCCACATCGGCCACGCCATGAATAAGATCTCCAAGGACATGATCAACCGTTACTGGATGATGCAGGGCTTTGAGGTCCCCTATGTCCCCGGTTGGGACTGCCACGGTCAGCCGATCGAGCACAAGGTCGAGGAGAAGCTCGGCACCGAGAAGTTCAACCAGACCTCCACGGCTAAGATCCGCGAGCTCTGCAACAAGTTCGCTGTCGAGAACATCGAGCTGCAGAAGGCCGGTTTCCGTCGCCTGGGCGTGCTCGGCGACTGGGACAACCCCTACCTGACGCTCTATCACCAGCACGACGCCGCCGACATCGAGGTCTTTAAGGCCATGTTCGACAAGGGCATGATCTATCGCGGTCACAAGCCCGTCCACTGGTGCAAGCACTGTCACACCGCTCTTGCCGAGGCCGAGATCGAGTACTCCGACGAGACGAGCCCCTCCATCTTCGTGCGCTTCGAGATGACCTCCAAGCCCGCCGGCCTCGAGAACTTCGATGGCCCGGTCGACTTCATCATCTGGACGACCACGCCGTGGACTATCCCCTCCGACCAGGCTGTCTCCCTCAAGCCCGGCGCCGCTTATGTCGCCGTCGAGCACGATGGTCGCGCCGAGGTCATGCTCGAGGACCTGGCTCCCAAGTGCTGCGAGGAGTTTGGCTGGGAGTACACCCCGGTCATGGTCGACGGCAAGCCCTACGTGGTTCCCGCCGAGACCTTCCACCACATCCACTACAAGCAGCCGATCTTTGACGGTGTCGAGGGCGTGGCGCTGCTGGCCGATTACGTCGGTGTCGATGACGGTACCGGTATCGTCCACAACTCGCCCGGCCACGGCGTCGACGACTACTTCGCCTGCCTCAAGGAGGGCATCACCGACATCTGCATGCCGGTCGATGACGACGGCAAGTTCTACACCGGCGAGGAGTTTGGCACCGGCGGCCCCTTCAGCGGCATGGATACCGACGAGGCCAACCCACACATCATCGAGTTCCTGCGCGAGCGCGGCACCCTGGTCCTCGAGAAGAAGATCACGCACAGCTATCCGCACTGCTGGCGCTGCAAGCACCCGGTGCTCTTTCGTGCTACCGATCAGTGGTTTGTCTCGATGGACAAGACCGGTCTGCGCGAGCAGGCTGGCAAGGAGGTCCGCGAGAACGTCAAGTGGTATCCGGCCCACGCCGCCAACCGCATCGGCGCTATGGTCGAGCAGCGTCCCGACTGGTGCATCAGCCGCCAGCGCAACTGGGGCGTGCCTATCCCGAGCTACACCTGCGCCGACTGCGGCGAGAAGGTCATGAACGACGCCACGCTCGACGCCGTCATCAAGCTCTTCCACGAGAAGGGCTCCGACGCCTGGTTCACCGATGCTCCCGAGAGCTACCTGGGCGAGGCATGCGTCTGCCCCAAGTGCGGCGGCCATCACCTCAAGGCCGATAAGGACATCCTCGACGTGTGGTGGGACTCCGGCGTGTCTTGGAAGGCTGTCTGCGAGTACCGTCCCGAGCTGGAGTATCCGGCGGACGTGTACCTCGAGGGCTCCGACCAGCACCGCGGTTGGTTCCAGAGCTCGCTGCTCACTTCGGTGGGCGCCAATGGACACGCTCCGTACAAGGCGGTCGTCTCGCAGGGCTTCACCCTCGATGGCCAGGGCCGCAAGATGTCCAAGTCGCTCGGCAACGTCATCGACCCCAACAAGGTCTGCGACGAGATGGGCGCCGACATCATCCGCCTGTGGGTTGCCTCCGTCGACACCAGCTCCGACGTGTCCATCGATCACGAGATTCTCGCTCGTACGTCCGATGCCTACCGTCGTTTCCGCAACACGCTGCGCTTCCTGCTTTCCGAGCTCGAGGGCCAGTTTGAGCCCGAGACCGACGGCGTCGCCTTTGCTGACCTGCTGCCGCTCGACAAGCTCATGGTTGCCCGTTTGACCCAGGTCCAGGCCGAGGTCGACGACGCCTACGCTAGCTACGAGTTCCCGCGTGCCTACCGTGCGCTCTACGACTTCGTGGTTACCGAGCTTTCCAACGTGTACCTCGACGCCCTGAAGGACCGTCTGTACTGCGACAAGCCCGGCTCGCTCGAGCGCCGCAGCGCCCAGACCGTGCTGGCCGAGCTCTTCTCGATGCTCATGCGCGACCTGCAGCCGATCCTGTCCTACACGGTCGACGAGGCCATGGCCTATGCGCCTGCCGGCTGCGTCGATCACCAGAAGTACGCCGCGCTGCTCGATTGGTATAAGTCGCCCATCACGGTCGACGAGGCCAATGAGTTCGAGGGCGTGCTTGAGGCTTCACTCGAGCTCCGTAGCGCCGTGACCAAGGCCCTTGAGGACGCCCGCTCCGCCGGCACCTTCACCAAGAGCCAGCAGGTCCGCGTCAAGGCGGTAGTTCCCGCCGAGCTGTACGCGCTGCTGACCGGCGACAAGGCCGTCGACCTGGCCGAGTTCTACATCGTCTCCGCTGTTGAGCTCACCCAGGGCGAGGAGCTCTCCGTTGCCATCGAGGCTGCCGAGGGCGAGTGCTGCGACCGTTGCTGGAACTACCGCACCACCGTTGGTGAGTACAACGGCCACGCTCATATCTGCAAGAGGTGTGCGGACGCTTTGTAGTTACGCGGTTTTACCAAACCGCGTAACCGGTTGACGCTGCAAACCCGCCAGAGCGGCAATCTGCCTTTCAACTTCGGCGGCATGACCAAAAGGTCAATGCCGTCTTGCTTCAAGGCACCTTGCTCGCTCTGGCGGGTTTTCGCTGTCGGTAACGAATCATCGGCTATTTCGTTGCTGGTCAATATAAGATATTGATTTACGTTAAACGTTATTCGATGTTCTTGAGGGTAGGGGATTTCTTTGGGTCGTGCTGGGGATATGACGCCGCCTTTGCGTTGGCGGTTGGGTGTTGCTGGTGGGATGGCGCTGGTTGTGCTGCTTGTTGACCAGCTGACCAAGCTTGCGGTTCGTGCCGTGGGCGACGCTTTGCATGTGACCGTCATCCCCGGTGTCGTCGACTTTATGTTTGTCCGCAATATCGGTGCTGCCTTTAGCATGGGCGAGGGGCATGGCATCGCGTTTGCCGTGCTGGCGTTGGCAGTCATTATTGCTATTGCCGTGTACCTCGTTCGTGCACCCCAGCTCGCTCATCTTGAGGTTGTGGGCATGGCGATGGTTGCGGGCGGTGCTATCGGCAATGCTATCGATCGTTTGGCTTTTGGCTTCGTGACCGATTTTATTGCCACCACCTTCATTGACTTCCCCGTCTTCAATGTTGCCGATATCGGCATTACCGCGGGCGTCGTGCTCGCCCTCTTTGGCTACATGTTCTTGAGCCCCGCGGCCCGTGAGGTCGATGCGACCGCCGAGCTTAACGCCCGTGACGAGGCCCGCGCCAAGCGCAAAGCCAAGCAGCGTGGGGAGCGTGCCCGCAAGATTCGCGAAAGGAATGAGCGCTAATGGCCGACATCCATATCCTTGTTGCCGATGATGCCGCTGGTCAGCGTCTTGACGCCTATCTGGGCGCCAATGACGGCTGCCCTACGCGCTCTGCCTGTGCGCATCTTATCGAGGGCGGTGCCGTTGCCGTCAATGGCGAGACCTGCCTGTCTAAAAAGTACGCCGTGCGTGCCGGCGACCGCATTTCGGTCGATCTGCCCGAGCCGCATGATCCCGCCGACGTGATCCCCGAGGCCATCCCCCTCGACATTCGCTACGAGGACGACCACCTCATCGTGCTCTCCAAGCAGCGTGGCTTGGTGTGCCATCCCGCCCATGGCCATGAGAGCGGCACGCTTGCCAATGCCCTTGTCTATCACTGTGGTATCGACCATCTGGGCACCGTGCAGGGCGAGGACCGCCCCGGTATCGTGCATCGTTTGGATCGCGATACCTCGGGTCTTATGCTTGCGGCCAAGGACGACGACACCCAGCGCGCGCTCCAAAATCTTATCCGTACGCGCACGCTCGACCGCCGCTACATTACGCTCGTTCACGGGCACATCGCCATGGACGAGGGCACCATCAACACCGGTATTGCCCGTTCTACGCGTGACCGTGTCAAGATGGCGGTTTCGGATGATCCCTTTGCGCGCCAAGCCATCACGACCTTCAAGGTCCTTGAGCGCTTTGATTCCACGCGTTTTGACGACGGCTACACGCTCGTCGAGTGCCACCTGTTTACGGGCCGCACACACCAGATTCGCGTGCATATGCGCCATATCAACCATGCCTGCGTGGGCGATCCACTCTATGGCAAGTGCGATGCACGTGCCGATCAGGGTCTGACCAGGCAATTCCTTCATTCCTGGCGCGTTGCATTCGACCATCCCGTGACGGGGGAGCGCATTGAGTGCCGCGACGAGCTGCCGTGGGATCTCGCTGCGGTTCTTGACGACCTGGCCCCGCGCTCGCTTGGCCGCACCGCTGCCGGCGATGAAATCGTTCCGCAGCTCGGTCTGCTCGAAGCCTAGCCAGTATTAGGTGGTTTCTTGAACTCGGTTAGCCTGCGGTAAGATATACGGTTGTTTACGTAACGCGTTCCTGGGAGCCTGCATGCTCGCCTTTTTACAAACTAACACGCCCATCGTGATCTTCAACCAGATTGTCGTCACGCTGCTCACGGTCTGCTTTCTGTACCAGGTGGTCTTCTTTGTCATTGGCGCTCTTCGTGGCGAGGTCGCGCCTCCCAAGGCCAAAAAACTCCACCGGTACGCCTTCTTTATTGCGGCGCATAACGAGGAGGCCGTGATCGCCAACCTCGTGCGCTCCATTAAGGACCAGGATTATCCGTCCGAGCTTATCGAAGTCTTTGTCGTCGCCGATGCCTGTACCGACAACACCGCGCAGCTCGCGCGCGAGGCCGGCGCTATCGTCTACGAGCGTAACGACCTTGCCCGAAAGGGTAAGAGCTGGGTCATGGACTTTGGTTTCGATCGTATCCTCAACGAGTATCCCGACACGTTTGAGGGCTACTTTATCTTCGACGCGGATAACGTTATCTCCCGCGATTACGTCTCCAAGATGAACGATGCCTTTGACCAGGGTTTCCATGTGGTCACGAGCTATCGTAATTCTAAGAACTTTGGCAGCTCATGGATTTCGGCCGCCAACGCCACCTGGTATCTGCGCGAGGCGCGCTTCCTCAACAATGCGCGTAATATCTGCAAGACGTCCTGCGCTGTTTCGGGTTCGGGCTATCTGATCTCGGCGAGCGTGATCGAGGGCATGCACGGCTGGCAGTTCCATACGCTGACCGAGGACATTCAGTTCACCACGTTCTGCGCTATTCACGGTATTCGCATTGGCTATGCGCCGGCGGAGTTCTTTGACGAGCAGCCCGTGACGTTTAAGGCATCTTGGAAACAGCGCATGCGCTGGACCAAGGGTTTCTACCAGGTGTTCTTTACCTATGGCAAGCACCTGGTCAAATCGACGTTCCGCTATCGCCGCTTTGCTGCCTACGACATGTTCATGACCATCGCGCCGGGCATGCTGCTGTCCTTGATCTCCATGCTCGCCAACGCGACCTTCCTCATCGTGGGCGGGCTCTCGCACGGCTTCTTGGCTACCGAGGTCGAGATGCAGGCTTGTGCCGCCTCGCTCATTATGACCTTCGCGATGATGTACCAAACCTTCTTTATTCTGGCGCTGCTTACGACCATCTTTGAGTACAAACACATTCACTGTGCGCAAAAATGGCGCTTGGTGACCAACCTGTTTACCTTCCCGATCTTTATGTTCAGCTATATCCCCATCACGGTGGCTGCTCTGTTCCTAAAGGTCGACTGGGTCCCGACGCAGCACGCCGTCAGCGTCACCCTCGACGAGGTCATGCAAGGCGCCAAATAACCACCATCAAAACCACCACAAAGGGGACAGGCACCTTTGTGGTGGTTTTTGCTTTCGCGATACAGCTCGAGGAGATGTCCGATGGTCTATATCCCGTTTTGGTTTTGCGCCATCGTTGGCGCCGTTATCGATCTGCGTGAACGGCGGTTTCCGAACGCGCTTGCCGGGGCTTGTGCCATAGCGGCGTTTGCGGGGGTATGGCTCGATTGCGGCGTGGATACGGCTCTTGACCATGCTGGTCCTGCCGTCATCGTCTATCTTGCGCTTGTGCTCACCGAGTCTCTCTGGCGGCGCCTTCGCCAAGCCCCAGGGATTGGCATGGGGGATGCTAAGGCGCTCTTCGCGCTTTGCACGCTTGATCCCATGGGCGGCATCGTGGCATTTGCCGCCGCGCTCCTGGTCCTCGCCCTCTCCTGCCTCATCACAAAATCGCGCTCCCTGCCATTGCTACCGTTTTTGGTGCCGATTTTTGCCATAATCGAGGTCGTGGGCTGCACGCTGTAACCGATTGCGCATCCTTCTTAAGGAGCATGCCATGGCAACTAATCAAGAAACGGCCGCCATCAAGGCGCGCATGGACCGTATTCCCTCGGCGTTGTCGCCTGAGCTCATCGAGCGCATTGCCGCCGATCGTGCATCGGGTGCTATCAACCCGTATCGCTGCAACGACGACCAGGTCGTTCGTCGTGTCGCCCGTGCCGCAGACCAAGGCACGCTTATGCGCCCGGCGTTTATGCGCGATACCGAGAAGATCCTCCATCTGCCGGCATACACCCGCTATGCAGGTAAAACGCAGGTCTTTAGCTTTCGCAGCAACGACGACTTGTCGCGTCGTGGCCTGCATGTGCAGCTCGTCTCGCGCATTGCGCGCGATATCGGTCGCGCCTTGGGGCTCAATTGCGACCTGATTGAGGCAATTGGTCTGGGTCATGACCTGGGACATACGCCCTTCGGCCATGCTGGCGAGCGCTTTCTCAACGATATCTATCACGAGCGCACCGGACGCTTCTTTTTCCACAACGTGCAGTCGGTGCGCGTGCTCGATGCGCTGTACGGCCGCAACGTGTCGCTCCAGACGCTCGATGGCGTGCTGTGCCACAACGGCGAGTACGAGCAGCGCGTGTTTGAGCTGTCGAGCATGGCATCCTTTGACCAGTTCGATCAGACGGTCGAGGATTGCATCGCCACGGGTTATAGCGCGATTGAGCATCTGCGCCCCATGACGCTCGAGGGCTGCGTCGTGCGCATCTCGGATATCCTCGCCTACGTCGGTCGTGATCGCCAGGATGCGATCGCGGCGGGCCTGCTTGAACCCGACGCTTTTGACGATGGCCGGGGTGGCGCCTATAACAGCTGGATTCTCACACATGCTTCAATCGATATCGTTGAGCATAGTTACGGCAAACCGCGTATCGAGATGAGCGAGGACCTGTTTGAGGAAATCCGCCGAGCCAAGCGCGAGAACTACGAGAAGATCTACAGCAAGGGTGGCATCGAGGGCGATTCGGAGGCGGAGCTGCGCGAGGCGTTCGAAAAGCTCTACGACCGTTGCCTGCAGGATTTACATGATGGGGACGAGTCCTCTTACATCTTTAAGCACCACATTTCGCGTATTGAGCAGCAGCTTTCGTACTACGATCGCACCTATGCCTGGCAGGTCGATAAGGATCAAGCCGTGGTGGATTACATCGCGAGCATGACGGACGGCTATTTTTGCGAGCTGACGAGCAAGCTATTCCCGGGTCTGAAGTTTCCGCATCGCACCTATATTAACGAACGGTAGTTCGTATCTTTTCGGTATACTGTTCGTATATGATGACTGAGACTGATGTACGGGATGGTTATGGACGACCTTTTTTCTGCCTCGACGCGCGAGCGTTCCTTTAAGAATGCGCCGCTCGCGGTGCGCATGCGCCCCAATTCGCTCGACGAGTACGTGGGCCAGCAAAAGGCTGTGGGCAAGGGTTCATGGCTGCGCGCGGCGATTGAACACGACGTGTTGTCGAGCGTGATCCTGTATGGGCCTGCCGGTACGGGCAAGACGACACTAGCGCATATCATCGCCAACCATACCAAAAGCGAGTTTGTCGAGGTTAGCGCTGTCACGGGTACCGTGAAGGATCTGCGCCGCGTAATCGACGAGGCCAAGACGCGCCTGAATACGTACGACCGTCGCACCATCCTGTTTATCGATGAGATTCACCGTTTCTCTAAGTCACAGCAGGATGCTCTTTTGCACGCGGTGGAGAACCGCACCGTCATTATGATTGGCGCCACGACCGAGAACCCGTACTTTGAGGTCAACTCAGCACTGTTGTCGCGTGGGCGCGTGGTGGAGCTTGAGCACCTGAAGGACGAGGATATCGCCACGCTCATTGAGCGTGCACTCGAAGCGCCGCAGGGCTTGAACGGTAAGTTCTCGGCCGATGAGGATGCGGTCAAAACCATCTGCACGCTGGCAGCGGGCGATGCTCGCTCGGCGCTCACGACGCTCGAGCTTGCGAGCGAGATTGCCGTGACGCGTCCTGATACCGAGGGTACGCCAGCACCGGCAGCGGGGGAGCGTTATCCCATCACGGTCGACGATGTGAAGATCGCCAATCCGCGTCGGGGGTTTTCATATGACAAAAACGGCGACATGCACTACGACATCATCAGCGCGTTCATCAAGTCCATGCGCGGTAGCGACCCCGATGCCACCATTTACTGGCTTGCGCGCATGATCGATGCAGGGGAGGACCCTAAGTTTATTGCCCGCCGTATTATGATTCAGGCTTCCGAGGACGTTGGAAACGCCGATCCTCAGGCACTGCTGGTGGCGCACGCCGCGTTTAAGTCTGCTGAGGTCATTGGCTATCCCGAGTGCCGCATTAACTTGGCGCAGGCAGCGCTTTATGTGTGCCTGGCGCCTAAGTCCAACGCGTGCGAGGCCTCGATCGATGCGGCGCTTGCCGATATCCGCAGCAGTGGTCTGCGCGAGGTGCCAAGCTACCTGCGCGATCGTCACCGCCCGGGCAGCGATGAGTACGGTGTGTACAAGTATCCGCACGATTATCCCGAAGGCTGGGTCGATCAGCGTTACTTGCCCGAAGGCTTGGAGCGTGGTGCGTTTTGGCAGCCCTCGGGCCGTGGCTGGGAAGAATGGCGCGTGGAGCAAAGCGAACGCGACCGCAGCGGGAACGCACCGAAGTAGCTGCTGATAATTTTGTCCCACGCTGTAGCCCTTGGCATGTTCCGCTTCCTTTGGGGTACCATGAAAAGCGTCTGTATTTCGATTCCTTTGGGAGGCTTGTATGAGTCCCATTCAAATCGCCCTGCTGGTGCTCGCTGTTGCCGGCGTGTGGGCCGTCGTTGAGCTTGCGCTCACCCTGCGCAAAACCCGCACCGTTGTCGATTCGCTCGACAAGACGGTGACCGACCTCAACAACACCATTGCCGAAGCGCAGCCCGTGGTCGCAAAGCTCGATGGCGCCGTTGACGAGCTCACGCCCGCGCTGGCGCAGATGGAGCCGCTGCTCAAGTCGAGCAAGACTGCCGTAGACGCCCTGACGTCCAACCTCGTTGAGGTTGAGGCGGTCGTTCGAGACATTTCTGAGGTCACGGGCAGCATGGCCGAGGCTAGCAGTGCCGTGTCGAGCGTGACTGATTCTGCCGCCGGTGCCGTGCAGAAGCTCTTTAACAAGGTGAAGGCTCCTGCAGCCGACGCTGAGCGCAAACTCGCCGCTGCCGCCGC
>CAKUFW010000015.1 GCA_934650975.1 uncultured Collinsella sp. | reverse complement strand
ACGACCATCCCCCACACGAAGCAAGCGTGCAGAAAATCCTCGTCCTCAAACGCATGTATGTTGGAAATCTCATTCATAGCATCTTAGGATAGCGCCCCTGCCACGCACCCGCCCGCATGTGCGATAATGTCGAACGATATGCACGAATTGACCACCGCGCCGCCGAGCCCCACGCTCGGCCGCGCCCTCACCTATATGCGAAGGAGTCCCATGGCATCCAAATACTCCATGAACGACCGTCCCAGCTGGCCGCGCCGCGCCATCGTTACCGCCGGCGAGCCCTACGGCAACAAGGGCCTGCACTTTGGCCACGTTGGTGGCGTCTTTGTCCCGGCCGACTTCTTCGCCCGCTTCCTGCGCGACCGCTTGGGCCGCGAGAACGTCATCTTCACCTCGGGCACCGACTGCTACGGCTCGCCCATCATGGAGAGCTACCGCAAGCTCAAGGAGAACGAGGGCTACGACAAGTCCATCAGCGAGTATGTCGAGTCCAATCACTCCCGCCAGGCCGCGACCCTCAACAACTACAACATCAGCTGCGACATCTACGGCGGCTCGGGCCTTGAGCCGGCAGCCCAGATTCACAACGAGGTGACCGCCGAGATTATCGAGCGCCTGCACGAGCAGGGCACCATCTCCAAGCGTTCCACCCTGCAGTTCTACGACGCCAAGGCCGGCACGTTCCTTAACGGCCGCCAGGTCATCGGCCGCTGCCCCATCCAGGGCTGCAAGTCCGAGAAGGCCTATGCCGACGAGTGCGATCTGGGTCACCAGTTTGAGCCCGAGGAGCTTATCGCGCCCAAGAGCCAGCTCACCGGCGAGGTGCCCGAGCTGCGCCCGGTCGACAACCTCTACTTCGACCTGCCGGCCTACCTCAACTTTATGAAGACCTACACCGCCAAGCTCGCCCAGAACCCACAGGTTCGCTCCGTGGTCTCCAAGACCATGGAGGAGTGGCTGCTGCCGGCGCAGCTCTACATCCAGAACAAGTTCCGCGAGTCCTTCGACGCCGTCGAGGACCAGCTGCCCGAGCACACCGTGCTGGAGCCCGAGGGCAACAAGAGCAGCTTTACCGTCACCTTCCCCAGCTGGAAGGAGCGCGACGACGCCCACGCGGTGCTCGCCAACGGCGGCGTGCGCTTCCGCAGCGGCAAGGCGCTCGTGCCCTTCCGCATCACCGGTAACATCGACTGGGGCGTTCCGGTGCCCGAGGTCGACGGCGTTTCCGACGTCACCTGCTGGTGCTGGCCCGAGAGCCTGTGGGCGCCCATCAGCTACACCCGCACCGTACTCGCACGCGATGCCCGCGCCGCCGGCGTGACCGAAGGCGTCGCCGCCCAGGATGCCGCCCTCATGGGCGAGCCCGCCGCCGATTCCACACAGGTCCCCGCGCCCACCTACCAGCACAGCTCACTCGACTGGCGCGACTGGTGGTGCTCTGACGACGCTCAGATCTACCAGTTCATCGGTCAGGACAACATCTACTTCTACTGCATCGCGCAGACCGCCATGTGGGAGGCCCTGGGTTGGGACCTTACGCAGAGCACCGTCAGCGCCTGCTATCACCTGCTCTACATGGGCAAAAAGGCGAGCTCGTCCTCGCAGACGCCTCCCCCACCGGCAGACGACCTGCTCAACCACTACACCTGCGAGCAGATGCGTGCGCATTGGCTGTCGCTCGGCCTGTCCGAGAAGCCGGTGAGCTTTAGCCCCAAGGCATACGACACCCGCGTGACCGGCAAGGACAAGGACGGCAACGAGGTGCGTGCCTGCGACGACAAGCGCGTCATCGATCCGGCCCTTAAGGAGAGCGCCCTTTTGACCGGCGTGTTCAACCGCCTGGCCCGCAGCTGCTTCTACGGCGTCGCCATCAAGGAGGGCGACGAGAGCCCCTATCGCAACGGCTGCATCCCCGCCGGCGCCGCCTCTGCCGCCGTGGTCGAGGCTGCCGAGCAGGCCGCCCTTGCCTTTGAGCAGGCCATGTACAAGTTCGAGACGCACCGCGCGCTCGCCGTGTGCGACGACTACCTGCGTGCCGCCAACAAGCGCTGGAGCGACGCCTCCAAGGCCGCCAACAAGCTCGAGGGCGAGCCAGCCAACGCCGCCATGACGCAGGCCCTCGCCGACGCCTTTACCGAGCTGCGTGTGGCGACCGTGCTCATGCACGGCATTGTCCCGGCCGGCTGCGAGCTCATCTGCGAGTACTTCGACATCGACCCGGTCGCCTTCTTTAGCTGGGATAACATCTTTGCCTCCACGGACGAGTTTATGGAGAGCCTGGGCGAGAAGCCCGGTGAGCACCGCGTGAAGCCGCTGCCCCCGCGCTTCGACTTCTTCAGCAAGCACGAGAGCCAGTACTAAAACACTCGACATGTAATGGAATGGGAAGGAAAGACGGATGTCCAAGCCGCGTCGTCGTAAGCAGAAAATGCAGGTCAAGGCCGAGCTCAAGCTCAGGCAGTTTGCTGCTACCGAGCTTTCCGACCAGCTTGCCGCTCTTCCCTGCGCCGCCGACCTGCCGCGCTTTATGGTCGACACGGTCGCCGGCGCCTATGCCCCCGCCGATGCCGAGCTTATGATCGAGGGCTTTGGTGCCGCGGCCACACGCCCGGTCACCCTGCGCGCCAACACGCTCAAGGCGACCGCCGAGGACATCGCTGCCGCGCTCGACGAGGCCGGCATCGCCCACAGCCCCGTCGCGTGGTATCCGGACGCTTTCATCCTGCCCGAGGCCCAGGTTTCCGACCTATGGGACCTCGACATTTACCGCGACGGCAAGATCTACCTGCAGAGCCTGTCGTCCATGATGCCGCCGCTGGTCCTGGGTGCCCAGCCCGGCGAGGACATCCTGGACATGTGCGCAGCCCCTGGCGGCAAGACAACGCAGATCGCCGCCCTCACGCAAGGCCAGGCGCACCTTACCGCCTGCGAGATGAGCATTCCCCGCGCCGAGAAGCTCGAGTCCAACCTCCACCGTCAAGGCGCCAAAAACGTGCCCGTCATGCGCATCGACGCGCGCGAGCTCGACGAGTTCTTCCGCTTTGACCGCATCCTGCTCGACGCCCTCTGCACCGGCACGGGCACCGTCATCAGCGGCAACGAAAAGAGCCTGCGCGGCCTCACCGAGCAGTTGCTCGGCAAGTGTGCCCGCTCGCAGCGCGCGCTTCTGGACCGCGCCATGGGAGCCCTCAAACCGGGCGGCACGCTCGTCTATTCGACTTGTTCGATCTTGCCGCAGGAAAACGAGGACGCCCTGCTAGAGGCCCTCGACAAGCACATGGACTGCGAGCTCATCCCCCTCGACGGCACGCCGAGCGAAAGCGAAGCACGCCGCGCCCAGGATGCCGGCGAGGAGCCGCGCATCGAGTCCAACGCCCTGACCGAGGCCATCGCCGCCGGCCACGTCTCGTCCGTCGCCAACGGTATGCCCGGCACGCTGACCATTCCGCCCAGCCGCGACTTTGAGGGCTTCTACATCGCCCTGATCCGAAAACGCAGCTAGCGCACGGATTCAAAACTCAACAAGCTATCTCTGTGCACGCTTGTTCTGCTGGTCACGGTGCTGCTTAAGTGCCTCGCGTTCCTTGCGCTCGGCTCTTTTGCCTTTAATGGCCGTAACCACAAAGTAGATGACCGCGGCGGCTACGATTGCACCCACACACAGGCCAATCGAGCCCAACATTGCTGTGAATTCCATTCCGCGTCACCTCTCTTTTAAACGGGACATTCAAGATAGCACCTCAATACCCGCCACCACAGCTCCTTCACGTTCGCCGGCCCATCGGTCTAACGGATGGCGCGGCGGGGAAAAATCAACTCGTCAAACGATTTAGCAAGCACAACGCCGCCGGCACCCTGCCGGCCACCATCGCATAGAATCGAGCATCCATGGATACCCTCAACGACCTCAACGAGCGCGTCGACGCCTTTGTCGGCACCAGCTCCTTCGACACGCCGGTCACGGCAAACGACCAAGCCCCCATCGATGTTCCCGCCGAGGTTCACGAGGACATCGTCGCCTCGGTCGATTTTTCCGAGGTCGAGCTCGCAGACGAGTTCACCGAGCCCCAGGTAGCCGTGACCCCCAACGGACTGCTCCCCATGGAGCCGCTGCCCATCGACGGGCGTCTGCGAAAGGCGGCCCTCCGCATGCCCGACGAGATCGAGGAGGCCAGCGGCTTTACGCTCTTCGGTCGTCGCATCAAGTCGCTTATCTACACCACCGACGTCGCGGTCATCCGCAACTCCAACGCCGATGCCGTCTTTGCCGTTTACCCCTTCACGCCACAGCCGGCCATTACGCAGGCGCTGTTGACTGTTGCCGAGTGCCCGGTCTTTGTGGGCGTTGGCGGCGGCACCACCACCGGTAAGCGTTCCGTGCAGATGGCGGCCGTCTCCGAGATGCAGGGCGCGGCGGGCTGCGTGGTCAACTCCCCCGCCACTGCCGAGATGGTCGAGCACATTACCAACCTGGCAGACATCCCCGTCATCGCCACGGTCGTTCGCTGCGACGACGACGCCCACGCCAAGGTGCGCGCCGGAGCCAAGATCCTCAACATCGCGGCCGGCAAGAACACGCCGCAGGTCCTGCGTGAACTGCGCGAGCACTATCCCAACCTGCCGCTTATCGCACCGGGCGGCAAGACGCCCGAGAGCATCCGCGAGACCATCGCCGCCGGCGCCAACGCCATCATCTGGACACCGCCTTCGGCCCAGCAGCTGCAGACCGACATGATGCAGCGCTACCGCAAGATGAAAGAAGACGCCACGCCTGTCATCTCGCACGACGATGTGCCCATTATCGACCAGGTCGCCGCCGCCGAGGTCAGCCAGGTCGAGAACATGAATCCCGACGTGCCGATTCCCGACGAGGTAATCGAGCGCGTCGCCTCGATCCACGATCACATCGAGGAGCGTCGCGCCAACCGCGGCCTCAAACCATCGCTCCACGGCTTCTTCTTCCGCGGAAAGAAGCGCTAACCGCAACAGCAAGGCCCGCCCCACAAACGTGAGGCGGGCCTTTTTGCGTCTGCGCGTCAACGTGGCGCGCCAGTTAGTCCACGCGCTTGTCGCCCATAAAGAAGATCGTCACCGTGCCGGGGCCGGTATGCGAACCAATCAGGGCACCAATGTTGTTAATCTCAATTTTACCCTTGAGCTGCGGAATCTGCTCCTCAATCAGTGCCGCAACCGCCTCGGCATCCTTGCGGCACGCCGAGTGCGACATGATGCACTTGCCCGAATAGTTCGCGCCATCCTGCACATGCGCCATCATGGTCTTTGTCATCTCGGAGATCGCGCGCTTCTTGGTGCGGATCTTCTCGCGCGGCGACAGCTTACCCTCGCAATCGACCGTCATAAGCGGACAAATCTTGAGCGCCGTGCCGATGATCGCGCTCGCGGCCGAGATGCGCCCACCGCGCAGATAGCTCGACAGGTCGGTCGAGAAGAACCAGTGATGCAGGTTGAGCTTGTGTTCCTCGACCCAAGCGGCCGTCTCCTCGAGCGAAGCACCGCTATCGCGCACGTCGGCGGCATATTCCACCAGCAGGCCAAAGCCCGAGGCCGCGGCCAGCGAATCGATCACGCGCACCTTGCCGCCCTCGGGATAACGATCGGCAAGCATCTGCGCCGCAACGCAGGCCGAACCATATGTGCCCGAAATGCCAGACGACAGCGTCAGATGCAGCACATCCTTGCCCTCGGCAACGAACGGCTCCCAAAACTCCTCGTACTCACCCACGCTCACCTGAGACGTCTTGGGCATGGCGCCCGCGGCAATCTGGGCAAAAAACTCGTCCGGCGTAATCGACTGATACAGATCGTCCGTATAGGCAACATCGTCGATCTCGTAATGAAAACACACGACAGGGATATTGCGCGACGCAAAGAACTCACGGGTTCGATCGGCGGCGGATTCACAGGTCAGGACAAAATCACTCATATGAGGCTCCTTAATTATTGCTGCGCAAATTATCGCACAGCAAGCCTAAATACGGTACAAATGTCCACTATTTACCAATTCGAACTATTTGTATTGAACATCTTTATCACGAACATCTCCACCGGAACCATGGACCAACACAGGCAAATACACGCAATCGTCTCCACTCAACCGACACATCTACCTCCACTAAATCGATTTAGCAAACCGTTCGCCTGACAATTCAGCCGCCGGCGCAAAATCGAAACAAAGGCGGCGCATACTGGTAAACGCTTGACGCTGGTTTACCAGTTTTACCAACACTACCGGAAGGTGTTTCATGGTCGCATTCGATCGCAACCCGCAAGACTTCAAGTATCTGCGCCTGCTGTCGAGACAATTTCCCACCGAACAATCCGCGTTTACCGAGATCATTAACCTCTCGGCCATTCTCAACCTGCCCAAGGGCACCGAGCACTTTATGAGCGACGTGCATGGCGAGTACGAAGCCTTTATGCACATCCTCAACAACTGCTCGGGCGTTGTGCGCGAGCATGTCGACGAGATCTTTGGCGACACGCTCACCTTTGACGAAAAGGGCGAGCTGTGCACGCTCATCTACTACCCGCGCGAGAAGATCGAGCTGGTCCGCAGCCAACACGAAGACTCACCCACCTGGTACAAGACGATGCTCGATCAGCTCATCATGGTCGCCCGTTCGCTTTCGAGCCGCTACACCCGCTCCAAGGTGCGCAAGGCCATCCCGCGCGATTACGCCTACATCATCGACGAGCTGCTTCACACGCACCCGGACGAGAACAACTACCGCGTGCGCTATCACGAGCGCATCGTTGAGTCCATCTTGGAGACCGCCAGCGCCGATGACTTTATCGAGTCGCTCGCCTCGCTCATCAAGCGCCTGGCCGTCGACCACCTGCACCTGGTGGGCGACATCTTCGACCGTGGCGGCGGCGCGGCCAAGATTATGGACCGCCTGCTCACCTACCATTCACTCGACATCCAGTGGGGCAACCACGACCTGCTGTGGATGGGCGCTGCGGCCGGCGAGCCCGCCTGCATCGCCACGGTGCTGCGCAACAACCTGCGCTACGACAATTACGAAATCCTCGAGAACGATTACGGCATCTCGCTGCGCGAACTTGTCGCCTTCGCCGATGCCACCTACACCGCCGGTGAGTCCATCACCCCGCTCATCAAGGCCATCAACGTACTGCTCTTTAAGCTCGAGGGCCAGATTATCCAGCGCCACCCCGAGTTCGATATGACCGACCGCCTGCTGCTCGACAAGATCGACCACGACACCGGCACAGTCATGCTCGCCGACGGCAGCGTGTGGCCGCTCACGACCAACGACTTCCCCACCGTCGACCCGGCAGACCCCTATACGCTCACGCCCCAGGAGCAGCATATCATCGACAAGCTCGTGTCTGAGTTCGTCACCGCCGATCACCTGCATCGCCATATCGATTTCCTCTACACGCACGGCTCGATGTACAAGGTCACCAACGGCAACCTGCTGTTCCATGGCTGCGTGCCGCTCAACGAGGACGGCACCTTTAGCAGCATGAACTGCCTGGGTACCTGGCACGCCGGCCGCGATTATTTCGATTTTTGCGACCGTATCGCCCGCCGCGCCTGGCGCGTGGGCGATCGCGATGCCCTCGACTGGATGTGGTACCTGTGGATCGGCTTTAACTCGCCCGCCAGCGGGCGTCTGGTCCGCACTTTCGAGCGCGCCTATATCGCCGACAAGAGCACCTGGGTCGAGCCGATGGATCCGTACTACACGCTCACCACGTCGCCCTCGGTCTGCGATGACATCATGCACGAGTTCGGCGTCGTCCCCATGGCATGCTCGCCGACCGGTCACATCATCAACGGCCACACGCCCGTTAAAACCACCAAGGGCGAACAGCCCATCCGTGCCGAAGGCAAGCTGCTGGTCATCGACGGTGGTTTCTGCCGTGCCTACCATCCCAAGACGGGCATCGCCGGCTACACGCTCATCTCTAGCTCGCGCGGATGCCGCCTTAAGTCGCACCGGGCCTTTACGACGGTTGCGGAGGCACTCACGCGCAACGTGGACATCGAGAGCGAGACCAATCGTTTTGACGAGGCCGACCGTCGCCGCATGGTAAGCGACACCGATACTGGCGCCAAGATTCGCAGCCAAATCCAAGACCTGCGCCAGCTGCTCGATGCATATAGAAACGGTGCTATCGAGGAGCGCGCCTAGCTCCACCCGTGGGGATTGGCTAAACTTGCTGAGTTCGTCATCCCCACGGCGCTGCGGCGCCACCCTAAGGCAGGTTACATGCAAAAGCTCCTTGCGCAGATCATGAAGTTTGGCGTCGTCGGCGTCGTCGCCACGGTCATCGACTTTGGCATCATGAATCTGCTCCACTACGGTCTGGGCCTCAATATCCTGATCGCCAATACCAGCGGCTTTATCGTTTCGCTCATCTTTAACTACGTCGCGAGCATGAAGTACGTGTTTGCGCACAAGGAGGGCATGAGCCGCCGCCGCGAGTTCATTATCTTTGTCGTGCTGTCCGTGATCGGTTTGGCTCTCAACGACGGCATCGTACTGGCCCTCAACGCCGGCCTGGGCCTCGAGGCCAATATCGCCAAGATTTGCGCCACTGCGCTTGTTATGGTCTACAACTTTGTGACCCGAAAGATCTTCCTGGAGGGCGAGGAGACCAAGTAGCTCGGCCTCCTCGTTGCACTACGGGGCCCACGGATGACGCACGTCAAGCGCTGTGTTGTTCGTGGGCCTTGCTCGTTTACGGAAGGATTTACAACGTTTGCGGATTGTCTCTTGCAAATTTGGCGAGTTCGTATAGTTCTTGCCAAAGACCTTACGTTTCCCAAGCAAAAGCTCTAAAGTATCCTCTGCTCAATTCATCAACGCATTGGATGTGATTACGTGCGCAAGGCACTGGCACAACCTCATACGAAGCAGTTCCTCAAGTTTGCCGTCGTGGGCCTTATCTCCTTTGGCATCGACTGGGGCATGCTCATTGCGCTCGTCGAGCTGTTCCACCTCGACTTTTTGATGAGCACCACGATCTCGTTCATCACGTCCGTCGTGGTCAACTACTGGCTCAGCATGAAGTACGTGTTCGACCACCGCGAGGGCATGAGCCGCAAGCGCGAGTTCACGATCTTCACCATCCTGTCGGTGATTGGCCTGGGCCTCAATGACCTGTACATGTTTGTGGGCGTCACGTTTTTGAGCATCGGCTACCAGGCCATGAAGGCCATCGCCACGTTCCTGGTCACCTGGTACAACTACTTTAGCCGCCGCTTCTTCCTCGAGGGCGCACAGTCGTAGTTTGTTCGACATTTGCTTAAAGGTATAACCGGTTGGAATTCACGTTCCAACCGGTTTTTTGTTTGCAGAGCCTGCCGGGGAAGGCGTACGAGGTGGGCTACAGCGTCGAAATGGGACGCAGTTTCCCTAGGGGCGCCCCGCGGAAACTGCATCCCACATTGCGCCCTCAGAGCGGGACACAGTTTCCAAAACGCCGCCACGGCGGAAAGTGCATCCCGGAATCAGTCAGCAGAACGGGACGCAGTTTCCCGCGGACGCCGAAACGGAAAGCGCATCCCGTTATCGATGTCTAGAACGGGATACGCTTTCCCAATGGATGCTGATGCGGAAAGTGTGTCCCGGAATTCGCCTTCAGAGTGGGATGCAATTTCCGGTTGAGCCTCGATTGGGAAACGGCGTCCCATTCGCATAAAGACGGGCAGCTCGGATGTTGGTCCGAATCGCCCGTTTGGCGTGTTATGTCGAGGCCTCTAGCCTGTAACGTAATACCAGACTACGTTGTCGCCGTTTTTGAGAACGTAGCTGCTGCAAGCTGTATTGGGCGTTACGCCGTTGACGGAGTACATCCAGCCGCTCGTGCCGCCGTGCTCCTTCTCGGCCAAACCGCCAATGGCAGCGACATACGTGCCATACGACGAACCGTGCGCATTCACGGAGAGGCCCAGGGCGCACAGGGCATCGTAGGCCGTGGCACCCTCGTTGAAGGTGAACGTACCGCCAGAAGAAACAGGATTGCCCACGGCGCTCGATGTGACCGAGACCGTCACGGTAACACGTCCAGGCTGCTGCGAGCCGCCCTGATTGCCCGCAGAGGCGTTGCCACTGCTGGATGCAAACCCACCGCCGGTCGTCGATCCCCCGCCCAAAGATGAGCCACCAGAAGCGCTCGATCCGCCAGTGGACTCAGAATTCTGCGAACCCGATTTACCCCCGGACTTCTTGCCGTCCTTGCCTTCGGACTTCTTCTCTTTCGAGTCCTTGTCCGAAGACTCGGAATCGTCCTTGGAGTCGGATTCGTCCGGATCCTTGGACTCAGAGCTCGCATCATCCGAAGATTTTGAGCCCTTGGCTCCAGTCTTACCCGAAGCGGTAGTCGAGCCGGAAACCGACGCTTCCTTGGCAACGACACTCTCCCCCGTCACGGTCTCGACAATCCAATCGATGGACCAGGCACCGCTGACGGAAGGGCGAACAAAGCCCAGCGAGACGACAATCAACACGATGCAGGCGGCCGTCAGGGCGCCAACAAGCGCCTTGCGCCGAGGGGCGGACGCCGCCGAAGCGGCGCCCTTTTGCACAGTGTCGTCGAGCTGGATGAACGACGAGTCGGGCTGCTTGGACTCGGCGTCCTGAGGCTTATTGGACACAGCCCTCACCTACCGACGCTTGGTGAATACGAACACGGCGATGACGGCAAGACCGATCACGCCAGCCGCAACGCCGACAATGGCAAGCGGATTGAAGCCAGACTGCTGCGCGGGAGCCGCAGCGGACTTCTTGGCAGTGGTCGCTGCAGACGAACCCGTGTCGGACTTGTCATCCTTCTTGCCGGACTTATCGGAATTCTTCTTGGAATCCTTATTGCCCTTGGTCTCGGTCGTAGTCGTGGTAGACACCGGCTTCTGACCCGGAGCAACAGCACCGCCAGCCTGCTGGCCGTTTGTACCGTTACCCGAGCCGTCTTTGGAGCCAGAGCCACCGTTACCGTCAGGGGCAACGGCGTTCTTGATCCACTTGGCATACAGCGTCATATCATCCGTCACCGCAACGCTAAAGTCATACGCCTTTGTACAAGCTTCATCGGTGTACCAACCAGCGAAGGTATAGCCCTCGCGCGTCGGATCGGTCGGCTTGCTGACAGTCGAGCCCGAAGCGGGGGTCTGACCATTGACCGACGAGCCGCCCTGAGCATCAAACTTGACGCGATGTGCCTGAGATTTCACACAGAAGAGATGGCCCGAATCGTTGGTGTAATACAGATTGCCGAACTGATCGCAGACAACCGAAGCCATGCAATAGTTGGCATATCCAGAACCGGGAACGAACACCTCGGTTGCCTCGGCATCGCCCAGCTTGTACATGTACACGCCACCGCCGGTAGTGTAGTTAGGCCAATTGCCCTTGGCGCCGTTCAAGGTGAAATATACGTACGTCTCGCCATCATGTGTTGAGACGAGCGGCGTGCCCTTGGACTCAAAGCCAAGCTCTTCGCCATCGGCCTTCGTAATCTGCTTCACACTCATATCGGAGAGGTCAATGATCGAAAGCAGGCCCTTAGCCTCAGCCTTAGCCTTAACCTTAGCCTTAGTCTTAGCCTTCCAATTGTTCGCGGTTGCCCCGCCAATAAAAGCATACTTGCCGCTGAAAACGGGCGTCGAAGTCGAATAAGCGGCAAACTGAACTGCCGCGGCCTCAGTAATGGAACCATCGGAACCAATGGTTAGCTTGTGCAACGTACCATTGTCGCGCGTAACAGCATATATATAGCCGTCATGAACGGTAAGCGCCGAACGGATGTTGCCACCCTCAAGCTTAATCGAACCAACAAGCTTGGACAGATCAGCGGAATACACGCGGACCTGACCAAAATCTCCGCCGACAACGTAGTAGCCATTGACCATGAGTCCGCCAGACCAGTAGTAACCACCGTCGGCAACGGAGGCGCTGCCGGCAACCGCACCCGTGTGAATATTGAGACGCTTGACGGTACCGTTTTGTACGTCATCGCCAGACCAACGATCAAGGGTGTTGATATAGACGTAGTCGCCGTCAACAGTCAACGAAGAAAGATTCTGCATAGCGAAGGCATCGGAATACCACAGCGTCTCAAATGTCTTAGCCGAAACAGCCTGCAGATAGCCACCCGAAAGCGGAATCAGGATGATGCCCTGCGCAATAACGGGACGGCAGGTGCTATCCATGGAAGAGCCAAGCCCAAGCGATCGCACGACGGAGCCCGTTGCGGAATCGATCTCTTTCAGGACAGCATTCCACGTCTTTCCGCCATATACCGAGGCACCCGTGACAAGGTATACCTTTCCGTTCGCGGCAATGGGGTCAGACGCAGAGAAATTTGCACCTGCCTTCTGCTGCTCTTCGGTCAGAAGATTAAGTGCCCAAGAAGGCGTATCGGTCTTTGTTGTAGGCGTAAGGGCGTCCGTCGAGGATCCCGAGCCACCGTTCGCAAAACCATTCCATGCCGCATCGACGTCGGGATGCTCCGTTCCGGGATTGGTGGCAGGAGCCGTCGAGGGCTTCTGCGTGCCGTCACCCTTAACATAACGGAACTCGACGCAATCGCCGTTCTTAAGGAAATAGCTCGGGGCACCGACGCTCGCATACCCATTGTTTACAAAGAACGACCAGTAGCTGTACGGCGCGGCGCTCGTTGTGCTCAGCACGCGGCCATCGGGCATCGTCGCACTCGTAAGACCCCATGCATTTGCTTCGAGGTTCGTACAACCGGCAGCCGTCATAAGCTGCTCGAGCACCGACTCGGCCGTCTTGTCTTCGTCGGCGGGAAGCGCAAGCTCGGTCAAGGGCACCACCGATTGCTCGGTGTAGTTGCCGCCGGCGTCACTTGCGGAAACGCCCGTGACCTTGGCCGTCACCGTAATGGTCTTGCCCTCGTTCGGGTTGTCGAGCCCCGTCGTTCCCTTGACGTTTACCGTCGCAGAAACATCCAAGCCGGCAAGTACCGCGTAGTCCGAATTGTCGGGATAGCGCTCGGCATAACGGGCAAAACGCTCACTCTTCAGACGGCCGCTAATCGTGACTTTCGTGTTGTATTCGGGCTGAGTGAGGATAAGGTTCTCATGCGCGACAACACTCGGTTTGCTCGACTTAAGCAAACGATAGGTGTTCTCCGTGCCGCCGGGGAGCTCACTGAACACGAAGCCGCAATGGCCTGCAGCCTCTTCGGAGGAATAGCACCAGTTAACTGCATATCCCTGACCATATACCTTCAACGGCGCATGCAAGTTCCCCGTTACATTGGACGCATCCTGCCCGTCAAGAATACCCTGAGAGAATGTTGACTTTGCAAGGCTCAGGTGGAACAGCTCAGCATCGAGCTCGTCCTGGTCCTGCGGGGCAATCGCAAAATCGAGGGTCTTACTAGCCGTGACCTCAGCGTTAGACTTATCGGTCACCGTGAGGGTGATCTTGGTCTTCGCTGCCTCGGTGCCAGGCAGCGGCTGATAGACCGTGCCCTTATAACCGTTAAACGTGATGTCATCGGTGCTGGCGGAGTACTCAACCTTGTAGTACTTGCCGTCGATATTGAGCGTGCTCGTGCGCGGCATCTGCAGGTCGGCGGTTAGGCCGTCCTTATTGGCGACCGCGTCGGTGCCGGAGTACTTGATGTTGTCGTAGGTAAAGGCCGCATCGACCTTCTCCTGCAGCGCCTTCTTGTCGGCGGCGACCTTCTCGGGATCGCCCTTGACGGTCACGGTGAAGTCGTGCGAGCCGGTAAGCTTGATGTCGCCGCTCGTAACCGTAACCTTGGCGGTCAGCGTCACGTCGCGATCGCTCGATGCGCGCGAAACCTTACCCGTCTTATCTTCCCAGCTATAACCAGAAACAAACAGGCGCTCGGTGTCGGAGCTTGTCCATTCAACAGAGAATTTCTTTGCGGAACCCGCCTTGTACGGAAGCGTGACATTTTGGGTCACGCCATCGGCGGACTCGCCCGCCGCGTAGCCAATCTGCAGGGATTCGGCGGCTCCGTCAAGAAGGTCTTGCAGTTTAGCCTCGTCCCAAGCAACCTGCACCGACTTGTTGGGCTGGTAATGCTCGGTCTTGCCATCGCGCGACAGCTCAAACATCACATCGGCGCTACGCAGACCGTCGATGTTGTAACCGGTGTAGTCGTTGGGGTCAATGTAGAAGAACGTCACATTGCCGTTGGTCTTATCCTGAGCGTCGGAGATACCGACCGTGGCCTTGGCGTCCTTTGCCCCAAAGAGCACGCCGCCCTCGGAGACCTTAACGTCAACGTCGGTAAATCCCAGATCGGCAAGCTGCGCCTTCAGCGCATCATTGACGTTGCCACCCTTGGCGCTGTAGTCAACAACAATCTGCTTATTGGCATCGTTGAGCTTTTGGACTGCGGCCTCAAGCGAGCCTGCGGCGATAACGGGATTGGCAGAGACGAGCTCGACCTTCGAGCTGCCGCTCGTGGCAACAGCCTTCAGATACTTGCCAGCAGCAGATGCCGAGACCGTCGCCTCGGCGCCCGACATATCGGACAGCAGCGTCCAGTCGGCCTCCGGAGCCTTCGCATCGTCCGCCGCATACCAGGCAACAGTCGCCTGACCGGTGACGTCGATACCGTTGGTGGCCGAACCGTCAGCGCGCTTGGCCTGCACTGTCGCCTTGACGCCGTCGCCCGAAACGAGATGGACCGAATCGCTATTGATCTGCGGGTTGGCGATCACGCGCAGCAGGTTGTACTCCCCCGCCGTGGTGACGCTATCGGACGAAACCCATTCAACCGTGTTGTCGAGGGCGCTCGCCGTAACTTTGATGCGCTTGCCAACAAGCGCGTCCGAAATGGTCAGGCTGCCATCGGTCTTATCGATGCCGTCGGTGAGCTCGGTCCAATCGGCATCGCCCTCGCCCTTGGCATACCACGCCATGGTGAGCTCGGCATCGTCGGGCACGTCCTTGGTCGAGCCCGACCAGCTACCCGGAACCTGCACACTCGGCGTGATCTTTGAACCCACGCTGAGCGTAACGTTCTTATTGGCAAGCTCAATGCCCGCCAGCTTGTACTGGCCCTTGAGCGTCACCGGACCAAGCGGAGCGACAGACTGCGTGCCGCCGTAGGAGCTCTTCTTCTGCGTGCTGGAAACGGTATTTTCGCTTGCAACCTTCACGCGCAGGTACTTGCCAGCATAGGCGGTGTCAACGGTATAGGTCGCCTCGGTGGCACCGGGGATATCGGTGTAAGCGGAGTCATAGCTCGAGCTGCTATTTGCATACTGCCACTGGTAGGTCACATTATCGGTGCGGTCGATATAGCTGTAGCGCGAACCGTCCTTTTTGCGCACCTTAGTCTTGAGCGTATCGCCTACGTGCACGCCATTGGTGGGAGAGCCCTCAAACTGTACGTCGTACAGCTCAACCTGGCCCGCGACGGAAACGGGACCCGCCGCATAGTAGGGCTTCTGCTCGCCATAGCCGCCGTTGGCCTTGGCCACGACGTAGTAGCCCTTAAGGGCGGCGGTCACCGTCAGGGTGTTGCCGGTCTCACCCTCGATAGGCATGTTGCACGAACTTGCGGTGTTCGAGGTGCCCTTATACCACTGCCACGTGACATGTGAATCGGCGGTGACGTCGGTGGAACCCGCCTTGGCAGTCGCCGTAATCGTGGAACCAACCTCGACTTTGCCCGAAGTCGGGCTCATAGTCACGCTCGTGATATTAATTGAACCGGCAGCAGCAACGAGAGCGCCCGTGTTGTTGGCCATGCTCGAAGAGCCGATCTTCGAGGACACCTTGCACTTGAGGTACTTGCCACCCAAAGCATCGGTTAGCTCGAGGGTCTCACCCGTGGCACCCGCAATGTCGGCATACGTGCCACTCTTGGTGTCAGAGCACTGCCACTGATAGTTGAGCTTGCTCGCGTCGACGAACGCGCCGTACGCGCCGCCCTTCTCCTTGGCGCGAGCCTTAGCAGTATCCCCCACCACAAAAACGCTCGTGTCGTCCTTGGTGTTGATAATGGACACGGCCGAAAGCTCAACCGCACCGGCCTGTTTGACCTTGCTGGAAGTGGTCTTGTTCACTGTGTTGACGCCAGCGTTGGCCTCGACCCTGATGTACTTGCCCTCAAGGTCGTCGCCCACCACAAGCGAAGCACCCGTCTCGCCCTCGATCTTGGTAAAACCCGAGTACTGCGAGGTGGATGCGGACCACGTGTAGGTAACCTTGGCGTCGGCGGGGGCTTGCTGATAATAGCTTATGTACGGAGTCGCCGTCAGGGTATCGCCTATGCTCGGCGTGTCACTATTCAGCTTGACACTGTTAAGCTCCATCTGGCCAGCGCCCAGCACGGGGCCAGGAATGTAGTTGGCATTGATGCCCGAGCCGGAAGAAACGGACGGACCATAGTAGTCCTTGCCATCAACCGTTACCTTGCAGATGAAGTATTTGCCTTCCATCGCGGCGGTGACGGTGAGCGACTGCTCGTGGCCTACGACCTCGGTGTAGTCGGCGACATTGCTGCTGGCCCTGGTCGTGCCGGCGAGCCAGGTGTAAGTCCAGGTGCCGGGGTTGGCGACCGATTTGGTCTCGGTCGTAGGGTCGCCCCAGTAGTCCTCGGTCTCGACCTCGTCGTACATGTTGGCCCAAAGCGTATCGCCCGCGTTGAGCGCACCAGACTTCCACTGGGAAGAATAGGAGTTGTCCTTATCCTTGGCGTCTTGGATGAAGACCTTGGCCTCGCTGGAAAGCGTCGCGGCGGAAGCGGCGGCCTTTGCCTCGCCCTGCTCCGAAGCGACGGACGCTACTGCCGCGGCGTTCTCGGCGCCGGCGGCACCATCGGCCGTTGCGCTATCGTTGCCTGCGGCTTTCGCAGCGGTGTCACCGGTAGCCGCGCCGTCCTCGGCAGCGGCACCATTCGAGTCAGCATCGGCAGCAGCGTCATCGTCTGCCGCCGCGCCCTCGCCGGCCGTCGCAGTCTGAGCCACGGCCTCGACAATGCCCTCGGCGCCCTCGGCCCAAAGTTGCGCCGGCGTGGTGCCAAAAGCCATGGCAAAAGCCAGGAACGCCACCAAACCGCGCTTGGCTACGCCACGGGCAATCGCTCCATACGGACGCCACGAGGCGCGCTGGTGCTCGTCCTCAAACATATCCATTTGTCTCCTACTGTCTGCACTTGGAGCATTGCCCAGCGGCTGCCCCACATCATCGCGCATATTGCGCTCGAGTACCCCCATCGGGGTCCCCCTTCCCTCCAGAGCCCAACGCGTACCGGCGGCATGCGCCGCGGCCGCGTACAAGATGGGAGGCGATCCGACTTAACCTTACCGACCCGGGCGCGCCGTCCGATCTGCGACGCGAACATCCCGGGCCAAGAGGAATTACGGTTACTGGTACAGCCGGGGACTTGCACCCCGATTCTCCCAAACGCGCAGGAAAACCGCGCATTCGTGCGTCTCCGCACCACCATCTAGGCCATCGATTATTACTGTCGATATGGTAGCACGCAAAAGGGCCCCGCACACAGGAGAAGCCCAAGGTAAAAGCTATGGTTTGCGATAGGAAGGGCCGCCGTCGGACCTTGCAAGAACAGCCCGTTTCAAAACTATGCCGGATTACGGAGCTGATTCAGCACTTCGCAACCATATCTGCCATTTTCGAAAACCAACGACTCATCTACCTGCGGTTTTAAAAGCACGGATTCCGGCATAGTCGAAGTTCGGCACTCCAGCCCCGTAAACCGGCATAGTTTTGTTCGAACCAGCCCACGCCGGCGCGACGCGAGGCAAAATGATCCGTTTTCCTCCGTCCCCCCCAGGGGTCATTACCGCTTGCCGCCGTGGCTGTTGCGCCAGATCTCGCGGCCCAGCATCAACGCCAACACCAGTGCGCTCACGTAGCCCATAAAGCCAATGACCGGGATACCAAACACAACCGGCTCGATGCGCGCGTAGTAGACCACCGACGAACCGATAAACAGACCGGCGATGACGATGGCCATTGACATGCGGTCGACGATACCGCCTATCTGGCGCAGCGCCTTGTCGCTACTCATGAGCTGCAGGTTCAGTTTGAGCTGGCCGCGCGTGAGCATGCGCGACGCCAGCCCCAGGTACTCGGCCGCCTCGAGTGAACCCTTGGCCGCGCGGTAGCTGCTCGCCGCAAAGTCGCGGCCCATCTCGCGCACGCGGGCATAGGTGCTCTTCTCGTTTTTGATATGCGTCTGGATAATCTGGATCATGTTGACGTTGGGCATGTACTCGGTCAGCAGGCCCTCAAGCGTCACCATGCCGCGCGCGAACATCGTCACCACGCTCGGCAGCTCAACATCGTTCTTGCGCGCCAGGTTCACCAGCGAGGTCAAAAACTCGCCGATATCCAGGTCCTTAAGATCAAGGCCAGCAAAGTCGGCAACGATAAAGTCCAGGTCGGACAAAAAGGCCGAATGGTCGAGCTCAGCCGAATCGCCGCGCGTCACGGCAAAACGCATGAGCGAATCCTTGAGCTTGGGCACGTCGCCCTCGGCCACGGCAAAAATCATGTCCTTGACGATACCGCGGTCGTGGCTCGACATGCGCCCGACCATGCCCAGATCGATAAAGTAAACGATGCCGTCCTTGAGGATGATGTTTCCCGCATGCGGGTCGGCATGGAAAAAGCCATCGTCGAGCACCTGCGTCGAGTAGTCCTCGACAATCGCGGCGCCAATCTTTTCCAGGTCATAGCCCTCGGCCACCAGGCGCTCGGGGTCGGCGATCGAGATGCCGTCGACGTAATCCATGACTACGACGTGCTCGGTACACAGATCCATATAGGACTTAGGGCATGTCACGCCATGGACACTCTTATGGAACTCATAGAAATCGTTGAGGTTTTTGGCCTCGGCCAAAAAGTTGGTCTCCTCGCGAAACGAGGCCCACAGCTCCTCGACGACGGCGTGCAGGTCGACAAACTGGTCGGTGTTGACGAACTTGGAAACGATGCGCACCACTGAGCGGATGATGTCGATGTCCTGCGCCATGACTTGCTGCGCACCGGGGCGCTGCACCTTGACGGCCACATCCTCGCCCGTCACCAAACGGGCGCGATGCACCTGTGCAAGCGACGCACTACCGAGCGGGCTGGGGTCAATCGCGTCGAACATCTGCCCCAGACGCTGACCGTACTCTTCTTCCAGGCAGCGGAGCACTAC
Organism: uncultured Collinsella sp.; assembly: GCA_934650975.1. Classification (GTDB taxonomy): domain Bacteria; phylum Actinomycetota; class Coriobacteriia; order Coriobacteriales; family Coriobacteriaceae; genus Collinsella. Next base: position 15,034 of record CAKUFW010000015.1, on the reverse strand, counting down.
CTCATACGGCACGGGCTCCACGTCGGAGCGCAGGCGACGGAGCTCGTCGCAAAAACGCTGCGGCAGAATCTCGGAGCGGTTGGCCAAAATCTGGCCCATCTTGACGAACATGGGGCCGAGCTCTTCGAGCAGACGGCGCAGACGCACCGGCGTAAGGTTGTCCCACACGCGGTATTTTTTGACCAGCCGAACGATCTGCCCAATGCGCTCGCGACGACCGGCGGGCGTGAGCTGATACTCCTCATCCGGCGCCATGGCATCGGGCTCTTCGGGAACCATATCGACGGCACGTGGCTTCTTGCGAGCGCCCGAGACGGCGGCCTCGACTTCGTCGACAACCGCCGCCTCGTCACACAAGGGATCTTGATTGTTGTAATCGGTGGTGGAATCTGCCATCTGCGCTGCTACTCGGCCTCTTCGGTATCCTCTGCATCGTCGGGCTCAACGGACTCGACGGGCACCGAGGTCACGTTGTCCTCGACCGAATCGACGATATCGCGCACATGGGCCAAGAATGCCGTGCGCTCGGGAGCGGTCATAACGCGAACGCGGGCCAGGATAAGCTCGTCGAGCACACGCTGTGCCGCGGTCTCGCCCTGCATGCCCAGGCGCTCGGACAGATCGGAGATGGTGCCACCCGCCTGCTCGAACATGTCGGACACGCTGCGGGCGATATCGGGGGTGCCGGCGTCCTTGCGAACCTGCTCGCCCTTGGTACTGAGGTCGTCGAGAACCTTCTTGCTGCCCTCGACGGCGACGGCGGCGGCGCCGAAGCCCACGTTGATGGCACCGTTAACAAGCTGATCGAGTTTCATAACCATGGTTGGCTCCAATCATGAACAACTGCATTGGCCTTCTTGTACCCAAGATTGAGCGTATGCGACAAAGCGTTTTATCTCACATTGTCGTTCATCGCGAAGGAGTTCTTCATGGCGCAGCTCGTGGTGTAGAGCACCTTGCCCAGCAGGGCGTCGGTCTCCACGCGCACGCGCTCGGCGAAGGCCTCGTTGGCGCGCGCAAGCTCGGCAGGCACCTCGGCCTCGGGCAGTGCGGCAACAGCAGCATCGACGTCGTGAATCTGCTTGTGGCCCATGCCGCCGACCTTCTCCTGGTAGTCCTCCACCGCGCGACCGCACTCATGGAAGCGGACGTCGGCGAGCGCGCCGATCAGGCGGTTGGCCCAGTAGAAGTTCTCGGAGGTCACGCGTGCCTGGGTGTCGGCGTAGTACTCGGGCATGCTCTCGACGTTGGCGTACAGCGGGACCAGCGCGTTAAACGAGTTGGAGCCAAAGGCCATCCACTGTACGGCGCGATAGGCCGGTTGCGCGTAGGGGCGCAGCTGCAGCACGGCGAGCTGGCTGTTGCGGTTGATGCCGATGGGACGGTAGGCACCGCGCGTGGCGGGCGTGCCCTTGCTGCCGTAGCAGTCGTACTCCGTGCCCTGGTAATGACTGGAGAGCACGTACTTGATGTCCTCGATGGTCACCTTGCGCTCGGGCACGCGGCTCCAGGGGATATCGTCGCTCTCGGGCGTAAAGTCGGCGTCGGGGCCGTCCCACACGTCGCTGGGGTTGAGGCAGCGCTGCATGTACCAGGCGCGCGGCGTATTGTAGACGTGGTCGCTATCGCTGTGCGAGCCAAAGGCCTCACGCGGGTTAAAGACCGCGGCCGGGCCGTCGCCCTCGACGCCCAACGTCAGGTCCAGATGCCACTCGGCCATCCAGGCACGCAGGTCGGCGGAGCACATGTGGTCGGCCTGGTCGCCCTCGGCATCGTCCAGGTCAAAGCTGTCGATACCCAGCTGGTTGGGCATGGTCACATAGGCGTCATCGGGCACGCGCTTGGCGATCCAGTGGTGACCGCCGATGGTCTCGAGCCACCAAATCTCATCCACATCGCTAAAGGCGATGCCGTTGTTCTCGTAGGTGCCATAGCGCTCGAGCAGGTCGCCCAGGATACGCACGCCGTCGCGGGCGGACTTGGCGTACGGCAGCACCAGGGTCACCATGTCCTCTTCGCCCAGGCCGCCGGGCTGCGCCGGGACGTAGCCGTCCTCACCCTCGTTGCCCTTGGCGGGCACGTAGTCGACGAGCGGGTCGGCACCGCGAACACGCTCATTGGTGGTGAGTGTCTCGGTCGCGGACATGCCCACATTGAGCTCGTTGAAACCAGCCTCGGCCCAAATGCCGTGATCCGGAATGACGTCGGGGACACTTGTGTAGCGCATGGGATTATCGGGCAGCTCGATCGTCAAGTGGCTCAGGACGCTCGTGTAGACACGCGGCTGCTCGTCGGGATGCACCACGCGCATGCGCTTGGGCTCAAATACCCCGTTGGACGAATCCTCGTTACGGGCAACCAACGTCGACCCGTCATAGCTCGCGTTCTTACCAACCAAAATCGTTGTGCACGGCATGCGCATCCTCCCTGAGCGAAGAAATCAAACGGTAACAGTGTATCGCTTCGACGCAAAAAGGGCGAAACCGCGGCCCCGGCAACCCCTGTGTGCAAAAAATGCCAAATATGAGTACTGTCACCAATTTAGTAGCAGCAAATCTCACTGTCCTGGACGATAGAAATCCTCATTTGTCCAAAAATTGAGTAAAGTAATTCCCCAAAGGTCCAATAAAAGAGACTCCCTAACGATATTGAATATCATTAGAGAGTCAAATCAGTCTCAAAGATATGTAACGGACTAGGCAACAGTACTCATATTTGGCATTTTTTGCACACGGGATATAGAACTGACCCCCTAAACAGCCTGAAAACGCCTATTTTGTCGTGCGTTCGGCCGCCTCAATCACGTGCTTGGCGAGAATCGCCGACGTCATAGCGCCCACGCCGCCCGGCACGGGCGTAATCGCGCCAACAAGCGGCTCCGCGGCATCAAAATCGACGTCGCCGACCAACTTGCCGGCCGCCTCGTCCCAGTTAATGCCAACGTCGATGACCGTCTGGCCCTCGCGGACCGCATCCGCGCCAATCGTGCGCGCACGTCCGACCGCGGCGACCACAATATCGGCAGCACGGCATTCGGCAGCAAGGTCGCGCGTGTGCGTGTGGCATGTCGTCACGGTAGCATTGCGTGCCGTAAGCATGGCGGCAACAGGACGGCCAATCACCAGCGAGCGACCGACAACGGCAACCTTGGCACCGTCCAGCTCCACGCCATAGTGATCCAGAATCGCCAGGACAGCCTCGGCCGTACAGGGGGCAAAACCATTGCCGCGACCCGAAAGCGCCGTAAGCAACGAAGCCGGCGTCATGGAGTCAACGTCCTTGGCGGGATCGAGCGCTGCGGCGACGGCATCCTCGTCAAGGCCGGCAGGCAGCGGACGGAACATCAGGCAGCCATGAACAGTCGGATCGGCATTGATGTCCTCGATGGCAGCAATAAGCTCGTCTTGCGAGACATCGGAAGGCAGCAACACGCGACGAGCTTCGATACCAACCTTTTCACAGCGTTTGAGCGCGCCGCGCTCGTAGGACAGGTCGTCCTCGCGCTCGCCTACACGAACAATAGCCAGCGTCGGCACGACCCCCTGATCGCGCAAAGCGGCGCAGCGAGCGGCAAGCTCCTCGGTCAAAGCACGGGCGACGGGAGTGCCCTTCAGCAGTTCGGCCATGGCTATCCCCTCTTCCTCGCGGCATCGGCGGCACGACGCGCCAGCGCATCGGCGCGCGGCAGCCACGTATCGAGCAGCTCATCGCACGCAGCCTCGAGCTCCTCGGCGCGGGCGCGATCCTTCATGGACGTGGTGTTTGCAAAGAGCGTCAAGCTCGCGCCTTGCATGGCCGCGCGGCAAAACACGGCACCGCATGCCACATCGGACAACAACTGTCGGGAGCCCTTGTCCGCCATGTCCTCGAGCAGCGCCAGTGCGCGACCGCATGCATCCATAATGCGGTACGGCGGCATGGCGGCCACATGCAGCGCATCCTGAATCGCTGCCGCACGCGACGGGTCCTCGCGCGGAATACCATACGCCGACGACACCTGCCCGTAGGCACGAACGTCCTCGGCGACCAAGTCGACAAGTTCCTGAGCCAATTCATCCGCCTGGGCAAACGCACGCGTCAAGTCGTCCGCGCGATCGGCAAGGACGGGATTCGTCGCACCATAGCGGGCAACCATTCCGCACAGCGAAGCGCCCAACGCGCCCACGAATGCACTCGCGCTGCCGCCGCCGGGAACGGGCTCGCGCGCAGCCAGCGCCTCGGCAAAACCGCGACAGGTTTTATCCATCATCTCTTGACTCATCGAAACACCCCTGCCTGGCACGTCGGCAACCACGGGCGCCGCACGCCGGAATAAAAAATGGGACAACGACGCCAGGAAGCGGTTGTCCCATTCATCGGTTTTATCGATGCCCAGTCTAACCCATAAGACAAAGGCTGTCAGGAGCTCTGGCTATCGGCGTTTCCGATCGCCGGCTATAGGCACGGGAGCCTAGTGCACCTGGAACGTCGGCAGCAGCGTGTCGATAATCTTCGACCCCATATCGCGATTTGCGGTCGAGTACTCCAGAGACGCTATGGCAATCGTCGAATCCGTAACGATCGTCTTTGTGTACGTGATCGTGTCGCCCTCGCGCCACGAGACCACGTACCAGTTGTCGCCCTCCGCGGTATAGAGGTCGGCCTTGCCCGAGGTGTCCTCGTCGACGAACATCTCGTGTGCGGTTTCTTCGTTAATGTTGACGTAGCCAAACAGGTTGATCACAAAGCCCGTCTCCGGATCCTTATACCTGGTGCCGCTGCCGCTTGGAGTATCCTCCATCTCAAATCGATTGGGAATCGACATGCTATAAGGATGCATGTCGTTCGTGTACGTATGCACGTCGGCCAGGTAATCATCCGAATCGCCCGAACCGTAGTATGCCGACTCGTCCTCGGGGACGGCCTCGTCATCGGACGACGTTGAATCCTTCGACTTGGACTTGTCGCTCTTCTTCTTGGCAGAAGAATTATTATCGTCAGAAGACCCGGTGTCGATCACCGAAATCTGCGTGTCAGAGCTCTTCGAACCGTTGAGCACCGTAAGCGCAAACACCGTGCCGCCCCCGAGGAGCACCACGGCAGCGCACGCCACCGCCACAATAATCGGCGCCTTGCTCTTTGGCTTTTGAGGCGCGGGCGCGACCGGCGGCATCGACTGGGTCAGGCCCGGGCCGGTCGTGGGCGCAGAAGTCGAAGCAGCGCCCGCGGGCGTCGGCGCGGAACCGCCCGCTAGCGAGGCACCGCAATGCGTGCAAAACGTCGACCCATCGGGAACTTGCTGTCCGCATTTTTGACAGAACATCGTTCGACCTTTCGTGGTTTAGCTTTTGTCACAGCCAAGTCTAAAACCTCAAGTCGGCATCGCTGTTGCGCAACATTGGGAGAATCAGCCAAGCCGCCCGCTTGCCCAGTTCCAGGCTCGCTTTATGGCCGGCCCGCGCACGCAAACATGGGACTTATGGCCCACCTTTCGAGACTCCCCGGCAGCACAAACTGGGGCATATCTATAAGTAAGGAACCCGTTGGGGCACGGCCGTGCAACGGCCGCAAACCACGAACGGAGGTATCGCCGCACCATACGCAAAGGCATCCGCCGCAAACGGAAACAACGCCCCGACGCCCTGCGGCACCGCGATGTCACCAAAAGACAAGGAGGACGCCACCATGAAGAAAAAGACCCTATCGATCCTTTCCCTTTGCATCGCCCTCTTTGCCGCGCTCGCCCTTGTGGGCTGTGGCGGGAACGCTTCGGGCGGAGGCAGCAGTGCCGCCAAGGGCGAGGGCAAGGAAAAGGCCCCCGTCGCTAAGAAGACCGACTTTGTCTGGTTTAAGGTCGAGATGCCCGAGGGCGTCGGCGTAAGCGACTCCGCCGGCAAGAATGCCGACAGGGTCCAACTCACCTTCCCCGAAGACGAGAATAGCTCAACCGACCGTTTCATCCCCGTTTGGGAAGAGAAGATGACGGCCGAAGAGTCCTTTGCCCAGCAGGCCGAAAGACATACTGGTACGTTCCAGTGGGAAGACGGCGACCCCGTCGAATACAACGGCAGGACATGGCTCACCGGAACGTGCAAGGACAATGGCGGTACTTATACCTACCTCTTTTCCGACGTCGATACGGGAAGCATCTACATCTTGATTAGGAATGTCGACCTTCACAAGAAAGAAGCCGAGGCCCTTCTGAACTCCATTGAGTTCCCCGACGACATGAACGATGCGGTCACCGAGGCACGCGGCGTCGAGATTTCGAGTATCGAGATCAAGTAGCAAGGCTCCACGCACGTCCGCGCACTCGTTCCATTAAAAGCGCGGGCGCCCAACCCCGGGGAGGGTCGGCAGCGTCGGCCCTCCCCTCTCTTGCGTCCGCATATATTGCCACTTAACGGCGCAAATCCGGCCCCCAGAATGGGACACATGGCCCACCCTTACGAGCCGCTCGCGCGTACAGTGAAGGCAGGTAATCCATGGGCGGTTACAGATCGAGGAGGACACGACCATGAAAAAGAAGGCCTTTGCGATTCTCACCCTCTGCATCAGTCTCTTTGCCGCGGTTGCCCTGGTGGGTTGTGGCGGAAGCGGTGGCGCTACCGGCAGCGGCGGTGGCGGCGGAGCAGAAAAGCCAGCCGTGGATATGAGGACCGACTTCATTTGGTTTAAGGTCGAGGTCCCCGAGGGCGTCGAGATCACCGACGTTGCAGGCGACACCGCCGACAGGGCCCAGTTTAAGTTCACCGAAAGCGAGCACGCCAGCGACCGCTTCATCCCCGTCTTCGACCCCGACAAGAACGCCGACGAACTGTTCGACTACGAGGCCAAATGGAATGCCAGCTTTGAGTGGACCGAGAACGATCCCGTCAAGTACAACGGCAAGACCTGGCGCAACGCTTCCTACACTCATTCGGGCGGCGTGACGACCGAGTACTTCACCGAGGCGGGCGGCGGCAGTGTGTACGTGCGTATCGACAACGTCGAAGAGCACAAGGACGCCGTCGAGACCATGATGAAGTCCCTTGAGTTTGCCGATGACATCGCCGAGGCCAAGACCGAGGCCATGGACGTCAAGCTCGACGACATCGAGATCAAGCGCTAAAGCTCCAACGGCATGCAGCAGCGCCGTTTTAGCTCAACCGGGATGCAAGGTGCGACTCCTTGCATCCCGGTTTTTGTGTCCGAAAGCGCCCGGTCACATCACCATGTTCAGAGTGCCCACGAATTCCTGCGCCTTCGCGCGGCTGCTGGGGCTGAAGGTGCAGGCGGTCAGCAACCTATTACGGAGGAGCACGCGCTTACCCTTGACCCCGTTGACACCCGTAATGTCCTTGAGGTAGACGATCTTGGTATGGGTATCGAAGAAGTTGTTCTTCACGACCGCCTCGACACGATTGGGATAGATGCTTATTCCCTTGAAACGCCGGCACCCTTATCGTGAAACAGCAACGTGTTGTTATCCACGCGCGTCACCCCCCATGGAGTTCGATAAAACCATCTCTATGACCACATTTTAGTCACTGCAAACCCTTTTTGCGGTCACGCGCAGGGCACCAAAACGCGTCCGCACGAGGCCTTAAACTAGAGGCAATAAAGGTGTTCGATGCGCTTGGTGGGCTCTTAGGATGTTCCTCAAATCGCCGGCGTCGGAGGAGGTCTTGCATGGTTTACGCATGGGAATTCGAGTTCTTTGATTCGGACGGCATTGTCGATGCTGTGCCAAGTGGCTCGCTGGGCGGAGAAGGAACGTTTGGCTCCGATCTAAACGACGCTATCGAAAGCGCAGCTGATTTTCTTGCATGCATGGTCGACGATCACCTTATGGGCGGCGTCGACCTGCCTGCGCCGGGCTTTGGCCACGAGCCGCAGCACGGTGGCAAGATTATCGCCGTGGCCGTCAGCCGCGAACTCGGCGACATCCCCGCCGTCACCGCAGCGGATGCCGCGCGTATGCTTGGCGTTAGCTCGGCAAGAGTATCGCAACTTATAAATGCTGAACTGTTGGATTCATGGAAGGATGGCACCAAGCGCATGGTGTCCAAAGCTTCCATCGAGGCACGACTCGCCGACGCACCAAAGGCAGGACGCCCGAAAGAGGCCCCTATTGCTGTATAAAGCAATAGCGTTGCGGGTTTTTCATTTGTCAGATTAGCTGACAAGCTCTCCCAATTCGGGACTCACTGCGTCCCGAATTGAGCTGGACACATTGCCGCAGATTGCCGTGCATTCTCAATCCAAAGTACAAAAGGTGTTTCCCATGACAGGCAGACCGAAAACAACACTACGCGACTGCATCTATGGGCTCGCCGTCGGCGACGCGCTGGGCGTTCCCTACGAGTTCAGGCCCCGAGGCACGTTCGGATGCACGGACATGATCAGCTACGGCACGCATGGGCAGCCCGCCGGCACCTGGAGCGACGACACATCTATGACGCTTGCTACCTGCGACTCGATTAGGGAGCTCGGGCATATCGACACCGCAGACATGCGCGACAAGTTCGTAAACTGGATTGCCCGTGGCGAGTATACGATCGACGGCGTTTTCGATTACGGCGGCACGACCGCCCGCGCCTTGCACACCGGCAAAGGAGGCTCCGGCGAGCGCGACAACGGCAACGGATCGCTCATGCGCATCGCGCCCCTGGCGTTCACCGATACGACAGACGAAGAGATCGGCGAGGTCTCCGCGATTACGCACGCCCACAGAACATCGACCGACGCATGCATCATATTTGTCGAGCTGATGAGGGATGTGATGAACGGCACGCTCCCCTCGTGGGCGCTGCAGCTGAAAGACGTGCCCGAGCGTGGAATCAGGTCTGGCGGCTTCGTGCGCGACACCCTTAAGGCCGCCAGCTGGTGCTTTGTCAACACCAACAGTTACGAAGATTGCGTCCTTGCCGCCGTCAACCTGGGCGACGACACCGACACCACCGCAGCCGTCGCCGGCGCGCTCGCAGGCACGGCATACGGCATCGACGCCATCCCACAAGAGTGGATTGACACCCTGCGCGGAAAAGAGCTAATCGAGAGCTGCCTGTTTTAGGGCGCCTCTTTAGCAGAAACGGGATAGATGTCTCCCACCGCGGCCTATGGGGTAAAATCTAGACCGCCGCGGAATCCGCCTGCGGGCAACGCTCCGATCTCCGATTGGGGTGAAGCCTATGAACTTGTTTCTTGAAATCCTGCGCCTCTCGATGTATGTGACCGGCATTGCCCGGAACCTCTACTCGATCTGGCGGGAATATAAGCAGTAACGGATAGCGAAGGGAGTCATGAAAAGGGCCGGTTGCAGCCGGCCCTTTAGACGATAGCACCTGCGTTGCCCGCGCTTCCGAAGTGTGACTAGCTGAGGAGCGGGTTCCGCGGCACAACCTGATTTTACCCAGTAAGACGGCTCTTTTGCAGCCGCTCCACCGTTAATTTACATCTACAGCCACAAGCAGATATCGCGCGAACGAGAACAAAGAAACAGCGCCAGTGCGGCCAACAGAACAGACAATCCATGCGACCCAACTCCGGGCGCCGATGAGGCCTCGAGTTTCATCGCTCGCGTTGAGAACAATCCGGACGATTACCCGACACTCATTAAAATGCAAGCGGGAAACGACCTCAAGATCACCAACAACAGCTTCAAGCAAGCGCTTGGACAACTGTCGCAACACGAGCGCCTGTAAATTGAAGTCGATTTAATAAATAAGCGAGCCCTGTCACTACCTGTCATTCTGATGCGATCAACCGATAAGGAAATGGCGACCAACAGGTGTCAGATGTACCAATTTTTGCAAGGCTAACTGCTAGAATGCAATGGTGGACAGGCTCGCCAACGTCGAAGAAGCATAAGGTAAGGAGTGCGTATGATTGCTGTCGAATACAGCTCCTCAACGTCATTTAATGAGGATGCTTTCGAACAAGGCATCATTGACCACTTGCAGACGAATCTGGGATATGAGCATCTCTATGGACCAGACGTCGCTCGCTCCTCCGACGCGTTTGACGACGCTTTCTTACCTGACGTCATCGGGCCTGCTCTTGAGAACATTAACCCAACGCTCAATCGGCGCGCGATTGATGCCTCAATAACTAAACTAAAGGAAATCGAGGGCAGCGACCTCATCGCAAAAAACAACATCTTTATGGACATGCTCCAAAACGGTGTGGAGGCAAGCTGGTTTGACGGCAAAGAAGAGCACGCAGACATAGTGCGCTTGATCGATTACGACAATCCCGAAAAGAACTGCTTCCACGTCGTTAACCAGTGGACCTTCATCGAGCGCGGCACCAACAAACGCCCAGATGTCATCGTGTTCGTAAACGGACTTCCGCTCGTTCTCTTTGAACTGAAGTCACCCGCCCGAGCCGACGCTGACAGCGAAGATGCCTACCAGCAGATTCAAAACTACAAACGACAGATTCCATCGCTTTTCGTCTACAACGCCTTCTGCGTCATCAGCGACATGCTTCACACCAAGGTCGGCACAATCACCGCCAACGAATCACGCTTCGTGGAGTGGAAGAGTGTCGACGGAAGCTATGAGGCCACCCAGTACGCCGATTGGAAGACGCCCCTGGACGGCATGCTCCCCAAGGAGCGACTCATCGATATCCTGAAGAACTTTATCCTGTTCTCCGAGGACGCTAAGATCCTCGCGGGGTACCATCAGTACTTCGCGGTGAACAAAGCCCTCGAGAGCGTGCATGAGGCCATCGGCGGCAACGGCAAGGGCGGTGTCTTCTGGCACACGCAGGGCTCGGGCAAGTCACTTTCGATGGTTTTCCTAGCCCACCTGCTCGAAGAGAAGCTCGACAGCCCCACCATCGTGGTGATCACCGACCGCAATGACCTCGACTCGCAGCTGTTCGCGCAGTTCTCCAGGTGCTCAGACTTCCTGCGTCAGACGCCTGTTCAGGCGCAGAGCCGAACCGACCTTGCGCAGCAGATCTCGAGCCGTCGTGCCAACGGCATAATTTTCACCACCATGCAAAAGTTCGAGGAGGAGGCCGCCGCCCTCTCCGAGCGCGAAAACGTCGTGGTGATGGTGGACGAGGCGCACCGCGGACAGTACGGATTCGAGGAGAAGTACGACCGCGACGGCAAGAAGCACACCGGCACCGCACTGCTCATCCGCCGCGCCCTTCCGAACGCGACCTTCATCGGCTTTACCGGCACGCCCATTTCTGCCGAAGATCGATCGACTCGCGAGGTTTTCGGCGATTATATTGACGTCTACGACATGACTCAGGCAGTGGAGGACGACGCAACTCGGCCCGTGTTCTACGAGAGCCGCGTCGTCGCGCTCAAGCTGGACCAGGGCATCCTTGCAAAAGTTGACGATGAGTACGAAAAGCTCACCGAACAGGCTAACGCCGAGACCATTGACGCGAGCAAGCGTAACTTTGCAAATCTGGACGCTGTACTAGGCGCACCCGAAGTCATCGACGCCCTGTGTCAGGACATCGTAGAGCACTATGAGACTAACCGCGCACACGAACTCACCGGCAAGGCGATGATCGTTGCGTATTCGCGCCCCGCCGCCATGGCCATATATCAACGTATATGCGAGCTGCGACCCTCCTGGAAGGACGAGGGCAAGCTCGGCGTCGTCATGACCATGGGCAATCAGGACCCCGAGTGGTGGTTCGACGTCGTAGGCAATAAGGCCCATGTTAAGGAGATGGCGAAGCGCTTTAAAGATGACGCCGACCCGCTCAAAATCGTAATCGTCGTAGACATGTGGCTCACCGGTTTTGACGTTCCGAGCCTTGCCACAATGTATGTGTATAAACCCATGCGCGGATATAACCTGATGCAGGCAATCGCACGCGTAAACCGAGTATACAAAGACAAGGTCGGCGGATTGGTTGTTGACTACGTTGGCATAGCCAACGCCCTCAAACGCGCTATGAAGGACTACACCAAGCGCGACCAAAAGAAATACGGCGACATGGATATTGGCAAAACAGCCTATCCTAAGTTCTTGGAAAAGCTGGCAGTCTGTCGCGACAAGATGTTTGGATACGACTATTCGGAATTCATGGTCACCGAGTCCGCCGCACGTCGAAGCGAACTCATAACGGGCGGAGTAAACCACATCCTCGCACCCGGCGACGAAGACGCCACCCGTGATTTTGTGGAACAGGCAGGAGTTATGCTCAAGGCCTATGGACTCGCCAAGAGCCGTGCAACTGACATGCAGCGCGTCGAGGCTGGCTATTTCCAGGTTGTTCGAGAGCTTATCCTTCAGCTCACCGAGCAGGGCGGCACCCGCAGCAAAAGCGGAGGCAAGCTTACCCTTAAGCAGGTGAACGAACGTATCAATGCACTACTTGAGCAGAACATCGTCCATACCGACGGCGTGATAGACCTGTTTAAGGTGGAAGACGAAACGGTTTCGATTTTTGATCCCAAGTTTCTGTCGAGCCTCTCGCACATGAAAGAGAGGAACCTGGCTTACGAGCTGTTGAAAAAACTCATCGACGACCAAATTAAGGGCTACCGCAGGAAGAGCATAACGCAGGCAAAGAAGTACTCAGAACTCATGCAAAGCATGGTAAATGGCTATCTCAACGGACAGCTCACAAACGCTGAAGTGTTTGAAGAAATGCTCAAGATGGCAAAGGAGATGCTTTCCGAAAACCAAAAGGCAAAGGAGCTTGGGCTTAGCGAAGAGGAGTTTGCGTTTTACGAGGCGCTAACACAGCCGCAAGCAGTCGCTGATTATTATCGCGAAAGAAATGACGAGCTGGTCGCCATCACGCAAGAGCTCGCTGCGAAGATGCGCGAAATGCGCACGGTCGATTGGCAGAAAAAGCAAAGTGCTCGCGCTGCCATGCGTGTTGCAATTAAGCGTCTGCTCAAACATCATAAGTATCCGCCAGAGGGCATGGAGTCGGCACTGGCCACCGTGATGGATCAGTGCGAACTCTGGGCCGACAATGCAGCATAGGGAGTTAAAACAGCATGGCTAAAAGCAAAGCTAAGGACACCAAGAAGAACACGGCCGACGTTGGCTTTGAAGGCCAATTGTGGAACGCCGCAGATGTGCTGCGCGGCAACTTGGACGCTGCCGAGTACAAAAACGTCGTATTAGGCCTCATTTTCCTTAAGTATCTCTCGGATCGTTTCGACGAACGGTACCTAGAACTCGTCGCAGAAGGCTACGGCGACGAGGAAGATCGCGACTGCTATATGGAGCAGAATATCTTCTTCGTTCCCGAAGAAGCACGTTGGGCGAACATCTCACAGGCGGCGCATACGCCCGAAGTTGGCCAGATCATTGACAATGCCATGCGTGCCATCGAGCGCGAGAACGACAAGCTCAAAGACGTGCTGCCCAAGAACTTCGCTCGTCCCGAACTAGATAAGCGGCGCCTAGGCGACGTCGTTGACTTATTCACAAACGTACAAATGACCGACAACGAGAGCGAGAAAGACCTGTTAGGGCGCGCATACGAATATTGCCTGCAGAAATTCGCATCAATGGAAGGCAAAAACGCCGGCGAGTTCTATACACCGTCGTGCATCGTGCGCACGCTGGTGGAAATCCTCCAGCCTTTCCACGGTCGTGTGTACGACCCCTGCTGTGGTAGCGGAGGCATGTTCGTGCAGTCCGCCGCCTTCGTCGAGCACCATGGCGGCAACGTGGTGCAGGACATCACCATCTTTGGCCAGGAAAGCAACCCTACCACGTGGAAGCTCGCAAAGATGAACCTCGGAATTCGCGGCATCGAGGCTGACTTGGGCAACTATGCCGACACCTTCAGTGCCGATCAGCACAAGAATGAAAAGTTCGATTTTGTACTGGCAAACCCACCTTTCAATCTTAAGAACTGGGGCGGCGAAGCGCTGCAAGAAGACGTACGTTGGAAGTACGGCACACCGCCCACGGGTAACGCCAACTTCGCTTGGATGCAGCATATGATTTGGCATCTTAACGGCGCAGGCAAGATTGGCCTCGTATTGGCAAACGGGTCGCTCTCGAGCCAGACGAGCGGTGAGGGCGACATTCGACGTGCCATCGTAGAGGACGATTTGATCGAGGGCATTGTGGCCATGCCAGGCCAGCTGTTCTACAGCACCCAAATTCCCGTATGCCTGTGGATTCTGAATAAGAAGAAAGCCCAGTCCGGCAAGACTCTATTCATCGATGCCCGCGAAATGGGTACCATGGTTTCCCGCAAACTACGTGAGTTTACCGAAGATGATATCAACAAAGTTGCATCCGCATTCGACTCCTTCCGTAAGGGTGAGTTCGAGCCCGTGAAGGGGTTCAGCGCCATAGCGGATTTGGATGAAATCGCTAAGCAAGATTTCATCCTGACGCCCGGTCGCTACGTAGGCATTGCTGAAGTCGAAGACGATGGCGAACCGTTCGAAGAGAAGATGGCGCGCCTGACTAGCGAGATTTCAAAGTGCTTTGAAGAGTCCAACCGCTTGCAGGAGCAGATTAAAAAGAATCTGGAGGCGATTGGTTATGGGATGTAGAGTCACACTTGGTGACGTTTGTAGCTTCTACCGCGGCGCCAGCGTCCCCCGCACCCGCATGTACGATAAGGGCGCCTATCTTTACATTCACTATGGAGATCTTTACAAAGGTTTCGACCTACACATCGACGTTGAAGACCCCGCAAAACCCATCCCATACATCCTCAACAACGAAAAGATAAAAGACAGTCAGCGTCTCAGAGACCAAGACATCGTATATGTGCTGACCTCAGAGACAGTCGATGACCTTGGTCATGCCTACTTGTTTAACAATCCAAAGGAAAAGCCTACCATTTCAGGCACTGAAACAACCATCGTACGCGTCAATCGCCGAGACCTCGTCGTGCCGGCTTACCTCAACTATCTTATGAGCTCTCCGCGCTTTATCAGAGAGCTCCGACAGTACACGAGAGGTATGAAGGTATTCCGTGTCCATCCCAAGGACGTGGCACGAATCGAAATCGATTTACCGCAAACTGAGGTTCAGCGTCAAATTGTTTCTATACTTGACGCGATATACGCAAAGCAGCAAGCAAACTCTAAGCTAAATGGCTATTTAGC
>CAKUFW010000014.1 GCA_934650975.1 uncultured Collinsella sp. | reverse complement strand
TCGATCCCGCGCGTGTCGTTGATGTCGAAGGCAGTACCCAGGCCGACCTCGAGCAGCGGCTCATTCAGGATGCGATACGTTACGCCGTAGTCCTTCTCGTAGGTGAGCAGCGACGACTCGTGCGCGGCTATGGCATCGACCAGACCCTCGACGAGCGCCGGGTTCAGGTACGAGCGATCCGAGAAGCTGTACAGCTCTTTGATCTGCGGAACGTTTTCGTTCAGTCGATTGAGCAGAATCGTCTCGGGCTTGGTGGTGGACTGAACCGCCACGACCTTGTCCTCCAGATCGTCAAGCGTGTAGATATCGCTCTCGGGATTAACCGCAACCACCTGACGACTCGCAAGGTACGGGCCGGCCCAGCGATACTCGGCCTCGCGGCCCGTCATGGTAAAGCTGCCCATGACGCAGTCGAGCTCGCCGCTCGCCAGCATATCCTTCTTCTTTTCCCAGTCAATGAGCTGGTATTTTGGCTTGTATCCAATGCGAGCCAGCGCCTCGGTCAAAATCTCGACATCCAGACCGACCGTCTCGCCGTACTCATCGGCATAGACAAACGGCGGGTATAGGTCGCTACCGACGTTGAGTGTCTTGAGGTTATCTTTTTGAGCCTGCGAGGCGACGCTTTTTGCCGAAGACGTCGAGGCGCCGTCACTCGGCCCTGAGCAACCCGCTATCGCCACGCCAAATACACCCACCATCGCGAGCACAAGGAATAACGTTATGACAACCGGGCGGCGGGGTCCTTTCATCAAGCTCCTGACGGTCCTGTTTGTTGACGGCAATGGGCTAATAATAGCAGGTGAGTTTCGAGAACCGTTCAATGATTACGAACGCCTTACCGTGCGGGACCTTCTGCCCAATCTGACCAAAAGACGCCCTGCACGAAGTGGGCGTTTACTGTGCATTAAAAACGTAACGATCCAGGCGTTCGCACGCCTCCTTTACGCGCGAAAGCGGCAGGGCCAGGTTCACGCGAATGTGGCAAGGTCCGTGGAACGGACGGCCGTCTTGATAGCCCACGCCCACGCGCGCACCCTCGTCGAGCAGCCACTGAATGTCGCGGCCATGCTCGCGGCACCACTCCGTGCAGTCCAGGAACACCATGTACGTGCCCTGCGGACGCGAATAGGCCACACCTTCGAAATGCTCGTCCACGTAATCGCAGAAGGAGTCAACGTTGCCTCTGATGACCTCGTTGAGCTCGTCCACCCACTCGTAGCCCTGCGGCTGGTAAGCGCCAATGAGCGCGTGCATGGAGAGGACGTTCATCTCGTTGTAATGGGTCTTGTTGGACACGGCGCACACGCGGTCGCACAGCGTCTTGTTGTAAATGATGTGGTAGCTGCCGACCAGGCCCGCGAGGTTAAAGGTCTTGCTGGGCGCATAAAGGGCGACCGTGCGCATGCGGGCGTCCTCGCTCACCGACTGCGTCGGGATGTGCTTGTGCCCAGGACGGATGATGTCGGACCAGATCTCGTCCGAGATCACCACGCAATCGTGCTGGCGATAGATGTCCATGGCGCGCTCGATCTCGTCGCGCTCCCACACGCGGCCACAGGGATTGTGCGGCGAGCAGAAGACGGCAGCATGGATGTGGTTTTGCGCGAGCTTGCGCTCCATGTCCTCAAAGTCCATGCGCCATATGCCCTGGTCGTCGAGCTTAAGCGGGCTGTGCACAATGCGGTAGCCCGTAGCCTCAATGGACTTGGTAAAGCCGATGTAGGTGGGGCTATGGACCAGCACCGCGTCACCCGGTTGGACGTACGCGCGCAGCGTCGATACGACGCCGCCCAGCACGCCGTTTTCGTAGCCAATGTGCTCGGGAAGCAGGCCCTCGACGTCATTGCGACGGCTCTGCCACTCGATGATGCGGTCGAAGTACTCGGCGCGCGGATCAAAGTAGCCAAACATAGGGTGCTGGGCACGCTGAATGATGTGCTCCTGGACCGTGGGGACCGTGGCAAAGTTCATGTCGGCCACCCACATGGGGATGCGGTCGAAGCCCTCATCGGGTACGTTCGGAGCCATACCGGGGATCTCGCCCCAGGAGTCAACGGCGATGGCATCCATACCGTGGCGGTCGATAAGCGAGGTAAAGTCGTATTTCATGCTGGGCTCCCGTGCAAAGTGGATTGGTTCGGTAGGCGTTATTGTCCACCAGGATGGACGGCTTTGGCACGGGTTTTGGGGTTGAATTTGACGACGCGGACGGCGGGCGGTCAGCCCTGAGCTTCGGTGACGGCCGTTACGGTCAGCTGTGTCCCATCGACCGTAAACGAAATATCGAGCCCGGAGTAGGCCAAGTGGTAGACGCGGTTGGGCTCGTGCTTGCTTCCAGCACGGCGCGGGTCTTGGCGAAGAACCTCGATTAAGCCGGGCAGCTTTGCGGGCGGGATCTTGTCTTGCAGCGCTTGTGTAAACTCGACGTCGAGCTCTTGCCACGGGTTGTCCTCGATCCAGCCGCCCGTCGCGTCCGGATGACAATCCGCGAACGGAATGTAGGGCTTGATGTCGTAGATGGGCGTGCCGTCGCGCAGATCGGCGCCCAACACATAGATGATGGGACCGTTATCGGTGAGCTCAACACGGTCAAGCTTTACGCAGGTGAGGCCGATAGGATTGGGGCGAAACGGACTACGCGTGGCAAACACGCCCACGCGCTCGGCACCACCCAGGCGCGGCGGACGCACGGTCTTTGACCACCTAGCATTGGCACCGGCCTTGTCCCGCATCTTGACATCGGCAGCAATATCCTTTGCCGTGCCGCCGGGCGTTCCATTTTCAAAACGCCAAAGCAGCCATAAGTGCGAGAAGGATTCGAGCCCTGCAACCACGGCGTTAGAGGCAAACTCCGGCTCAAAGACAATGCGCCCCTGTAGATGAGGCGCCAAAAAGCTGTTGCGCGGAATGCCGAACTTCTGCGGCAGATCGGTATGTATGTGTGCGATAGGTTCCATGCCGGTCATTGTACGGCATGGGCGCACGAGGCGCTGCGCGCAATCCCCCACCGCGGTCGCCGAACGTGCAACCAACGGTTGCTTGGAAGGGTGCCTACCGCCGCGTATGCTTAAGCCATCAACCAGCAGAGAGGAGCCGTCATGGCCTTTGCAGAAAAACTCATCGCCGTCCGTCGCGCCAACAATCTCACCCAAGAGCAGCTCGCCGCCAAGCTCTATGTAACGCGCCAAGCCGTCAGCCGCTGGGAGCGCGGCGAGGTCACGCCGGGCATCGATATGATGAAGCTCATTGCCGCCGTGACCGGGGAGCCACTGTCCCATCTGCTCGAAATGCCCGAGCACTACTGCGAGAGCTGCGGCATGCTGCTCACGCCCGATGACTGCGGCACCGACGCCACGGGCGCCACGACCGACCATTACTGCAAATGGTGCTACGACCACGGCAAGTACACCTACGAGACCACCATGGAGGCAATGATCGAGGATTGTGCCCCGCGCCTGGCGCAAAACACCGGCATGTCGCTCGATGAAGCCGTCTCACTCATGGGCGCCGTCCTGCCGCAACTTGAACGCTGGCGCACCGTGCAGGAAAACGAGGAACGCTACGGTGCCGAAGCTCGAGCTCGCTATGGCGATGAAGCCGTCGATGCGGCAAACGACGCGCTGCTGGACATGGACCCTCAGACATGGAACGACATGAAGGAGCTTGAACGTGCCATTTTGGGCCAGCTCTCGATTGCCATGGGCGATGGCGAACCGGAAGGCAGCGAGGCTCGCAAGCTCGTCGCGATGCATCGCCGCTGGATAGCTCTCAACTGGGGCAGCGAGCCCCAAGACGAGGCATATCTGGGGCTCGCCCACGGCTACCTCGCCGACCAGCGCTTTGTTGACTACTACGATAAGCCCTGCGGCACCGGAGCCACGGCGTTTCTGGTCCTGGCCATCGAGTCGTCGCTGGCCTGCGCTTAGATTGCATCGGCTTTGGGTATCTCAATCAAAACCCCAACCGATTGGAGACCTATGGCTACTAATCACGAGCTCGTGCTGTACGTTATGACCGGATGCCCGTATTGCATTAAGGTGAAGCGCTTCCTGGCGGATAACGGCGTCACCATCCCCGAGCGCAACATCTCGACCGATGCCGATGCCGAGCGGACACTCGTCGCCGTCGGCGGAAAGCGCCAGGTTCCCTGCCTGTTCATCGACGGCAAACCGCTCTACGAGTCAAGCGACATCATCGCATGGGCGCAAGAGAATCTGCTCTAGCACGTCCAACGCCCAAAGCTAACGACCCAAACATGTACACCAGCATCCAAAGTCGACACATTTCGACATCTTTGGATGCTGGTGTACAGCTTTTTGCAGCCTAGTCATTGGGGACGTCCTAAAATGACTAGCCGCTTGAGACAGTCTGACGCCTCTGGAAAAAGTTGCTGAGAGGGCCGTGTTCAAAAAATGGCAAATATGAGTACTGCTACCTGTTTAGTAGCAGCGATTTTGATCAATTCAAGGACTATTCAACGGTTCACTCGTCCACAGAGGGCGGTATTTCTCCCCATATGTTCAATAAAAGATACTCCTAATGGGACTAAATCTCATCAGTGACCTCTTTTTTGAGCAATATAAATGTAACCATAATGGCAACAGTACTCATATTTGCCCTTTTTTGAACACGGCCCTCCAAAATAGTCGTTGGAGAATGGCTCTAAATGACAAATCCAGCATTTTGACGTTCTTAAATGACTAGTCGTTAATACGTCCCCAATGGCTACTTCAATTCACGACACACTGTGTCGCGAATTAAGTTGATCTCACTATCGAAGACCAGTAAAGGCCCTTAGTCAGAATCTCGATAGTTTTAAATCGCTCCCCCTTCGGAAGTTCAGCGAACGTTCAAATTCCAAGCTGCAAAGCAAAGAGCTATCGATGCTCATTACCTATCGAAAAGTCCAGTCAAGACAAGTAATTGGCCCGATAATCTGCTTGTATTTTTGTCTACGAAACTGTATACAAAAAGAAAGACCACGAACCAGCGCTCGACATTATACCAATCGATAGGAGGCACAATGGATGCTAAGCAGCTCGAAAAGATGATGGGATTTGCCCCTGGAGAACTTGAGAAAGCCGCAGAGGCGTACGAAAAAGATGAATGGCCGAAAGGTCGCACTATCAAGCTGGGAAGGCCGCCAATCTCTGATGAGCCGAGCGTCGTTTTATCAGCACGTGTGGGCGAGTCAGTTCTTGAAGCGTTTGACGAAAAAGCCAAACGCCATGGGCAAACACGCACGGAGCGGCTCAGAGAACTCATTACACTTGATGCAATGATTGCCTAGACCCGCTCCCCCGCCAGCCCAAAACATGTACAGCAGCATCCAAAGTCGACCATTTTCGACATCTTTGGATGCTGGTGTACAACTTTTTAGGTAGTCATTGGGAACGTTCTTAAATGACCGCTCGTTAAAGACCCCTCCCCGATGACTAGACGACAATCCTACTCCTCAATCTCTTTCCAGCACTGGGGGTCGGCGTCGTACATATCGCCCGTGTAGCCATAGGTCACCGCGGGGCAGCCGCGGCACCAGCCAAAAAGTTCGCATTTGGAGCACTTCTTGAACTTTTTAAAGTCGCGCTTTTCTTCCATCTGCGGCGAAAAGAACAGCTCCTCCAGCGAGTTTTCGGCAACGTTGCCCACCTTGCTCTCCATGCGGCGACATGCATAGACATCGCCCGTGGGCAGCACCGTCATATGCCCCGTGCCGCAATGGCAGCCGTCATAGATCATGCCGGGCTTAGCATCCTCAGGAATGGTGAACTTACCCTGCTCCCACAAAAGCAGCGTCCACAGGTGGTCCTTAAGCTGGAAGAACGTCTTGCAGCCCGCCGCCTGATGGAACTCCATACGCTCCTGTGCGGCCAGCAGCACATCGCGATACTCCAGCGGTTCCAAATGGAACTCGTCACGCTTTTGGCCCGACGTGGGGCAGTAGCGCCCAAAGGCGAACACGTCGACCTCGAGGCTTGCCACCAGATCGATGAGCTGCGGCAACTCGGCAGCATTCATGCTCGATACCGTGTTCATGACGGCAACCCAGATACCCGCACGCTTAAGACAACCGATAGCACGCATGGTCTCGGCAAACGAGCCGGGCTTGCGGAAGTAGTCGTGCGTCTTCTCGAGTCCGTCGAGCGAGAGCTGGTATTTGCGACAACCCAGCTCTTTCATGCGAGCGCAGACCTCATCGGTCAGATGGAACGGATTGCCCATCACGCACCACATAAAACCGCGCTCGTGCAGGAGCTCGGCAAGGCGCCAAAAATCGGGATGAAGAATGGGGTCACCGCCCGTAACGTAAAAGTACGGCTGGCGACCGATGCGCTCGCACAGCGCCTGGGCCTGATCGACGACCTGGACCATTTGCTCCCACGGCATGCGCTTAAAACCGGCGCAGGCACCGTTGGCAAAGATATAGCAATGCTTGCAACGCTGATCGCATTCATCCGTAATATGCCATTGGAAGGCAAACGCAGGCTTTTGCATCGTGGGACTCCCTTGGTCGATGTTGAAACTGATGACGGTATTTGGGCTACAGGCGCGCAACGGCGCCGACGGGGCAATTCTCGGCACAGGCACCGCAATGCAGGCAATGCTCGGGCTCTATGCGATATGAGTCTCCCGGCTCGATGCACTTCTGCGGGCAGTGCCCAAGGCAGGCGCCGCAACCGATACACGCATCGGCATCGATGCAGAAGCCCTTGGCGGGCGCAGGCACCATGCTCTCGTCCAAGGCAAAGACCGCGCGCTCGATGGGATGAACTCCCAGGTTATAGTAATCGAGCACTATGTTCTCAACCTTAAAGATGATGTTGATCTCGCGCGTATCACCGGGATAAACGTTAGCGAGATACGGCTGCTCGGCGTAAATCACGTCGCGCCAGCGAACTTGCTCGGACTCCGAGACGGGGGTGGCAACGCCGGACATGCGGATCATCTCGTTAAACCGCGTGTGAACGAGCGTTTGGACACGCCCATCGGCCATAAGCTGACGAGCCATCTCCTTGCCACGTGCCGTGAGAAAGTAGATAGCACGGGGCTCGTAATGGACGGCGCTCACGCAGCGAATTTGCGGCGCGCCACTCTCGTCCACGGTTGCCAGGGAGAGCGTCCCGGCAAGCTGCATCTTTTTGAGGCAAGTCTGAGCATCCATTACGAGTCCCTTCCTAGCGATTGCTTACTGAGCGTCGGCAGCGCCGCAAGCGGTGCCGCAGGCAGGAGCAGCAGCCGGATCAGCGGAGCCGCAGGCAGGGGCAGCAGCCGGATCAGCGGAGCCGCAGGCAGGAGCAGCAGCCGGATCGGCAGAACCGCAAGCGGGAGCGGCCTTGGGGTCGGCGGAGCCGCAAGCGGGCGCAGGATCGGCAGTACCGCAGGAGGCGAAAGCGGCAACGTTCTCAAGATTCTCGGACATGGCATTTCCTTTCGGTCGAGGATGGCCGGGCGAAGCCATCCAGTTTTTGACGCTCTTTGCGTCTATATGCATCATGCAAAAAGCGCGCAACGACCAAAAGAAGGCACCAATCTATTAGCCAGTTACCAAAAGGTAAGTAGTAGCCGCAAACGACAGCGGCTGCGATAATGAAAGCTGTCCACACGATTGAGGAGTCTCCATGCTTACCAAAGAAGAACTGCCTCCTTGCCCTGTTGCCACGTGTTTTCAACTCTTTGGCAACAAGTGGAAGATCTATATCATCCAACAGCTCATAGACCATCCCATGGGCTTCAACGCGCTGCATCGCGCTATCCCGGGCATTAGCCAAAAGGTGCTCTCGTCCAACCTCAAGGAAATGGATACCGCGGGCCTCATCACGCGCACCGTCATCCCCGAGACGCCCATCCGCACCGAATACGCACTCAGCGAGCTGGGCCACAGCCTTATGCCCATCATCGATTCCCTTGTGGAATGGGGTACCGACTATCAGCAGCTCGTGCGAAACTCCTAACAGCGGCGGGCTTCTGCAAATTGAGCGCCGTGGGGCATATCGCTCCACGGCGCTTACCTTTTTGTGCCTTCTTTTGAAGAAACGAGTTAGGCCGCACACTACTGTCGAATGAAACCATCTCAATCGAACAGGAGGAAGGTCATGAATCAGGCCGAGCGCCGCGTTTGGCTTATCAAGGCATTGCTCGATGAACGACCAGACGGGCGCAGCGTTGCTGTACCTGCCGGAACCAGCGAGCAGCGCGATTTGCTTCGAGCCCTTATGAACGTACGCCCGCCCGAGGCGTTTACGGCCGAGACGCTCGACATACAAGACGCCTACTTGCAGCAACGCCTTCTTGAGCGCGGCGGGGCGACCGACGCCGGCACGCTCCCCTACCGCGATCGCGTTGCCATCTGGCGCGGCGACATTACGCTGCTTAAGACCGATGCCATCGTCAATGCAGCCAACAGCCAAATGCTCGGCTGCTTTGTGCCAGGGCATAGCTGCATCGACAACGCCATCCACACCTACGCCGGCATGCAGCTGCGTTTGGCGTGCGCCAATCTCATGGACGAGCAGGGGCACGAGGAACCAACGGCGCGTGTCAAGGTCACACCGGCGTTCAACCTGCCCAGCAGTTACGTTTTCCACACCGTCGGCCCCATCGTGCCCAGCCATAAGCCTGGCCCGCGCGAGGAATTGCTGCTACGCCGCTGCTACGCCAGCTGCCTGGAAGAAGCGACACGCCGAGAACTCGACACCCTCGCGTTCTGTTGCATCTCTACCGGCGTGTTTGGCTATCCCCAGGAAGCTGCCGCGCGTGTGGCCATCGATACCGTTCGTCATCATCTAGACCATAACGACCCCGACCTTAAGGTGATCTTCAATGTTTTTCTCGCGTCTGACGAGGCAATCTACCGCAGCCTTCTCCAAGCAGATTGAACGACTGCGCGACGCACTCGATAGCGCCGATGCCGTGGTAATCGGCGCCGGGGCGGGACTTTCCACCGCTGCCGGCTACACCTATTCGGGCGAGCGCTTCGAAAAGCTCTTTGGCGACTTCGCCGCACGCTACGGCTTTGGCGACATGTACTCCGGCGGTTTCTACCCTTACGACTCGCTTGAGGAATATTGGGCGTTTTGGAGCCGCTACATTAAGTGCAACCGATACGACCCCATACCCAAACCGGTCTACGAACAGCTCCTGGATCTGCTGCGTGACCGCGACTACTTTGTGCTGACCACGAACGTTGACCATTGCTTTCAGCGTGCCGGTTTTGATAAGCGGCGACTCTTTTATACACAAGGAGACTACGGCCTATTCCAGTGCAGCAAGCCCTGTTGCCAGGAAACGTGGGACAACGAAGAGCTCGTGCGTAGCATGGTCGCTACCCAACAGGACCTGCGCATTCCGTCCGCGCTCGTACCCCATTGCCCCCACTGCGGCGCGCCGCTTACGATGAACCTGCGCGCCGACGATACGTTTGTGCAGGATAAGGGCTGGTATGCCGCAGCCGATCGCTATCAGGACTTTTTGCGCCGACACAGCGGCATGCGCGTGCTGTTTCTGGAGTTTGGCGTGGGCGGCAACACGCCCGTCATCATCAAGTATCCGTTTTGGCAGATGACGGCCAAAAACGAGCGCGCCATGTATGCATGCGTCAACCTTGGCGAGGCAGTCGCTCCGACAGAAATCGCCAATCGCAGCATTCTGATCGACGCCGGTGCCGAGCGCGTAATAGAAGCACTTGCCGTCCAGGCCGTCAGATAGCGATGACTAGTTAGCCGTGGAAGCGGGCTGTGGGCGCGAGCGGTTGCTCGTGGAAGACGCGGTCGACGGCGGCGCGATATTCGTCGACCTTCTTGGTCTTGCGCACAAGCTTGTGGACGGTAGCGGGATCAGCGAAAGCGCACTTGGCGTAGAACCACCATTCCTTCATGCGAAAGACTGCGTTGCCGCCAATCTCTTCTGCATAGGCAGCGAACAGCAGGTCGTGGAAACGCTGCAGCTCAGCAACGGTAGTGGCAGGGCCGCCGTTGGCCATGCGAGCCAGTGCAGGATTCGCAAGCAAGCCGCGCCCCAGCATCACGTGGCGCGTGCCGGGATAGGCCGCCACCAGCGCGTCCATGTCCTCAAGATCAAAAATGTCACCGTTGTATGCCACGGGAAACGTCGCTCGCTCCAACGTCTCGCCGTAGAACTCCTGACGCGGCGAGCCCGTATAACGATCCTTCTGCACACGGGGGTGCACGATTAGCTCGGCCAGTGGCATGCGGCAGTACAGATCGAGCACGCGCTCGTATTCGCCGTCATCCTCGAGTCCCAGTCTGGTCTTAACGGACACCGGCAACGGCGAGCGTTCGCACACGTCGCTCAAAAACACCTCGAGCTCATCCAGGTTGCGCAGGAAACCCGAGCCCTTGCCCTTGGCAACGACCGTTCCCGAGGGACACCCCAAGTTGAGGTTGACCTCGTTATAGCCCATATCGGCGAGCACCTGAGCTGCCCACACAAACTCGTCCGCGTTCTTGGACATAAGCTGTGGCACCACGTTGAGCCCCTGGTTGTTTGCGGGATCGACTTCCTTTAACGCCTTGCCGCCAAAACGGTTGCCCACCCGCGGCGGCGGCAAAAACGGCGTGTAGTAGCAGTCGAGCGCACCAAAGCATTCCGCATGCACGCGGCGGAACACATGCCCGGTAATCCCCTCCATGGGAGCCAGCGATAGAATCATCAACATCAACTTTCAAATCTATGTGACAAAGGGACAGTCCCTTTGTCACATAGATTATGCCTTGCGCTTTAAGCGATTCAGAAACTCTTCGCAGGCGCGCGAACGCAGGCGGTACTTTTTCCATACCAAGAAGGACGCGATCTCGATAGCCGGCTCGAGCGGTACAAATCGTATATCAGAACTCGCATCAACTTGCAGCAGATGATCGATACCCATGGCGCAGGCCGCGCCCGAGCGGATGAGATGCGATGCGTTGCCAATCAGGTCGAAATGCCCCGCCACGTTGAGGGCTTCGGGGTCGAGCGCCCCGCCCGACCACGCCACCAGATCGACTGCCTTATTCGACGTGCGCGAACTCAGCAACAGCGGCATCACGGCCAAATCTGCAGGAGTCAGCACATCGAGCGACCCCCACGGCCCATCACTCGCCACGGCAACGCCCACGCGGTCGACCTGCGGCATTCGAATCCACTCGTATTTGTCTAGGTTGACCGGCTCCAAGAGCAGGGCAAAGTCCAGCAGCCCTCGCTCCAGACGCTCCTCTGTCGCGTCGGCATTACCCGTGTAGAGCTCAATCGTCACGGCGGGATAATCGCGGTGCAGCGCAGCAAACGTATCTAGTACATAGCGCATGGCCTGCGTTTCTCCCGCACCAATGCGGATGTTGCCGGCAATGCCAAGCTCCTGATCGCTCATCTCGGATTCGGTCTGCTCCACCAGCGCCAGAATTTCCTCAGCGCGCTGACGCAAGCGCATGCCGTCCCCCGTAAGCACGCATGACCGATTGGTCCGCTCAAACAGCTCAACGCCTAGCTCGCGCTCCAAGTCTGCAATCTGGCGCGACAACGTAGGCTGCGTCACGTTCAGCACGTTGGCCGCCTCGGTCATGTTCTCCTCGCGCGCCACCGCCAAAAAATAGCGCAGAGTTCGCAGCTCCATCGCAGCCTCCAAATCCGATCTTGTCGCCTCAACAGTCTATCATTCGTATTACGTATATCCAGCTAGTCTTTATAGGCAATATACATTCCCAACTCACCGGCATACGCTATAGCCATCCCCTAGAGAAGATGGAGCGCGTAATGCAATACACCACCCTCGGACATTCCAATATCAAGATTTCCAAACTTTGCCTGGGCGGCATGAGCTTTGGCGAGGCAAGCCCCGATTTCCACCAATGGACCATCGGGCCCGACGAGACCCGCGACGTGATCAAGCGCGCCTTCGATGCCGGCATCAACTTTATCGACACCGCCAACTGCTATAGCTTTGGCACAAGCGAAGAATACATTGGCGCCGCGCTGCGCGATCTGGGCATCGCACGCGAAGACGTCGTCCTTGCCAGCAAAGTGCACTTTAACGAAGGCGGCCTTTCCGCCGCGGCAATCAAGCGCGAGGTCGAGGGTTCGCTCAAGCGCCTGGGAACCGACTACCTGGACCTCTACATCATCCATCGTTTTGACTACGACGTGCCCATGGAAGAGACCATAGAGGCGCTCGACAGCCTAGTGCGCGAAGGCAAGGTCCGCGCACTAGGCGCCAGCGCCATGTACGCCTATCAGCTGCACAACCTGCAGGTTATCGCCGAGCAAAACGGCTGGACCAAGTTCACAAGCATGCAATGCCACTACAACTTGCTCTATCGCGAGGACGAGCGCGAGATGATTCCCGTGTGCCGCCAGTACGACATGGCCATCACGCCGTACAGCCCCATGGCGTCCGGCCACCTGTGCCGCCCCACGTGGGAGAGCGCCAGCGTGCGCGGCACCACCGACAAGACCATGGTCAACAAGTACGACCACGACCGCACCATCGATATGCCCATCGTTGAGCGTGTGGCCAAGGTCGCAGCCGACCACGGCGTGCCGATGTCGCAGGTCGCACTTGCATGGCACTGGACACGCGGCATCGAGGCACCCATCGTGGGCTGCTCCAAGCCCGAGCGTGTCGACGATGCCGTGGCGGCACTCGACCTGACCCTCTCCCCCGCCGAGGTCGACTTCCTCGAGGATCTCTACCAGCCGCACGCGCTCGTGGGACCCAAGAGCCGTCCGGGCGAGAAGGCGCTCGCCGGCACCACCAAGGTCAAAACGACCCGCTAGGCCTCGACATGGACGAAAAGACCATCGCAAACCTACGTGACGCCGGCTGCTGCGATGCACTCATCGGCGAGCTCTCCGAGCTGCCAAGTACGTGTGCCCGTATCTGCCGCCTTAAGACCTACCGCCGCGACCTGCTCGACCGCGTTCACGCCGAGCAGCGCAAGCTCGAAATTCTCGATTACCTCATCCACATCCTGCAAGAAGAATGCAAAGCAAAGGAGTAAACCATGACCGTAAAACAGACTGCAGGCCACGACGCTCTGGGCGAGTTCGCGCCCGAGTTCGCACACCTCAACGACGATATTCTTTTTGGCGAGATCTGGAATCGCGAGGCGCAGCTGCCGCTCAAGTTGCGCAGCATCGTGACCGTGAGTGCGCTGATCGGCAAGGGCATTACGGACAGCTCGCTTAAGTACCACCTTGCAAGCGCCCGCGCCAACGGCGTGACGCGCGAGGAAATGGCTGAGCTTCTGACACACGTCGCCTTCTATGCCGGCTGGCCCAACGCCTGGGCGGCCTTCAACATGGCCAAGGAAGTCTATGCCGACGATACCGCACGCACCGACGGTCACGGCGGGTTCTTTGGCCTTGGCATGCCCAATACCGCCTTTGCCCAGTACTTTATCGGTCAAAGCTATCTTAAGGCGCTCACCGGCCCCGACGACTATCTGCCCATTCACAACGTGACGTTTGAGCCGGGTTGCCGCAACAACTGGCACATCCACCACGCAAGCAAGGGCGGCGGCCAGGTGCTGATCTGCGTCGAGGGCGAGGGCTGGTACCAGGAAGAGGGCAAGCCCGCGCAGCGCCTGCACCCTGGCGATATCGTCGAGATTCCCGCCAACGTCAAGCACTGGCATGGTGCCACTGCCGATAGTTGGTTTAGTCACCTGGCATTCGGTTTCCCCGACGAGGACACAAGCAACGAGCGGCTCGAACCCGTGGACGACGAGCAATACGGCGCGCTGGAGGCCTAAACCCGCGGTCTGCCCAAAAGAAACGAGGCAAACCGGCATCACCCATCCCTCCAGCCGCGCCAGCGAAACGAAGGTGAATACTTTTCCCGAGAAGTGAACGAGTGAAATCGGACCCCCGAAGCATCGACACTTTTGGAAGGCTATTTCCTGCGGTTTTGCCATTCAAATCCTGCGGTTTTAACGTCGAAAAATGCGGATGCTCTGGGGGTCCAAAATAGGTCGTTCACTTCTCGGGAAAACCATTCAACTTCGATTTGCAAGCCGCCCAACGCGGCAAAGGGAGCAGTCCTTTTGCCACACTATTCGGAGCGCAGGGCCTCCACAGGGTCCTTCTTGGACGCGCTGCGGGCCGGCAGCAGGCCGGCAACGACCGTCAGTAGCACCGAAATCGCGATAAGCGCCAAGGCATCCTGCACGGGCAGGCTCATTAGATTGGGAACCTGCTTGTTCGCAAGTGCCCAGGCATTGACCGGAAAGCTCACGAGCACCACCACGACGATGGCAAAGACACCGGCGATAAGGCCTTCGATAAAGGTCTCGGCATTGAACACGTTGGCCACGTTGCGCTTTGACGCGCCGATCGCGCGCAGGATGCCAATCTCCTTTTTGCGCTCCAGTACGCTGATGTAGGTGATGATGCCGATCATGATGGAGCTGACGACCAAGCTGATGCTCACAAATGCGATGAGCACCAAGCTGATGGTGTTCACGATATCGGTCACCGAGCCCATGATGATGCCCATGTAGTCGGTGTACGAGATGGCCTGTTCGTCGTGGCCGGCGACTTTGACCTGCTTGTTATAAGCATCGATGTGATCGAGCACGCGCTCCTTGGCCTCAAAGTCGCGCGGGAAAATCTTGACCGAGATGGGGTCTGCCTCGTCCGCATAGCCCAACGTGGTCAGATTGTTTTCGTAGGTGAGCTTCGAAGCCTTGGCATAGCTCATCATGAGCGAACTCAGGTCCTCGGCGTCCATGTTGAAATGGATGGCACGCGCAAAGGCGCTCGCATCCACACGCATAGCGCTCGCCAGGTTGGCAAAACTCGATGACATCTGCGTCGCCATCTGGCCCATGAGCCCTGCCGCGCCCGCCTTGAGCTGAGCTGACACCGTCGCCGCAATCCGATCGCTGATCGACTTCATCACCTGATCCATAGCCTGCTGCAGATACGGAGCCAGCTGCTTTTGCACATAGTCGGTCATCGCCTGTTGCAGGCGCTCGGCCAGGGCATCGCCTCCGAGCGCCTTGAGCTGGGCCAGGATTTGCTGGGCTGCTGCATCGCTCTCAAGATACGCCGAGAACGCGGAAGCAAGCTTTGACGCGTCCTCAAGATCTTCGGGCGACAGCGCCTTAAACTGATCAGACTGCAAAAAGCCCTCAAACAGCTGGTTGGCTAGTGTTCCCACCTGCTGCATTTGCTCGGGCGTAAGTTCCAGACCGTCAAAGATACCCGAAAAATCTGGGGTTGGCGCTTTGGCCATGATGTCGCTGAAGTCGATGTCCTTCCCAACGCCCGAAAGGTCAATGTCCAGCCCGGATAAGTCGATACCAGAAAGGTCCATACCGCCGGCAGCGCCCGAGAGCGCAGACGCATCGAACGAGAACGCGCTCTTCAGCGCCGCCTCATCCACGCTGAACATACTGCCCAGATCCACGCCCTGTTTGGCCTCGCCTTGCAGCTCGTCGAAGGTTTTGCCCGTAAAGACATCCGTCTCGGGATGGGCAAGTTGCTCTTGCACAATCTGCGAATCGGCGGCACGCTCCATAAGCTGGCGAGTCAGTGCATGCGTATAGGCAATGCCCGGAGACAATGCACTCGCATTGGCCGTCTCGTTAGGTCGCACCACGCCCACAATACGCACGTCAATGCCGTCGGCAACCTTGGCCGTCATAAAGTCGGCGTCGCCAGACATGTCAGTCCACATGCCGGTCTCTTCGTTTTTGCGATACGCATCGACCGGCGACAGCACCTTAAACGTCGTGGACAGCGCATCGTCGTAGGTAAAGTCGGTACCGGTCTCGGGCGCTTCGACGCCACCGTCAGCCGTCATAGCGCTGTTAACCAGATTGTTAAGCTCATCGATATCCAACGCACCGATGCTATAGAGCGTGTAATCGCCCACCGTTCCACGGCTCGAAAGCACCATCACGGCTTCGTTAGCAGACGTAGGCCAATGCCCCGCCATGACATCGTACTGGCTGTCGAGCAAGCTCTGGTCGTCGATCATCTCGTTAAAGACCGAGGTTCCCATGGATTCCATGCTCACCGTTGCCGCTGAGCTCGCGCCTCCGCTCATGGCCTCGGTCATGGCGTTGGGCACCAGCCGGACAGGCTTCTCATCGCCCTTCCCGGCACGATAGACAACCGGCGATACACCGTAGCCGTACTGAATGGCGTTGACCTCTTTATCGATGCCGTCGCCCCCGTCATCGAGCCACGCCTTAAAGCTCGTCATATCGTTGGACTTAACGCTCGCAAACATATCCTTTACGGCCGTGACCACGGGAATCTTATCAGACTTCTTGACCGAATCGTCCTCACTGTCGGAAGCGCCGCCCGCTCCCCCGTCATCCTCTGCAGCCCCTTGCCCGCCCATCATGGACGACAGGTCGTAATCCTGCTTGGAGATGGTAAGCGGATAGCTCGACAGCGTATCCTCCTCGACATTTTTAATGTAGTTGTTCACACCGTTTGAGAGCGCCAGAATCGCCGCGATGCCGATAATGCCGATCGAGCCCGCAAAGGCCGTCATGGCCGTGCGGCCTTTCTTGGTCATGAGATTGCGTGCCGAAAGCCCCAAAGCCGTCACAAAGCTCATCGAGGTTTTGCGCGTGGGCTTGGCCTCACGGCGCGTAGCCTCGGCAACGTCGAAGGAGTCGGAATCATCGGTGATTTTGCCGTCTGCCAGGTTAACGATGCGTGTGGCGTACTGGTACGCCAGCTCGGGATTGTGTGTGACCATGATGACCAGGCGATCGCGCGCAACCTCCTTGAGCAAGTCCATGACCTGTACGGACGTTGTCGAGTCCAGGGCGCCGGTCGGCTCGTCTGCCAACACGATCTCGGGGTCGTTGATCAGAGCACGGGCAATAGCCACGCGCTGCATCTGTCCGCCCGAAAGCTGGCTCGGGCGCTTGTTCACATGCTCGCCCAGGCCAACTGCCTCAAGCGCCTCGCGCGCACGCTGACGACGCTCGGCATGGCCCACACCCGTAAGCGTAAGCGCCAACTCGACGTTTTCCAAAATGGTCTGATGCGGAATGAGGTTATAGCTCTGGAATACAAAGCCGATGCGGTTGTTGCGGTAGGCATCCCAATCGCGATCGTGAAAGTCCTTGGTCGAAATGCCGTCGATGAGCAGATCACCCGAGTCAAAGTGGTCGAGTCCGCCAATAACGTTGAGCATCGTAGTTTTACCCGAGCCCGAGGGACCCAGAATGGCCACGAACTCGTTATCGCGAAAAGACAGGCTTACGTTGTCGAGCGCCACCTGCGTAAACGACTGCGTAGTGTACCTTTTGCAAATTCCTTTGAGCTCCAGCATGGACGGCAACCTCTCCCGCGCAGGCACCCTGCCCGCTCTCCCCCGCCGTTCGTATTCGACGCGTTTGTCCTACTCTATCCCCATTTTTTGCCGGCACCAGTGAGGAATGTAGGGAACCGCATCAAAAAACGAACGGGACGGCGCCTAAAAGAAGAGGTCCCGAGCGGGACCTCTATATGGTGGAGATTATCTTGAAAGGTAGCGGACTACTTCGCACAGCGACACACGATCCTCGCTATGCTTTACGCGTTTTTTACTGCTCGCTATTCGCAATCGCCTGGTCAATAAGCTTGTCGAGTGCTGCGCGCTGCTCGGCGGAGCTGATGGCTCCCACGATTGGATCCCCTACGATGTTGCCATTCTGATCGATGACATACGTTGTCGGAAACGAGAACAGATTTGACGTAAACTTGCCGGCCTCGCTATCCGACTTGAACCAGATGTTCTTATACGTCACTCCCTTCTTGCTCAGCACGTCCTTGGCATCTGCAATCTCGCCCTTGTTGCCATCGAGCGTAAAGGAATTGACGCCCACGACCTGGCCGCCCTTCTCGGCAAGCTCCTTATTCAGATCCTCAAGATCGCCCAGCTCGCCCACGCACGGCTTGCACGTGGTGAACCAGAAGTTCATGACGGTGACCTTGCTCTTAGAGAACAGCTCGTCGCTGCTCACGTCGTTGCCGTCCAGGTCCTTGCCCGTAAAGCTAGGGAACTTCGTCGCCTCGCTCGAAGCATTGGCGCCAGCCGTCATGCCAGCGGTCGAAGCGTCGACGCTCTCGCCTGCGCTCGGCGTGCTTCCACAGCCGGGGAACTTCTTTTCCAGGCTCTCGAGCTTGTCCTCGATCTCCTTGATCTGCTGCGCGCCGGCCTTGAGCGTCTTAAGCTCATCTGCCGTAAACTCGTCCTTGGCGCCGTCGATGGTCTTGAGCAGGAAATCGCCGTAATTGCTGCCGTCCTCGATCATTGTCGACTCTTTATTTGCTGCATTGAATACCTTTTCCCACAGCGCGTTATCACTCGAAAAGATCTCGTTCTCCTTCTGCATGAGCTTCGCATACAGCTCGGCGGCCTCGTCGGCATTGGCCGGCTTCTGCGCAGTGAGTTCTGCGATCTTAGGATCGGAACTCGCAGATTCGCTCGCATTGCCACCGGGCGCCGAACATGCCACAAGGCACAAGGCCAGCACCGGCACCATAAACAGGGCCGCAATCTTAGAAAGCTTCATAGTCATTCCTCCGTTTTGTCGAAGCTTGTTTACTTTTTATCGGCGGTCAAGGGAAGCTTTTCCGCCGACACATCCAGGCCATAGCGATAGCTGATGGCATCGACAGGACAGGCTCCGATGCACTTTCCGCACCGGATACATTCGGCATGATTGGGCGCGCGGACCACATCAACGTCCATCTGACAAACCTTTGAGCACTTGCCGCACGAGACGCATTTGCACGCGTCAACCTGAATCCCCAACAAGGACACCCTATTCATGAGCGCATAGAATGCGCCGAGTGGACAAATCCATTTGCAGAAAGGGCGGTAGAACAAAACGCTCAGCACTACCACGGCAATGAGAACGGCAAGTTTCCAGGTAAAGAGCTGCCCCAGCGCAGATCGAATGCCGGCGTTGGCAATTGCCAGCGGAATGGCACCCTCGAGCACACCCTGCGGACAGATGTACTTACAAAAGAATGGGTCGCCCATGCCCACGTCGTTAACCACCAAGACGGGCAGCAGCGCCACGGCAAACAGCAGCACAACGTATTTGATGTACGTGAGCGGCTTAAGCTTTTTCGTGGAAAGCTTTTTGCCAGGGATCTTATGAAGCAGCTCCTGCAGCCAGCCAAACGGGCACAAAAACCCGCATACAAATCGTCCCAGCAGCACGCCGAGCAAAATGAGCGTACCGGTAACATAGTAAGAAAAGTTGAACTTGGATGAACCTACCACCGACTGGAACGACCCGATGGGGCACGCACCCGTTGCCGCGGGGCACGAATAGCAATTAAGTCCAGGTACGCAGACTGTTTTTCCCGCGCCCTGATAGATGCCGCCTTTGGCAAAGTTTGGCAGGTGAATGTTGGTGATGAGCGTCGCCGCCGCCTGAATCAATCCGCGAAATCGGGCCAAAACATGCGACGCAGTGTTTTCTCTTTTATCCAATTCCGATACACTCCAAGCACAGCCTAATCGCTTTGGCCAGCACGGCATCCGCCTCGCCACGCATAACGCCAAAGCACACCATGGCAATTCCGACGATCAACAAAGCGACCTGTACCACGGGTTTTACCGCTTTGAACAACCTGACCACTCCTTTCGTTACGCGACCATTGGACCATATCGACTATAAAATCCGTGTTAAGCGCGATTTGAAATGTGCGAGGAGACTGTTATGCGTATTTTGATCGTCGAGGACGAGCGGGCGCTGTGCGATGCAATCGCGCGCAGTTTGCGAAACTTGGCGTACAGCGTCGACTGCTGTCACGACGGACAGGAGGCGCTCGACCTACTGAACGTTGAGGCCTTCGACCTCGTGGTACTCGACCTCAACCTTCCCCGTATCGACGGCATGACCGTACTCAGGGAACTTAGGAAAACTGACTGCGAGACTAAGGTACTGATTCTGTCCGCGCGTGGTGAAGTATCCGATAAAGTCGCCGGACTCGATGCCGGCGCCAACGATTACCTCACCAAGCCGTTCCATCTGGACGAGCTTGCGGCAAGGATTCGCAGCCTTACCCTCAGACGCTTTACACAAAGCGACATAGTTTTAACCTGCGGAAAGCTCCGCTTTGACACCAAGGCGCGCATCGCTTCTGTGAACAGCGAGGCTTTATCTCTTACGCGCAAGGAAACGGGAATCTTGGAATACCTGATGCTTAATCAGGGGCGTCCGGTAAGTCAAGAGGAGCTTATCGAGCACGTTTGGGATAGCAGCGTGAACAGCTTTAGCAACGCAACCCGCGTTCATATCTCGTCACTCCGCAAAAAGCTGCGTGGCGCATTGGGACACGACCCCATCCGCAACCGAATCGGCGAAGGCTACGTTATGGAGGATGGCGAATGAAGGGGCTTTCTCTGCAATGGCGCATAACGATCATGACGGCACTGCTGACGTGCGCGGCGTGCGTGCTGACGAACTGCCTGGTCGGCTATACGGGTATGCGCTACATGGATGCCATCGGCAGTGACATCTCGGCCTTTAACGCAACCGGTGAAGATTCGCCCCAAGCGTTCGACCCAACGAAAGCGACCCTCGATGAAAAGGTCACGATCGTCGTAAACGACGCACAAGAGTCTTTCGGCACGACAACCTGGTACATCACGGCTGGAGTCACACTCCTTGGCGGCGCGCTGGCATACTTTGTGAGCGGCCGTGCACTTAAACCGCTACGGGCTTTTGCAGCCCAGGTTGAGCGCGTGCAGCCTGACAACCTAAGCGAAATTAAGCTCAGCAAAGATGTACCCACCGAGCTACAGCGATGCAGCGCCTCATTCAACGACATGATCGCCCGTCTTGGCGAAGGGTTCTCTGCACAGCGTCAGTTTACCGGCAACGCCGCACACGAGCTGCGCACCCCGCTCGCCCTTATGCAGGCACAGATTGAACTATTCATCTCCGAGCACTCCGGTTTGCAACCCGAAACAGCCGAGCTGCTCGGCCTGCTACAAGAACAAACTGAGCGGATGTCGCGGATGACTAAGGTGTTGCTCGAGATGAGTGAGCTCCGCAGCGTTCCTTGCGAGGATGATGTTGAACTTGGTCCCTTGTCCGAAGAGGTCCTCACCGACCTTGCGCCACTTGCCGAAAATAAGGGCATAGCCCTCAATTGTGCTGGAGACGCTTTAGTAATCGGGAGCGACACGCTCCTCTATCGGCTGGTGTTTAACCTGGTCGAAAATGCCATCCGTTACAGCCGCCCCGGCTCGACTGTCAACGTCTCCATCTGCGACAACAACAGCCGCGTGTTCCTGCGAGTCGAGGACCAGGGCCCGGGAATACCCGAGCAGTACCGAGAGAGCATCTTCCAGCCGTTCTTTCGTCTAGACAAATCCCGCAGCAGGGCATACGGCGGCGCAGGACTCGGACTAGCACTCGTTTGGGAGATTGCAGCACTTCACGGTGGCGCTGTAGAGGTCGAAGCAAGTTCCGAGAACGGGACCACTATGCTCGCAAGCCTTCCAAAACGATCCGCAGCATTAACCGATTAGTAAAACGAGAGGGGTCCCGCACACGTTTGCGCGGGACCCCTCTCCGTCAATGCGATTCGCCCAAAAGAGTAGAAGTTTACTCCCACTCGACCGTGCCGACGGGCTTGGGGGTCAGGTCGTAGCAGACGCGGCAGATGCCGGGGACTTCGGCGGTGACGCGAGCGGTGATGCGCTTGAGCAGTGCCCAGTCGAGTTCGGGCACCTCGGCGGTCATG
Organism: uncultured Collinsella sp.; assembly: GCA_934650975.1. Lineage (GTDB taxonomy): Bacteria > Actinomycetota > Coriobacteriia > Coriobacteriales > Coriobacteriaceae > Collinsella. The sequence goes on along the minus strand of CAKUFW010000014.1, from coordinate 13,653 downwards.
ACGTCAACGGTGTTGATGCAGCGGATGATGCAGGGCCAATCGTAGGCGCGCTTGCCCTCGCGCACGCCGGTGGCGCGGAAATCGGGCACGACGGCAAAGTACTGCCAAATGGTCAGGCCGGCCTTGTCGATCTCCTCGCGCACGATGGCGTCGGCTTCGCGCAGCGCCTCAAGACGGTCGCGGGTGATGGCACCAAGGCAGCGGACGCCCAGGCCGGGACCGGGGAACGGCTGGCGCTCGACCATGTTCTCGGGCAGGCCGAGCTCGCGACCGACCACGCGGACCTCGTCCTTGTACAGCAGTTTGACGGGCTCGCAGAGCTCAAACTGCAGATCCTCGGGCAGGCCGCCCACGTTGTGGTGAGCCTTCACGCCGTCCTGGGACTCCAGAATGTCGGGATAGATGGTGCCCTGGGCGAGGAAGCTGACCTCGTCGCCCACCTTGCGGGCCCCCTCCTCGAACACGCGAATGAACTCGGCGCCGATGATCTTGCGCTTGGCCTCGGGTTCCTCAACATCCACGAGCTTGTCCAAGAAGCGGTCGGTGGCGTCAACGTAAACCAGGTTGGCATCCATCTGGTTCTTAAAGACGTCGACAACCTGCTCGCTCTCGCCCTTGCGCATCAGGCCGTGGTTCACATGCACGCAAATGAGCTGCTTGCCGATTGCCTTGATGAGCAACGCCGCGACAACTGAGCTGTCAACGCCGCCGGAAAGGGCAAGCAGGACCTTCTTGTCACCGATCTGCTCACGGATTGCGGTGACCTGCTCGTCGATGAACGCCTGGGCAAGTTCGGGAGTGGTGATACGCACCATGTCGTCGGGACGCTTGTTGGGATCCATGCAGAGCTCCTTTTCGGTTCGATGGAAATGCGTTGCGTATATGCAAACGCACCGTCATATGACCTCATTATATGCAGAACGAGGCCCATTTCTCATCGCTCCCATGAAGCTTTTTGCAGGGGCGGTAGTTTTTCTATATCCCAAGGTCAGCTAGGCTTCGATAACCACTTCGGGGACAGGTCCGCTAAACTTGTCGTTTATACGCTCGGCGCATTCGTAGGCGATTCCCACAGCAGGACCGACATGCACGCCGATAACCGGACTCGCAGGAACGACCCTGACCTTAAAGCCAACAAGCGGATTGATGACCTCCTCAGCCCATTCCTCGGCCGGGGTCTTCGAACCGATGTAGTGCACGGTCAGGTTCCTAAGCCCACAAGCGGCGACGTCCTCTTGCCACATCTTGACGATCTTTGCCATGGCCCTCTTTTGCGTACGCGTCTTGCCCGCAGGTCCTGTCCATCGCGTGCGGTCTGGGCGGCAGCAAGCACGGCATGACCAAGCTCCATACAGTTGGTCATGCTATCGATCACGACAAACTTAAACCCGGGGTGCTCCTGCGCGACCTCGCGCGCAATGCGCAAGCAGGTCTCAAATGTGCCAGACATTTTGCTAGAGATAAAAATGCCGAGCGCCTCATCGCCATCGGCCTGAATGCGCCCGAGCAGCTCTTTGGCTTCTTCGGGCGAGGGCTGACTCGACGTTGGAATATCGTCAACCATCTCGTAGATGTCCTGGTAGAAAGCGTCCAGATCCGTCTCGGCCTCAACATAGCTCCTGCCACCACGGTTGATGACCAGCGACAACACCTCAATGCCGAGCTCTTCCCTCATATCGGCGGGAATAGATGAGGTTGAATCGGTGATGACACGTATCATGTGCGCTGCCTTTCAGTCGTCCGCGATTTATCCGTGCAACGAAGGCAGACACGCATGGATTCGTTATTGGACTTAAGTCCAATAACTATTGTAACCATTGCAGACAGGAGTATTCCGAGAGCTAGAACTTAGCACGCTCGCCCAGCGGTCACGTAATTTGACCAAGTAGCTATATTCCCAAATTAAATGTATAATTCCACTAGCAATGGGATTATACAAAAGGACTTGAATTGACCAACTTTATCTCCTATCTAAAAGAAGAGATGGGGCTTCCAATCACCGCCTTTGAATGGGAAGGCACTAGCCATCTCCCACTATATCTTGCTAAAGCGGCAAAATATCACTTGTGCGGTTGCAATGGGATTGACTTCATCGCCGCGGAGATAAAACAGGGGTCTTCCCTTCCCGAGCTCAAAAGAATCTCTGTCCAGATTTCAAGCAGAACGAACCTTCCAGTTGTGCTCGTTGCACAGATTGATGCAAGGCAGCGCAAGGCCCTCGTATCGCAGGGGGTCCCATTCGTCGTTCCAGGCAGACAGGCCTTTCTCCCCATGTTGGGTTTCATTGTGAACGCCAGGAGAGATTTATCTCCCCTTTCTAAAGTCATGGCGCCCAGCGCCCAAGCAGCCTTGGTCGCTTTGGTAGCAAACCCTGACCTCCAGACATCCGAGGAACTGATGGAGATGACGGGCATGCCGTCGTCCAGCGTTTCACGAGCTCTCGACGACCTTTCCCGTAGAGGCCTCATAAACAAATCCAAGCAGGCACGTCGGGTAATCATCGAGCGTGATGGCTCCAAAAACCAACTAATTAAAAGAGCAATGGACTGCCTGCAAAATCCCGCGGCACGTGTCATGTATGCAAGAAGGAGTAAAGACACGGGCTTTCTCCCGCTTGCGGGAGAAAGTGCCCTTTCCGAACGCAGTTTGCTAACTCCTCCCAAAGTTGAATGCCGTGCATTATCAAAAAAGGCCCTTAAGACAAATAAGTTTGAAGAAATCCAGCTAGGAGAGTTACCCGATGAAGAGACGATTCAGCTCCAAATCTGGACATACGACCCGCTTGTTGCCGGGAGAGGCGAAATTGACGACGTGTCCCTTGCGCTGACACTCATCGATACAGAAGACGAACGCGTTATTGGCCAGCTAAATGCACTGTTTAAGGAGGAGTTGTGGTAGCAAGTGACATTTATGGGCTGGATCGTTTCTCAAAATATATGGAAGGCCTGGAAGACTGCTACGCAGTAATAGGAGGCACCGCCTGCAGCATCATATTGAGCAACGCGGACCTCGACTTTAGGGCAACCAAAGATATAGATCTCATCCTGCTTATTGAAAACCGGTTTCCTGAGTCTGCGGCTGCGGTGTGGAAACTGGTAAGAGATGGCGGCTACACCTGCGGAAGAGGAAGTTCGGGAGACGTTCATTTCTACCGCTTCACCAAGCCAAACGCCGTCGGCTTCCCAAGCATGATAGAGCTTTTCAGCAAAGCGCCGTCTTTCATTCAAGAGCCTGAGGGACTAACGATTGTCCCGCTGCCCGCGGGTGATGAAACCTCGAGCCTGTCGGCAATCCTCCTAGATGAAGATTACTATGCCTATATGAAGTCCGGCCGCAAAACGATCAACGGTATTACGGTACTTGATGAAGTGCATCTCGTCCCCTTCAAAGCCAAAGCTTTTCTCGATCTTTCGAAACGAAAGGCAGAGGGAGAAAAAATAGATTCGAGCGATATCAAGAAACATAAGAAGGATGTTTTCAGGCTGTCGCAGCTCTTCTCAATGGATACATCGTCCGTGCTCCCCGAATCAATACGAACGGATATGACAGAGTTCTGCAAGAAAGTCCAAATTGAGGGCGTCCCGTTAAAACAAATGGGGATTCCCTTGTCCCTCGATGATGCTCTTGATCTACTTCGCCGTGCGTACAACTTATAGTGGCACATCATACTAAGAGGGGAAACTCTCCTGCTGGCCCCAAGTGTCGTCTCTCGACAGCGGGGTACAATTACTGCCACTGTTGTCAGTTGTTGGGAGATGGAAGATGGACTGCGATGGTTGCGCGCGCGTTCCTATGCCGTTGATGTGCACTGCCTTTGTGCCGGGACAGATGGACGCTGCGGTTGCAAGCATTTCCGATCCCGACTCGCGCGCCATCGCCACGGCGGAAGCGCTGTACTTTCGTGGACAGGCAGCCCTCGCCGCCGAGACGGCACGTCCCTATCTTGACGCCACCGACCCCGCACTGCGCTATTCCGCATGCTTTATCTGCGGATATGCCAGCCTTTCGCTCAACCGTATCGCCGATGCCCGCCGTTGCCTTGCGGGCATCCTCGATACGCCAGCTGACGAGGAATCGCCCGCCGTTCACGCCATGCACATTCTGTTCGCCTCGGCCGCAAGCGTCCTGCTGCACCTGCCTTCCCCGTATTCTGCCGAAGAGTTTTATCCGCTTGCGGCGCATCTGCCCGAAGGCCTGCGCCTGTTCGCCAGCTACGTGATGGCGCATGCCCTGTATCTGCGCGGCGAATACGGCCGCAGCCTGGGCATGACGGAAAACGCACTGATCATGAAACAAGGACGCTATCCCATCTCGGAGCTGTTCCTGCACCTGTCAGCTTCTATGGCATGCATGAGCCTCAAGAACATCGACGCCGCAAAAGCGCATTTCGAAACCGCGTGGAGCATAGCGCGTCCCGATGGCCTTATCGAGCTTATCGGCGAGCACCATGGCCTTTTGCAGGGACTTATCGAGGCATGCCTAAAACAGCAATACCCTGACGATTTCGCACGCATCATCGAGATCACGTACCGCTTTAGCTACGGATGGCGACGCATCCACAACCCCGACTCGGGCGAAGACGTAGCCGACGATCTAACCACCACGGAATTCACCATGGCTATGCTCGCCTGCCGCGGATGGACCAACGCCGAAATCGCACGCCATATGGGCGTATCGCCGGGCACCGTTAAAAACCGCCTGTCCGGCGTGTATGCAAAACTTGGCATCGGAACTCGCGCCGAGTTGGTCGCACATATGCTGCGCTAGCGGACCGCCTGCCAAACACGCCACACACCCCAGCGCTCCCGCGCTTCTGCATTCGCATTCGCATTCGCATTCGCATTTGGACATTTTGGCCCTCGAACGGCACTACCGCGACAGGACACCTTCTCGCATAATTTGATTATTTCCACCGATATTTGCGGGATGGGAGCCCAAGATGCTTGATCGCCGTTCGTTACTTGTTGCCGGAGCGTCCTCGCTGGCGAGCATTATGTTGCCGCGCGTGCCGGGCACCTCAAACGCCTTCATACTGCCGTTCGCGCCCACCGAAGCCTATGCCGACGAAGAAGACCCCTTCAAGGTCCTCGTGCTCTCGCGCACCATGTTCGGCGTGGTGGTGGTCGACGTCGCCAACAAGATGAACCCCATCGCAGGCGCCCAGGTCACACTGATGTCGCGCTATGCCGCGGGCAAACAGCTCATCGCCACAACCGATGACGAGGGCACAGCCATCTTTGAGGTTGCCCCACTTTCGGAAGGCTACGTGGACGAGGCGACGCTCCTTGACGCGTATGACTTTAACGGCGGCATCTCCATCAGCATACCAGGCTACCGCGATGTCGAGATCCCCCTCGCGCGCATCCAGGGCGGCACCGCCATTACCGCGCCCACACGTCCGCTCTCCGACGGGGAGCCGTACTTTCGCCAGCTTACGTTTGATGAGTGGGACATCCAGTACGCCGACGCCACATTCATGGCGATGCCCAAAGACGATGCAGCAAATGCGCAGCCCGACACGCACGCCTTTACCGTGCAGGCTCATCTGCCGCAGGGCGGACAGGCGACGTTGCATATCAACAAGGTAATGCCTGCCGCAGGCAGCTTATCCGAAACCGTCACGCAGATTGGACAGGTCAAGGCCAGCGCAACGGGCGCAGATAATCTGGCGATGTTCACGCTCGAAGACAAGTTCCTCGATGCGGCGTCGGGCCTTCTGGAAGAAGGGTGCAAGCTGCGCTTTGCGCTCGACTACCAGGGTAAAACCTACACGCTCTCCTCCCCCATGGGCGTTGCCACCGCACCGGCTTCCAAGGCGGAATCGGGCTCGACGACCATCATCCCCACCACCATGGATCAAGAGATCACTCCGTTTGATTTCCCTGCGGCGTTCCCCGGCATCGGCGGCAACAAGTTCACCTGCTGGATGCCCACGTTTCCGATCCTCTTCGATTTCTCGTTTGCCGGGTATGTGTTGTTTGGCGGAGGATACAAACCGGCCAGCTACATGAACGATTCGGGCAACCCCGATCCGGAATACTGGAAGAAGTCGCCGCGCGAATCGGGCGCCAAGCAGGCAAACCGCTACCTCGACGAGATGGAGGGGAAGTGGAATCAGTACAAGAGGATGAGTGCCGGTTCGGGCACCGACCCAAGGAACACCAAGCTCCTTCGCCACCATTGCACGCTGCTGTTCACGATGGATATCGCCACACAGGTGTACGGATCGCTCGCCTACGACTGGGTTGGCAAAACTTGGGGCAACAACAACGATCCGGCGTTCGGCAATATTAAGGCTCTCTTCCAAGTAAAAACCGACCTCAACTGGACCGAGCAGTTTACCTTGGGCCCGGTGCCGTTTTTCCTAAACGTCAATCCTTGGGTGTTGGCAAAGCTGGCGCTCGCGGTAGGCGCCCACACGCACGGCAGCGGCGCGGCGTTCTTCAAAAACATTTCGCTCGACTATTCCAATACGTCGGGATCATTCACCATCCAGATCGGGCTTGCCGTCACCTTTGGAGCCGGCGTTGCAGGCGTCGCTTCGTCCGCCGTGCGCGGTGCCGCATCCCTCACACTGTTCATTGGGTACGAGAAGGCGGACGGCCACCAGCTTCCGCGGCTGCGCGTGGGCGCAGACGTCGATGTCGACGTGATACTCCAGTTCATCATGTTCAAGTGGACCACCAAGGCCTGGTCGGGGTCGTGGCCCACGCTCCTCGATTCGTGGAATATGTCGGTGAACAACGGCGACCAGTATGTACTCCAGCGCTCTGAGCTGGCCTTGGGTGGAGATACGCCTTATACGCTGGGTGCCTGCTTTGGCGCGACCGGCAATGCCGAGGCAGGTGGTGTGCCGCAGTTTATCGCGTCGGCCACCATCGTCACCAATGCCGAGCTGCTCGCATGCGCCGAAGTTGCAGCCACCCCCGTAAACGTCGTACCGATCGTACGCGATTGGGAGCAAGCGGTCACACGCATTGAGCTCGACGCGGATGCAGAGAGCGAAGACACGGGACAGGTCGAGCATTTCGTCCACGCTCTGATGGAGGATGACGAAAATGCCGCACCGATGTATAAGTACGCCTACATCAGGCAGGCGAAGAACGCCGTTGCGGACCCGAACGCCAATTCTGCCGGCGTGTCGGAGGACGAGCGCGGCGGTATAAAGCCCTCGAGCGACAACGTACTCTTCACCGGCGTGCTCAGCGAAGCCCACATGAAGTTAGCGATGATTGCCGGCGTGGAGTGCCTGTTCCGTATCGCCTCGGTGCGCTACGGCGAGGATGGCCGCTCGCGCCTGGTGGTACACACGAAGGCAAACGGCGCGTGGTCCGCGCCCATGCCGGTCGACTTCCCCCTGGGCTTTGGCGAGGGCGACGTGGAGCGTGGCGGCACGTTCGATTACGACTTCGACGTGGTGGAATATACGGACGGGAGAAGAAACCAAGACGCCTACGTATTGCTGGTCTCGGGAGAGCGCCCCAAAGGCGACGCAACCCGGTTCGACACGGCGAGCACATCCGGCATACTGTCCGTTGTGCGCCTGCGCATAAGCAATAGCAAAGTTCGCGTGATATCGCACACGTCATGGCGCAGCATCTCGCGCGGCCGCCTGCAGGAGGACGGCTACCATTGCCTGCAATGTCCGCGTATCACAGTAGGCAAGACGCTTGTCGACGGACGCCTGTCGGGCGCCTATCTCCATCGCCGCGGAGCCACCGCAGAAAAGGCGCTCGGCTGCGAAGCCGAGGTTGCGCTGGAATGCTTTACCCTGTGGTCGGGTGATTTGGGCGACAGCCTCACGTTCCGTCAGGTTCTCCGCTTTCCGCAAGCACCATCGAGCATCGAGCTGGGCGCGCCCGAGAATATCAACGGCAAAATGGTGGTGCCCGTCGCATACGAGACTGCAAGCGGTTGTGGCTGTGCATCGTACGCCGTGATCGGCCAGTCCATCGCGGGTTGGGGCGTTATACCGCCAGATGCCACAGTGCCCCATGTGGTGCCGTGGCCGCAGCACACGGGCTTTTTGGCCACCGTCAACGAGCAACTGCAGCATGTTACGTGGACGCGAGGCGCGACGGCATTTGCATCGGAGCCCGTGGGCGCCGCGGGCTGTGGCCCGGCGTCGTTCAGCGCGAGCAACAACGGTCGGTGCTTGATGTACGTAGAGAACACCGACGGCAAGGTGGGACAGACCTACGACGAAGAAGGCAACCCGGTAGCGGTGATGGGCAAGCACTTCCGCATCTTCGCCAGCACCTTGGAACGCGATCTGTTCACAGAACCGTTCGTGATGTGTGAGCTCGACCACCCCGTCGATCAGATAACGACGTTTTTGACCTCGGGCGGCATGCTCTCGGCGCTCGCCACGCACATTGTGAGTGCCGAGCAGAGCAAGGCAGAACTGCACGGCATCGAAGTGCCCCTGGTAGCGTGCGCCACTCCGACGGGTGCGGTCGCTACCTCGGGCGCGGTGGTGCCCGGAGCAGCAGGCGAATCCTTCATGGTCACGGTGCGAAACGACGGCAACACCTTGCTGACCGCCGGTACGATCGATCTGTACCGAGAGGGCTCTAACCAGCCGTTCTCCAGCGCATCCATCGGGTTCGGAGCGAACGCACGCATGGCATCGATCTACGATCCAGAGCTTGCCGAGGACGCTTCGGCCAACGACATGGCACACGTGAAGTACGCAGTCGAGACGCTGGGCGCACGTTTTGCGACGCACCCGCTGGTCGCTGACAATGGCAACGCCGTGCTGGCACCGGGTTGCACGGCACAGTTCCGCATGAGCTTTGCCATCCCGGAGAGCTGGGGCGACGAGGTGGGCAAACGCGTCACGCTGTATGCGAAGGCGCGCGACCTGGTGGCACTCGATCCCGTAACGCTCGAGGAGATCCGAGCCGGCGCAAACTCGGCGCTGGGCGCCGTGCTGCACGAACTTCACGTGCCCGATGCAGCATGCGAACGTGCAGAGGTGCTGGTGGGCGTAAGCGGCAACGCGGATACGACGGGACTCCACGACGCACCGATGACCGTGGACGGCGATGGCGGCTCGAGCGGCGGCGGTTCCGGCACGGGAGGCAGCTCCGGCGGAAGCGGCTCTGGCAGCGGCAAGGGCAACGACAATAACAAGAGTTCCGGAAAAGCAGGCGCGCTTGCCGGAACGGGCGACAGCAACATCCCCCTGACGGCAGCAGCAGCGCTCGCCGCAGCCGGAGCCGGCCTCGTCGCCTACAGCGCCCGCCGCACGGCGCTCGAAAACGACACCGCCGATGAGGTCAATCCGGATAAGCCTCGCTAACTCCTAGTTGCTTTTGCGAGAGACGCCGACTCGGCTCATCGAACATCAAAATGGGCTGATTCTGGATACCCAGAGCCAGCCCATTTGCGTACTAGATGTCGCCGGCGTCGTCGAGTTCTGCCTCGAGCTTGGCGCGACGTTTTTTCGCCGTGAAAAACGTCGCGCACAGGACAGCAAATGTGGCCGCGAAAATCGTCGCACCACAGAACACGCCCGTGGCCAGGTTTGCCAACCAAAAGACGCTTTCGAGCGGTACGATCTGCGCCTCAGCGATACAGCGCATTGCGGCAATAACAAGCGCGAACGCGGCGCCGCTAAGACCGCTGACAAGCAGGAAATATCCAACAGGAAGATGCTCGGTTTGCCCAAAACGATTGGTATCGACATAGCCCTTCCGCGTTTGCAGTCCTGCACAAATCAACATCACGAGAACGAGCCACACATACATGGCTGCCTCGAACGGCGTTGCAAAGCCATGCGGCATTTCACTGGCGTCGCTGTGAACCCACGCAACCTGTCGAGCTATAAACTGGTAGAAAAAGATCATCAGCATGCCAAACGAAAGCAGCACGAAACCAATCTTGTAGATCTTCGCGTTCTCAGCCTCCAGACGTTCATCCTTTGGACCGGCATATTCGCGCCACTTTTGCACGAGCTTTAAATCTTCAAATTTCATAGCGACTCCTAAAGAGCGTTAGGGTCGACGTCGGTCTCGTCTTCCCAAAACAAGTCGTTCAACGTGACGCGCAGCGCTTTGCAAATTGCCACGCACAAGTTGAGCGTGGGGTTATAGCCGCCCGCCTCAATCAGGCCGATGGTTTGGCGCGTAACGCCCACGGCCCCGGCCAAGTCAGCTTGCGAAAGGCCAGCCGCCGCACGCGCCGCCTTCATGCGTAGGTTCTTTTTGCCCGGCATGGAGTTCCTTCCGAAGTAATGGACAGATATCCGTTGCAACATGACAGAAATATATTGCATCTATCAACCAATGTCAACTATATCTGTCATTATGAAAATCATGTCTGTCATTGCATGCAGGGTGCCCAGCTGTACCCGAAGCTGCGCGAGGCGCTGGCCCTGCTCATCGAGCACCAAAAAGGGCTGGCCCCGATAACTCGGAGCCAGCCCTGAGTCGCCTGACGTGGGAATCGCAATCCGTTACTTGAGCTTCAGCGCCTCCATCATGGGCACGGCAGCATCCCAGTCGATCTTCCAGCCAATCGACACGCGGACGGTCTCGCCCGTTGCGGGAGCCGTCGCAAACAGCGTATGGCCGTTGTCGGGACCGGTAAAGCGCAGCCACGTTATGCCGTTGTACTCGACCTGGTCGGTTGTCGTCTCCTTGCCTTCATAGACCTGCTCTAGGCTTGCAATCTCTTCCTCCGGCGAGCGCGGGAAGATGCTGATGTGCAGGCGTCCTCCAGTCTCGTCGTGGAAGAAGTCCGCCTTTTCGTGCTCTTCGTTGGACGAATCCAGCGTGTACCCATCGGCGGCCTCGATACTGTACGATGCGCAATCGATGCCCGTTAAATCTGCCTTCTCGCCAGAATCGGCCACGCCGCCGGCCGCCTTGAACTCCTTGGTCTCGCATCCCGTGGTGTCGAAGTGCATAGCCTCATGATTCTTGGCGGGGGCGTAAGCGTCTACGAACTCGACAGTGATGGGCCCGTAGTACGCCGTCTTGGGCGCCCAGAAGTAGACATACTCAACGGTCTCGCCCGGACCGATATCTTGCCTCTTGGAAAGATCGATGCCCTCGTGAAGCTCATCGGGAGCCTCGCTTGCAACGTAGTCGAGCACGGCCGCCTTGCCGGAAGTAAACAACGGGTCGCCTGCCTCAAGATCGCCCTGGGCAGCATGCACGTTAAAGGAGTTAAACGTCCTGTTCTTTTCATTGTTGTTGGTGATCTTGACGTGCAGGTAAAAGCCGTCCTGCAGCTTACCGTCGCCGCGATAGAACGTACCGTGGGCTACTGACTCGTAGGTTATGCCAGCCACCTCGACCGTCTGCGACTCATAGGCCTTGGCCTTCTTCTCTACGGGAGCACTGCCACCCGAGCTGCCAGCCGAGCCGCTCGGAGCACTACCGCCACAGCCGGCCACCGAACACGCCAGCACGGCCGAAAGCGTCACGATGGGAATTCCTAACAGCAGCTTTTTCGTCATGGGCTTCATCATCCTCACCGCTCCTTTCGGCTTGCAGCTCATCCGCTGCCCGAGGCTTTCGTCGGCCCCGTGGCATCGGCTTCCGCTATGAGCGTATGACGAAACACGGCACGGGCGAAGTGACCAGCGGCCCAAATAACGCCCCGCCAGCATCCCTTATGGGCCAAAAGGACCCGCGCACGCACGCCCGTGGCCCATAAAACGAGACGTCTGTCCCAATGTTCGATTTGAACCAACAGCCGCAAACAAGATAGGGCGCCTTCAGCCGCCTTCAAACTTACTCGGACAGAACCGACTCGGTTTTGCCCGAGTAAACGCCATTCCATCAAATTACGAACGATTGTTCGATGGATTTCGTGTTGGATGGAATCGCCCACGGGCTGGGCTATGCTACCTTGACTATCTATACGACTTAAATGCACAAGAGGAAGCACCAAGAGAGCGAGTATGGCAAAAAACACCGCAAACTATGGTAACGACAGTATTCGTCAGCTCAAGGACGAGGAGCGCGTACGCCTACGCCCCGCCGTCATCTTTGGCTCGGACGGACTCGACGGCTGCGCGCACGCCGCCTTCGAGATCCTGTCCAACGCCGTCGACGAGGCACGCCAGGGCTACGGCAAGCTCATCACCCTTACCGCCTTTCGCGATGGCTCTATCCAGGTAGAGGATAACGGCCGTGGCTGCCCGCTCGACTGGAACCCCTCCGAGAAACGCTTTAACTGGGAGCTCGTCTTCTGCGAGCTCTACGCCGGCGGCAAGTACAACAACAACCAGGGTGGCGATTACGACTTCTCGCTCGGCACCAACGGCCTGGGCTCCTGCGCGACCCAGTACGCTTCCGAGTACATGGACGTCACCGTCTGGCGCGACGGCAACAAGTACTCCCTGCACTTTAAGAAGGGCAAGGTCGTCGGCGCCAAGAAGAAGGCGCTCGAGATTGAGCCCAGCGACGAGAACCGCACCGGCACCACCATCAAGTGGCGCCCCGACCTCGAGGTCTTTACCTCCATCAGCATTCCCCACGATTGGTATCGCGAGACCATGCGCCGCCAGGCCGTGGTCAACGCCAACGTTACTTTCCGCCTGCGCATCGAGGGCGATGACGGCGAATTTACCGAAGAGGACTTCTGCTATCCCAAGGGCATTGAGGACTACGTGCTCGAGAAGGTCGGTGCCGATTACCTCACCGAGCCCTTCTTTATCGAGGCCGACCGCCGCGGTCGCGATCGCGAGGACCTGCCCGACTACAACGTAAAGATCACCGCGTGCATGTGCTTCTCGCGCACCTTCATGATGCAGGAGTACTACCACAACTCGTCATGGCTCGAGAACGGCGGCTCGCCCGAAAAGGCGGCCCGCAGCGCTCTGACCAGCGCCATCGATGCCTACATTAAGCAACAGGGCAAGTACAACAAAAACGAGAGCGGCATTAAGTGGCAAGACGTCCAGGACTGCCTGGTGCTCGTGACCAACTGTTTCTCCACCCAGACGTCCTACGAGAACCAGACTAAGAAGGCCATCAATAACCGCTTTATCCAGCAGGCCATGACCGCCTTCTTGAAGGAGCGCCTCTCGACCTACTTAATCGAGAACAAAGACGCCGCCAATAAGATCATGGAGCAGGTACTCATCAACAAGCGTTCGCGCGAGAACGCCGAGAAGACGCGCCAGAGCATCAAGACCAACCTGCAGCAAAAGACCGACATGGCCAACCGCGTGCAGAAGTTCATCGATTGCCGTTCCAAGGACAAGAGCCGCCGCGAGATCTACATCGTAGAGGGCGACTCGGCAGCAGGCGCCATTCGCACCTCGCGCGATGCCGAGTTCCAGGGCGTCATGCCCGTCCGCGGCAAGATCCTCAACTGCCTGAAAGAGGATTACCCCCGCATCTTTAAGTCTGACATCATCATGGACCTTATGCGCGTGCTGGGTTGCGGCGTGGAGATTAAAGACAAGCGCATCAAGAACTTGGGCGCCTTTGACCTGGATAACCTCAACTGGAACAAGGTCATCATTTGTACGGACGCCGACGTCGACGGTTATCACATCCGCACGCTCGTGCTCACCATGCTCTACCGCCTGGTGCCCACGCTTATCGACGAGGGCTACGTGTATATCGCCGAGTCGCCGCTCTACGAGATCAACTGCAAAGAGAAAACCTACTTTGCCTACACCGAGCTCGA
>CAKUFW010000013.1 GCA_934650975.1 uncultured Collinsella sp. | reverse complement strand
TTGTCGGCGAGATATAGTCGCGGTCCCCCTTGCTGGGACAAATGTCACGGTTGCTCCCGGTGGGGCCTCCCCCGCGCACGCCATCGCGTACAATACCCGTATGAACAGGCTATTCGACAAATCAATCGTGCTGGCGTGCTGCATCGCGGCCGCCTTGGGCCTTGCTGTGGACGCCCGCTTGGTTGCGGCATTTTGCCTTGGCGTCGTCATCGCCGCGCTGACCGAGGTCGCGCAAGGCGAGCGCGCCCGCCGCGCCAGCGAGGCCGCGAGCTACGCTTACATCATCGCGGCCGTCTTTGTGCCGTCCTTTGTGCCGTTTGCACCCCTCGCCTTCTATGACATCGCGCAACATGTGCGCCGCGAGCACGCATGGCCCGCACTGGGCGTAGCCGCCACTTTTGTCTTCGCGCTCGTTGCGGATTATCGCACCGGCGCGCTTCCCACCCGTGCGCTGCTGTTGACCGCCATCCTTTCGGTCGCCGCCACCTTGCTGTCGTTGCGCACCGCCCAGTTGGAACGTGAGCAGGAGCGCATGCGTCGCACCCGTGACGAACTGCAGGAACGAGCCCTCGCGCTCGAGGCGCGCAACCGCGACCTTGCCGACCGCCAGGACTACGAGGTCGAACTCGCGACGCTCGCCGAGCGCGCCCGCATTGCGCGCGAGATCCACGATAACGTCGGCCACCAGCTCACGCGCGCCTCGCTACAGACCGAGGCCCTGCGCGTGGTCCACGCCAACGAGCCCGGCGTCGCCGCCGACTTCGCCGACGTCAAGCACACCGTTGACGAGGCACTCCAGCTTGTGCGCGCCAGCGTCCACGCGCTTAATGACAACGCCGCCGACCTCTCCGTGCAACTCGAACGCATTGTTGAGGACGCGCGCTCGGACGTCGGTCCGCAGATTGAGCTTGAGGTTTTGGCCGAGCATGCGCCCGCCAACGTCGCCAGCTGCTTTGCAGCGGTCCTTCGCGAGGCGCTCTCCAACACCCTGCGCCATGCCCACGCCCAGACCGTCACCGTGCGATGCATGGAGCATCCGTCGTTTTACCAGCTCATCGTTACCGACGATGGCACGGGCGAGACCCCGACGGGCGGCCGCGGCACCGCGGAAGGCATGGGGCTCGGCTCCATGCGCGAGCGCGTCGAGGCGCTTGGCGGCACCTTCACCGCCGGTCCGCGCGCCGGCGCCGCCGGCTGGCGCGTGTTTGCCACCGTTCCCAAACAGCAAGGAGATGAGGCCCGATGAGACTCATAGTTGTCGATGACGATCGCCTGGTAGTCGATTCGCTCAAGATTATCCTGGGCGCCCAGCCGCAGATTGAAGTGGTGGGCACCGGCGCCGACGGCAACGATGCGGTGGCGCTCTACACCGAGCACGCGCCCGATATCGCGCTGCTCGACATCCAGATGCCGGGGCGTGACGGCCTTTCGGCGGCCCGCGAGATCCTTGAGCGCGACCCCGCGGCACGCGTGGTGTTCCTGACCACGTTTTCAGATGACGAGTACATTGTGTCGGCACTCAAGTTGGGCGCCCGCGGCTACCTGATCAAAACCGATGTCGCCGCCATTCCTCCAGCGTTGGCGCAGGTCATGGACGGCAAGCGCGTGCTGGAGGGCAAGGCGATCGAGGATGTTGACTTTGACGGGGCGGGAACTGAAACCGGCACGCCCCGCCGGCCCGCAGCTTTTGCCGGCCTGACCGACCGCGAGTTCGAGGTCGCCGAGCTCATCGCCCGCGGTCTCGACAACAAGGAGATCGCAGCCACCGCCTATATGGGCGAAGGCACCGTGCGAAACCACATCAGCTCGATCCTGGCCAAAATGGGCCTACGCAACCGCACCCAGATCGCCATCGCCTACCTGCGGGGGTAATCAACCAACGTCCGACCACCCCGTCAAAGCTAAATGGCTGTTACCGATTTAATGCCATTTTAAAACTATGCCGGTTTACGGGGCTAAACTCAGGAGCCACGTCCATCCTCGCGTTTTCTGCAAAATAGCAGCCTGTCTACCTGCGGTTTTATTTTCGTGGTTTTCGATATGGTTGGGGATTCGCAATCCCGCCCCGTAATCCGGCATAGTTTTGTTCGAGCGGCCCAACCGCGCGTTTAAGCGCGGGGCCGGTGGGGCATTTTTGCCCCACCGGCCCGTCTACGCGCTACTCCGGCTTGGTTTCTACCGTGGGCGTCTTGTCCGCCGCAACCGGAGTGCGGGCGGTGTCCATACTCAGGCAATGCTTGGGACAGCTTTCGATGCACTCGCCGCACACCACGCAGGCATACGGGTCAATCGACCAGGTACCGCCCTTGCGATCGACCGCGAGTGCGCCCGCCGGGCAGCGACGTGCGCACATACCGCAGCAAATGCACACGTCCATGTCATTGACGATATGCCCGCGCAGGCGCTCGGGCGCCGTCAGCTCCTCCTGCGGATAGCACACCGTAACCGGCTGCTTGACCATAGAGCCCAAGGCCGTCTTGGCAAATGTCAGTAAACTCATGCCGCGCCTACCTTTCCGTGCAGCTAATGCAGGGATCGATGGTCAGGATAATCATTGGCACGTTGGCAAGGAGCACACCCTGCAGCGCGTGCGTCAGGCCCGCCAGGTTTTGCGACGTCGGCGTGCGCACGCGGAAGCGGTCCAGGTTCTTGGTGCCGTTGCCGCGCACATAGTAGTACGCCTCGCCGCGCGGTTGCTCAATCACAACCTCGCCGCGCGCACCGTCGGCCGGTGTGAGCTTGGTGCGCCCGCCAATGCCATCGTGCGGAATCTTGCCCACAAGCTCCTTGATAATGTCCATGGCCTGCGTGACCTCGGCACAACGCACCTGGCAGCGGGCATAGCAGTCACCGTCGGTGGCAACAATCGGCTCAAACGCGGCCAAATCCGCATAGGCGCCGTCGCCAAACATGCGTACGTCGTAGTCCACGCCCGAGGCGCGACCGAACGGACCGACCATCGACAAATCCAGCGCGTCCTTCTTGCTGATCACGCCCACGCCATGCAGGCGCTCGCCGCAGCTGTCGTCGTTCAAAAATGTATGCACCAGGGCCTCGTAGTCGGGGCGCATGGCATCAAGCGTCTGGACGATGCCCGCCAACTCGGAGTCCTCGATGTCGTGCTTAAGGCCGCCAATCTCGTTAATCGACAGGATCACGCGGCCGCCGCAAGTGCTCTCAAAAATCTTGAGAATCTGCTCGCGCAGCGTCCACGACCGATAGAACAGCGCCTCGAAGCCAAAGGCATCGGCGAGCAGGCCCAGCCACAGCAGGTGCGAGTGAATGCGAGAAAGCTCGTGCAGAATGGTACGGATATACTGCACGCGGCCGGGCACCTCGATGTCGAGCATGCGCTCGCAGGCGCTGGCATAGCCGCAGCTGTGGCCCACGGCGCAGATGCCGCAGATGCGCTCGGCGATGTAGCCAAACTGATGCATATCGCGCTTTTCGGTGAGTTTCTCGAGTCCGCGGTGCACAAAGCCGATCTGCGGAATTGCCTCGATGACGCGGTCGTCCTCGATCACCAGGTCCAGATGAAGCGGCTCGGGCAGCACCGGGTGCTGCGGGCCAAACGGAATAACGGAGCGATGTGCCATGGACCTTACGCCTCCTTTTTCTGCTTGTCGCGGGCGGCCTTGGCGGCAAGCGCCGCGCGGACCTTAGCCGCTTTCTCGGGATCCATGGCGGCAAGCTTTGCCTCTAGCTCGGCGGCTTTGAGCGCGGCCTTGGCAGCAGCTTCATCGTGCTGAGCATCGGAGCCGGCAGCCACAGCGGGTTGGGCGGCGGCAGCGCCCGCAGCGCCCTCCCCCGCAGTAGCCGCAGCGGCGACGGCCTTCTCGGCTGCGGCCTTGCGCGCCTTGGCCTCGGCAGCGGCACGGACCTTCATGGCCTTCTCGCGCGCAGCCTTCACCTCGGGCGTGATGACGCTCATGGGGTCGGCAGTCGAGACCTGGTAGAAAAAGCCCTTAAAGTCGACCTGCATGTCGGTGATGGCAAGACCAAACAGGTCGTGTGCTTCGTTCTCAAACGGAAACACCGCCGGATAATACGAGCTGATGGACGGGATCTCCTGGTATTGGCCGATACCCTCGACCACCAGGTTCTCGATCGCATAGCTGCCGTCCCGCGCGATCTGCTCCTGGGCGGCGCGAATGTTGATAAACGTATAGACCAGGCGATACGAGCCGTCGTCCACACAGCGCTCGGCATGCATCTGCACAAAGCGCGCGCCGGCACCCTTGAGCGCCTGCACATGCGGCAGCAGCTCATCGATCCCGACGGTGGTATAGATTGCCTTTTGCATTACTCGGCCTCCTTTGCAGCGGCGGGCACGGCAGACCCGGCAGGCGCGGCGGGCGCGCCGGCCCCATCGCCGGCCCCCGCAGCAGCTACAAACCCGTCATCGCCCAGCTCAACGCCACCGTCCCAGGTTGCGGCGCCGCCCACGGTGAGCGGATCGCCACCGGCGCGCATCACGGCCTCCTTCTGGTCCAGAATGCCGCACGCCTCCACAATGGCATCGATCACGGTCTCGGGGCGAATGGCGCACCCGGGCGCGTACACGTCCACGGGAATCGCGCGGTCCACGCCGCCGATCACGTTGTACGCATCGCGGAACACGCCGCCCGAGCACGCGCAAATGCCGCAGGCCACCACGCACTTGGGCTCGAGCATCTGGTTGTAGATCTGACGCACGACGGGCAGGTTCTGGGCATTGACCGACCCCGTCACCAAAAAGATATCCGCATGCTTGGGGTTGCCGGTGTTGACCACGCCAAAGCGCTCCGCATCAAACAGTGGCGTGAGCGAGGCCAGCACCTCGATATCGCATCCGTTGCAGCTCGAGCCGTCGTAATGAATAACCCACGGCGAGCGCGACATTTTATGATCCATGGATGCCGCCTCCTAAATAAACACGTCGACGAGGATGGGCATAAGGTTGAGCAGGCCAAACACCAGCGCCACGCCCCAGCCGAGCTTAAAGCAGCTGCGCCAAGTGCTGCGTGCGAAGGTGTTGTCGATCAGCACCTCGACAAAATACGTCGCGGCCATAACGACCAAGGCGACCGCCCAGCTCACCGGGTTGTCCCAAACAAAGAACATGCCCACCCACATCAAAAACAGCACGGTCTCGCACCAGTGCATAAGAGTCATCTTGGCCAGCGTGCCGCCGCTCATCTCGGTGGCGACGCCCTGGACAATCTCCTGATGCGCGTGATGCGAGTACGAAAGGTCAAACGGCGACTTGCGCAGCTTGATGGTAAGCACCGCGAGCAGTGCGAGGAAAATGGGTGCGCTGTACACGATGATGGGGGCCGACTGCCCCGTCACGGCGATGGAATCGAAGCTGTCGGTGGCAAGGTACAGGCCCACGCTCATCAGCAGAACGGCGGGCTCGTAGCTCATAACCTGCAGCAGCTCGCGGTCGGCGCCGACCTGCGCAAACGGGCTTTGCGTCGAGGCGGACGCCAGCACCACAAAGATCGCGGCGAGCGTAACCATAAAGGCGCACAGCAGCGTGTTGGAACCCGACACAAAGATGCCGCCGCCCACCACGGTAAAGATGAGCGCGCACGCCATATAGGTATCGTCCATGGTGTTTACGCTGGCGGGAGCCTTGCGCAGCAGCTTGGCCACATCGTAGAACGGCTGCAGCAGGCGCGGTCCCACGCGGCCCTGCATACGGGCCGAAAGCTTACGGTCAAGACCGTCGATCAGGCCGCCCACAAGCGGCGCGATCAGGGCAAACGCCACGGTGCCAATAAAAATGCCCACGACGCCCGAGCCTTCGAAATACTTACCGCGCAGCACCGAGGGCGCGCTCATGGCAAGCCGCTCGGGCCCAATCCACGCGCAACACAGCAGCGCAAACAAGATAATGCTGCAGCACACGACGCTACCCGCGGGGCCGATACGCTTCTCGCCAAGGGCGTCCTCCGAGTACCAATTGCGCTTTTCGGCCTTCACCTCGTGTCCCATCGAGCCGCGGAAATGGCGATATTTGTCGGTTCCCACGCCCGAAAGGTACACGTTGACGTGCGGTTTGTTGCTCACGCGGAACGACGTCAGCAGCACCACGGCGATAAACGCCACGATAACCACCATCAGATACATGGCGTCCTTGCCAATAACGTACGGCACGCGGCCAAACACCATGGCCAAGTAAGGCGACACCAGACCGCTCGAGATAACCGGAAACGCCACGCAGCACAGAATCAGCAGCGCGGCGATGGTGTTGAGCGCCATCCATTCGGTCTTATGGACATTGACCTCAACGTTTTGAGCCGTGGGGTCGACGCCCGAAAGCTTGGCAAGCCACTTGCCCCAGAAGTAAAACGTCGCGGCCGAGCCAAAGGCAAGCACCATGATCATGAGCACGTTGCCGGTCTGCGCAAACGCCACCAGGGCGCCCCACTTGGACACGAGCATGCCAAACGGCGCCACGAACATGCCCATGATGCCCAACATCATCAGGCGCGTCAGGTGCGGCATGCGGCTGAACATACCGTCCATGTCCTCGATGTTGCGGCTGCCGATATGGTGCTCGGCGGTGCCCACGCACAGGAACAGCAGCGACTTGGCCACTGTATGGAACAAGATCAGGAAGATAGCGGCCCACACGGCCTCGGGCGCGCCGACGCCCAGGCAGGCACTGATGAGGCCCAGGTTGGAGATGGTGGAGTACGCAAGCACGCGCTTGGCGTTGCTCTGCGAGATGGCCATGAGGGCAGCGAGCAAAAACGTGATGGCACCCACACTCGTGACCATAAAGCCGGTTACGGGATAGATGGCATAGAGCGGGCTCAGCTTGACCATCAGGAACACGCCGGCTTTGACCATGGTTGACGAGTGCAGCAGGGCGCTCGTGGGTGTGGGGGCGACCATAGCACCGAGCAGCCAGGTATGGAACGGCATCTGCGCTGCCTTGGTAAGGGCGGCGAGCGATAGCAGGATGACTGGCATCACCAGCAGCGCGGATTGCGCGGTGCCGGTGCCGGAAAGCTCGATCATGCCCGAGATGGTCAGCGGCATGCCGTTAACGTGCAGGTACATGAGTCCGGCCAAAAACGCGATGCCGCCCAGCATGTTGAGGATGATCTGGGTAAAGGCGTTTTTGATGGCCTCGGGCGTGCGCGTGTAGCCAATCATAAGGAACGAGCACACGGTGGTGATTTCCCAACCGCAGAACAGCCACTCGAGGTTGTCGCTCGTCACGATGACAAACATAGCCGAGAGGAACAGGAACATGAGCGCCAGGAACTGCGGGCGACGGTCGGGCGCGGCCTGCCCGCGCAGCGCTGCCTCGTGCTCGTCGTGGGCCTGGAAGTCCTTCATGTAGCCCAGGGCGTACACGCAGATCAGACTGCCGACGATGCCGACGGCAAGCACCATGGTCACACTCATGTAGTCCAGGTAGAGCGGCGTCGCCGTGACGGCTTCGGTCGCGGGCAACGTCATGGCCGCAAAGGCAACGGAGCCCACCAGTTGGACTATGCCGAGCACCGTGGTGAGCGTGCTCTTAAATTTGCGCGCGTTGTACAGGATGACGGCGCACAAGATCACGTCGATGGCGGAGATGATGATCGAGAGCGTAGACGAGGTGCCGGGGGCAACCTCAAAGCTCTGCGGGCCCGTGCCAAAAAACATGACGGCGACTACAACTGTCACCGCCATAATAATGCCGGAGCCTATGAGCCCTACCGCATCGCGGGCGCGGTCACCGCGCGCGAGCAGCATGCCCAGCGCCGGTACCAGCGGAAACAGGGTAAGGAAATACAGTAGCGTCATACCATCACTCCCCCATGCAAAAACGCTGCAATTGTTTAACGTTATAGCTCAATTACGGGGTTGCGGTGGCAGGTTTTCGGTCAACTGGGGAGTTTTAGGCGTACGGGGTAAGGAGTCTGTCCGCTTTGGAGCAGTGGCGCGGCAAGAAAAATGCGCCCCCGTGGGCGCACCCTCTTGCTACTCTGCCTGCTTAACGCGCGGCTTGCGACCGCGCGGCTTATCGATAAGCGCGTCGGCGCCGCCATCGCGATACTGACGACACCAAGCCTTGACCGAAGACTCGCTGGGGATCTTGTGCTTGATCATGGCCTCGCGAACCGTCAGGCCGTTTTCCAGGCGATCCTTTACCACGGCGAGCTTAACGTCATACGAATACGTGCGGTGATGCGAGCCCGCGTTGAGCACGGCTTCGGCACCGCCCACGGCATATGCTCGGGCCCACTGACGAGCCGTGGCCTGGGGAATGCCGAGCTCCGCGGCGAGGGCACGATGACCGACCCCCTCTTGGAGGACCTCGACGGCGCGCTGCCTGACCTCGGGCGCATGCGTGCGAGTCCTTGTTGCTTCTGACATACCTGCCACTTCTTAGCCCTAAACGTTTACCTGTTTTCTAACGTGCATGTTAGATAGTAGCATTTTGCTGTTTGCGCGTAACAGTTAATTGAAAATCGCAACAGCGGTATCTGGACATTTGTTGCCAGCTTGTGCAATATCTTTACCTTTTATTTACGCAGGTAGTTAGCTTGCAGCTAGGCGGCAACGGATTACCAACTAAATTGGTACTCTTTTGGTCATTTTGTGCTGAAGATGTAATTATTAACCCCTCCCCATCTCCCAGCTAACACGTCAGCTTTCCACTTACTTTCCAGCTTTCCACCTTAGGTGGAAAGTTAAGTGGAAAGTTGGAAAGTTAAGTGGGAAGCCGGAACGCCCTCTTCTAACAGAGGGTGGACAGTTAGTTCAGATACGTATAAATTGCCGCGCCAAAACCGCGTCTGAACCTCCCGAAAGGCCCTGTTGGGACCCTATTGACCGTGAATTGCGCCCGTATCAGCTAGCGAACCTTAGTTTTGGACTGCTTTTTTCTTCAAAACGAGCGTTAAGACCGTCTGCCAGGACTTGGATTTATACGTATCTGAACTAACTGTCCAGCGGGGTCAGCAGTTCGCCAATTTGACTGAGATGGATCGTTCCCACTACGCGAACATTGAAGTCGGGCGACGCAATGTCAGCCTTTCAAATCTCAAGAAGATTGCCGACGGCTTTCACATCACCATTTCGGAGCTCATGCACGGTGTCGAGTAGGTGTTTTTCACCTGGTTGGGGCGTGACACGCGAACTGCGTCCGCGACGGCAAAGCGATATATCGAGATGGTCGCTGAGGAAGACATTCCCCGTGTCGATGGCTCTCGACGAGATCCTGAAAAAGTGAAAGCTGTCATCGCGTCGTTAGCGCGCAACGAATCAACTCTGGCAACGCTCAAGGCGCTTGTGGCCGATTTGGGTGGCGACGTATCGAGGCAAACCGCGGCATCATACATATCTCTTCTCACCAGTTTGAGTTTCGTCTGCGATATCCCCGCATGGAATCCAGCGATGAGATCTCCGGTGCATTTGAGGGAAGCGCGTAAGCATCATCTTGCCGACCCTTCGCTTGCAGCGGCTGCGCTCGGGGCGACTGTGGAGACATTGCTGTCAGACTTCAAGACACTTGGGCTGCTTTTCGAATCGTTGGCGCTCCATGATCTATGGGTCTATGCGAGGGCAAACGGAATGGGCCTCTATCACTATCACGATTCCAGCGATCTTGAGATCGACGCTGTCATAGCGGCTCCAGGTGGGATCTGGATTCCCGTTGAGGTCAAGCTCAGTTCCGCGCAAATCGAAGAGGCGTCGGACAGTCTCGTTGCCGTCGAGAAGCGTATGGTTGCCGCCGGAAACACACCGCCGGTTTCCAAAGTAGCAATCATTGGATTTGGTTCACAGGCCCATGTTACCGACCGCGGAGTCCAAGTTGTTCCCTTAGATGTTCTCGCGCCGTAATGCGGCTGGCGAAGTGAAATCGATGCCGCAGTTTTTAGATTTGTTTTCTGAGATCTAAGGCGTGATCATACGTATCTGAACTAACTGTCCAGCGGGGTCCACAGATCGGTCCACGCTGACAAGAAAGGGGCGGCAACCGGATGGCCGCCACCCCTCGCGTAGTTAGTTGGTCCCGGATCTATGGTCAATGCCGTTGAGATTCACCCTCGTGAGCGTATATGTCACATAGTCAGGCGATTGGGGCGTTGCGCCCTCCGTTCCATTCGTCACCAGGCTCGCCGTCATCACCAGACGATAATTCGCGTAGAACTGGTCTCGTTGCTCAACCTGAGTGTTGACCTTAACGGTAAAGGGCAGGCTAAACGTAGTGTCACCGTTCCGCGTATGGAACGTACCATTCTCCTTCGAGTCAGTGAAGGTGATCGCATTGCCCGCTGCGTTAACCGTGGCAAGCTTGCTCTCCGTCACAGTCACGTAATCGGAAATGTTGCCCGTCACGTCCACATACGAGCCATCGATGCCGTTGCGGCGCTGCAGCTTAAGCGTGTATACAACGGAATCGGCGCTCGCAATTGCCTCGGCGGCGCTGTTGAGCCCGCCCAACTCGTAGGTGGCGCCCAAGCCAATCGTGCCGTCCGCAATCGGGCGCAGATCGTCCACATTGATACCGAGCTGCGACTTATCTGGCGCCGAAAGCGTAATGGTCGCATCGCCCTTGTCCATACGATAGTAGCCGACTTTGCCAGGCGTCGTCTCCGTCATACTCGAGGTGGCAAGACCAGACTTGCGCGTCGAAAGCTTTGCTATGTAGGACATCTTTGTGCAGGCATCCTCGCCCTGCTGCTTGGACAGAGCGATAACGTCACTACAGCCGTCGGGTGTAAGGCGAATCTCTTCCACCACCGTACGCACGGCAAAGGACCCGCTCGTTGCGAGCGCGCGAATTCCAGCGAGATCATGATCGAGTGTGAGCTCTAGCGAGCCATCGCCCGTGTCCGCCACGGTCTGCGTATATGCAGGCGTCGAAGCATCGCAAGTCGTCCAGCTGCCATTATTCCACGTGTAGTTCTGATCACCGATGGCGACGTAGAACTTAGCAATCGCCGAAGTACCACTCGGAAAACTGCTCACTCCCGTCAGGGCATTTTTGGCGTCATACTTGCATAACGACGTATCAAGCCGATAGAACAGAGAGTCCACATTAGCATAAGCCTGGCTCGCGCTAAACGTAATCGTATCGGTAACGTCAAGAGCAAGAACGTAGGCAGCGCCGTCTCCTGACTGCGAGACCTGGGTGCGCGTTTCCGACTTATTGTCGACTACCTGCTGCCCGTAGTTGGACAGGATGCTGTATGTCGATGCCGTATTGTTTTGAATGTCGGTCTCCTTGCCGCCGTTGGGACGCAAAACTCGATGCAGGTTCACGGACACACGGTCACCCGAGGAGCCCGAGCTGATGGATGTGCCAGTGTAGCCGTTGATGCTTCCTGTTCCATCAACAGGTTCGGGCACGTTGACAACCAGGTAAACGCTCTCCGACGAGCGCTGCTCCTTGCCGTCATTCTTTGGCACCGTCAACGTGTAGTGATCAGTACCGCTACCACTCGCGACCTTAAATAGTTTCCACTCGCCGTCGAGCTTCGCCTTCGCGGTCGCATCCTTCTCGTTATCGCACACGACCCACGCGCCGTCATTGTCCTGTTTGGCCGAAACGCCCAAAATCTCGCTCAGCCATCGCTCCTGATATGGATTACCCGCAGAATCTTTAAAGCCGGCGTCTCCGCTCAGCGAAACGCTCGTTGCGCCGCCCTCGCCTACCTCATAGTGATACTCCTTACTGCCAGCTTTTCCGTCAACGTTCGCATCGACGAGCGTGAGTTGGGTGCCTTGGGGCAGCTTGCCCTTGGAACCTTCGAAGCTGATGCTCTTGCCGAGCCCCTTCATCGAGCCGCCAGCAGCCATATAACTGTCCCAGCCAAAGTCGACTTCCGCTCCTTTGGCAGAGTTGTATGTCCAGGTCAGCAGACCCGTCATTGGCTCGCCAAAGCTCGTAAGTACATGCGCGTCGGCCCCGAGCTTGGCGTAATTGCTCTCCTTAAAGTTGGTGCCATAGTCATACGTTGCGGTGAAATCAATCTCGAGCTTGCGCTTAACGATGATAGGCACCTGAACGTTGTAGCTCTGGCCCGCCTCGGTAAAGGTAACGGTTAGGAGCGTAAAGCGGCTCTTACCGTTATCCCAATCGGAGCTTGGGCTAAATGACATGTTGTTCTTGCCGTTGTTCACCACACGAAGCGTGGGGTTTTTCGATGTTTCTTCGTCCCTAACGAATACACCGTTCTTGAGCTGGAACACCTCCGCCTTAGCCGTCACGTGCGCTTTGGTAACATCCGTACCGTTCAGTCTGCAAGCGTCGGAGAAGCCTCCGTTCGTGATGATGTTTAAATAGCTCGTGACGGTCGTACTATCGGTGCCCGAGATAACCAAAACGGGGAAGTTCGTTGTGGCCTGGTTGTCCTTCTCGTTATTCTCATTGAACGTGCTCTTCACAGATGCGGCGTCATAGCTCGACGCATTCTGATAGGTGCCGCTCTTGTCATCGATGCCACCAATGTTGGTGTAGGTATAACGGCTGGGGACGCTGGCGGCTTCCGGATTCTTGATGTTCGCAGCAAGACCAACGTTCATGCCATCGCCGAACAGATAGCGATCAGTTGTGTCGGCATCGGAAGCACGCACAGCAAGACCGCTCTTCGGACTCGTTGTGACGTAAGGAGAGACGGTTGCCGTCACATTGCTGGTATTAGCATCATTGCCATACAGCGTCGCGCCATCGGCATCGGAAAGCGTGTCCTCATAGTCGCCAAATGCGATGTAGGTCTTCTTGTTTACATCGGCAACAACACTGTCATTGAAATACTTAATCGGTTTTTGAGCTGAGGAGTTGTTGGATTCATCCTTAAGCACGATGTCGACGCCTGCGGCATAGAGTCCCTTGAAGTCCGACGCCGTTTGCGCGGTATCGCCCAACAAGAAACCCTGACCGCCCGGCTGTTTAAAATCATTTTTGCTAATGAGCACATTGGCGATCTTAATCGTGCCAGAAGCGGCGCCAATAATGCCGCCGGAGTGATTTCTCAGGTCTCCATCCCCATGTTTCCATGTTGAATTAAGTGTTCCGAACGAGCAGTTCTGCACTGTCGCATTCGCAACGACAACATTGGTTGCACCCTGGCCTTGGCAGTTTCCAAGAATGCCACCGCAGCGAGCACCATCAAACTGCACGCCATCAACAGTAATATTAGTGGCGCTCAGTGTATTTCCGTTAGACGTGCCCCCCACAAGACCGCCCGCATGCTCGGTTACGCCCATACGAAGATTTTCGACCGTACAGGAATTAAGCGTCACGCTATTTTTTGCCGATCCAATAATGCCCCCCGTGCTTATGGCATAAGCATTGGCGGTATTTGTCACCGCTTGTAAAGAGCCAAAGTATGTCGGCGTTTTTTCCGACACCTTTTTAGTTGACGTCACCTTGACGCGATTAACATTAGATTGATAGGTCACCGTGCGTCCAGCAATTCCACCTATTCCGAGCGCATTGTGGTTAACAATGAGAGACACGTCATTGATCGTTGCAACCTGGCTTGCGCCATCGCCCTGCCCGGTATTTACGCTTAGAGCGCCCCCCGTAAGGCCGAAGATGCCACCAGCAGTGCTATTCGAATCCGGCGACTGTGACTCTCCTGTCTTCTCGACAATAGAAATAGTCGAATTATCGGCAATAGTCTTGTCATTCGATACCCAAACGCCGCAGTCGCCCGAATTGATATAGCCGACGAAACCACCAGCATTTGAACGGGCACTGACAGCGATCCCGCTATATGAACAGTCATACAGCTTCACCGGAGAGGACGTTCCTCCATAATTCACAATCGAGCCGTTGGAACCATCGGTACTGCGCGTCATGAGGCCAGCGCTTCCGATAAGACCACCTGCCATGCAACCTCCGGCTACGGCGCTGTTAGAAATGTCTACGTTTTTGAACACTCCATAGGCGACCCCGCTCGAGCCTCCCTGATTTGCAGTTGAGCCCGCGAGGCAACCGGTCCCCACCCAGCTGCTTTTTCCGTTGCTCGTCGACGTGGACTGCTCCACCCCAGTCGAAGATACATAGGTAAGCGAGATATTGCAGTTCTTAAAGTTGAGATTGCTTACATTTGCGTTGTTATTCGCCTCGATACTTCCTTTATTGTATGAACTCGAGTAGAACTTGACCGTGCTGAACAGACCCCCTACGCCTGCAACACTGTAGTCATCGTCAACATACTCGCGCGTGTTGTTTGAAACTTTGATCGTCGCGCCGTTGCCGTTAATGGCGGCAATGCCCGGAGTAATGAAATCTTTGTCGTTGGCCTTCTTGTCAGTCGCGCAAGCATTTGAGTAATAGCGGCCCGAAAGACCTAAGAATCCCGAGCCGTAGCCTGTCATATCATAGGACACACCCTGCTCAAGCTTCAGGTCCATGCCGCAAACGCCCGTCGCGCACACGTAGCCAGTGCGCCAATCGGTCGCATATTTCTTCACCAAGTAGGGCGAGTTAATGTCTTGTCCGTCTTTGCCGTCCAGTGCGCCTTGGTATTCCTGGTTGCCCGGCGCCTTAAGATCATCGTTGGTCGAAGTCTCAAAATCGCTCGCTGCTGCAGCATCGGCGGGTTTTCCGACCGCAGTGTAATTCGCATTGCGGACCTTGCCATACCGCTCATTTCCGAACTTGTATCCTGTCGAGGAAATGGCACCTTTGACGCTGCTGCCCTCATACGCATGCGACCCGCGATATGTGCCGTTGCCATTTACCTCATCGGTGTGAGCGGCGCCGGCACCCGCACCGCTGTTGATAATGGCAGACAGCACGAGCAGGCCCTGTGAATCTTTGACTGTGGTTTGCGGAGCGTTGTTGTTTTGCTGGCCAGCACTCCAGCTGTATTTCATATACGTATCGGTTGTGGTTACGCAGCCGGTGTCTTTTACATCGAGCTCATTAATCTTGTAGTTTGCATCGCCGTTCTCAACTTTACAGCCTTCGCTAAAGGCGTAGCCGTCAATCACACGACCAACGTAGGGGTTGTCGTACAGCTGGTAGTTGGCACCGCCCTCGGCCGTACTTTGGACTTTTGTTTTGGTTCCAGCGCGCCAAGACGTCCCCGTCATGTGTCGGAAGATCACGCCGCCACCCGCAATGGCACCGACGTAACCGCCAACGGGCACAAGGTGCGCACCGCCCTTATCGCCCTTCGCGCCAGCAACGACAAAGTGGTCCGAACTCACCGTTACGCCGTCGATAATGTTGTCGCCGCCCATGATGCAGCCGATTACGCCGCCAAAGAATGCCCCTGGCACACCATCGGAATTCTTTGAGGCATAGGTAATCGAAGCCGTAGCGTCGGAATACGTAATGTTGAGGTTTCGCACCACACTGCCATAGCTGTAAGGAATGAGGCCTCGCAACGAGCCCGTGTTATTTTTAATTACGATTGTCGCAGCCGTGCCACTCACGTCGCCAACGATAACACCGCGGAACGGATATGCCGCGGTACCGAATCCGGCAAATGCCGAGGCATCGAGCTCAATCGTGTTATTCGAATCAGGTTTGGGCTCAATGCTGTAATACGCGCTTTGCAGGTACCGGCGCATCGTATCGTCGGAAAGCGCATCATTGGAGTCGGTCGTGTCGCCGACCTTCTTCTCCCACTTCTTCGTGGCGTCGTTCGTCTGCTTATAGACATAGGTAACTTCATTGTCACGGTTACCACCACCGCCTCGACGCCGGCAAAGCGTCGACTGCTCCTTTGCGATAGTCACTTCCCAGCCGTCAAGAGCGGTGCCGTTATTGATGTAGTTCGCCGCCGCATTGAACTCCGATGCCGAAGTAATCGCATACGGGTCGCCATAGGTACCGCAACCCGTCGTAAAGTTAGGAATACGCTGGTTGACCTTAATTTCGTGGTACTGAACGCCGTCCTTGGTGACTTTTCCCTTAGCTACATAAGGAAGATAGTCGCTAAACCAAGGTCTCTTAGCATCCGCTTGGGTGTCCTTAACCTTCACGAAACCTGCGTTGGAACCATACGTCCCCTCGTCGTAATACCAAAGCTGCTTGCCAGAGTACTCGCCGTCCGCCGAGTCGATCTCTTTGCCGAACGTGACCATGTTGTCGTCCTGATCGCCCTTCAAGAAGGTATACACCGCGGAGCCTGTATTGCCTTCGCCGCAACCAAAGCTCTCGAGCAAGCTCGCACGAGTGAAGATAGACTGGCCCGTGGCGCTCGGCACGCTAATCCGGTTGAACGTCGCCGTCACCTGATCGGCGGTTTTTCCCACGCCGAGTCTGCCGAAGAGCGAGGTTGCCGCCGTGGTCCCATTCGAGTACCCACGGGTCGAAATATTCTTCGCATTCAGATTCACGCATGTCTGCATCTCGTTGATAAGCAGAGGAGCGTAACTGGTACTGTTGTTCACGCCGTCAACCGTCAAACCATCGAGTGTCAGGTCATCTATCTCGATCTGTGCCACGTTGGTCTTATTGATGGGCCCATAGATATAGCGGCACACAAGCGCGCCAGACGAACTTCCCGAATCGCTCACGACAGAGCCCACGGTGCCTTTAAGGGTGACTTTTTTAACCTTGAGGTTGCCTGCATGAGTTCGGATGAGGGCACTGTGCATATTTTCGTGCTGCGTGGCCTCGCTGTTCTTTTTGTTGTCTTTTTGCTCGGCTTTAATATCGGAATAATGGAACGTAATAGTTGCATTATTCACGGTTACTGTGGAGCCGCTTACGGGATTGGTGGGATAGAAGCTGTATCCATCTAAATCGATAGCCACACCCGTGCCATTGCCCGTGCCAATATTGTTTCCTTTGAAAATCTCCTGGTTTCCCGGAATGATATAGCCCCGAATTGCGCTGGGAGCATACAGATACGCACACCAAAGCAACAAGTACTCTGGGGAGTCCATCCAACTGCTTGGGCTACTATTTTTGGGCTTGTTGCCTACCTTCTCATACGCTTTGTCAAGGTTGTAGTAATACCTCGTCCTGGCGTTGGTGTTGTGGATCTTGCCGAAATCAGATCGATTGTGATAACTGTTGTCGCTTCCCGGGTTTCCGCTCATATCGAGCTTGCCGCCATTAATGTCATCTTTGGTATGAAGCGAAACGACGACATTCCATTCGCCGTCAATAAGTTTGCTGTCAGTCCTCTTGCCATAGGACGGTCTCGTACTATTACCGACCCACTCATCAAACGAAGTATCACTGCTGTTGCTATTTATCGCCGTGTTATTGATTTTCACTCCATTGCCCGCAGTGGCGCCACTGACCTTGTATGCGGTATCCCAGCTTGCCCTGTTCTCTAGATACAAGCCGCTATAAGTTTCTACTCCATATGTTAAGGAATTATCCGTCCTACCACCTCGGCCAACGAGCAAACCAAGCACCGTTGCTTTATCGGCATTAATGGTTGCGTCCGAAAGATCAATGGCGTAGTCGTTGATAATCCAGTAGCCACTGGCAGCGTATACGAGGCCGCCGACCTCGGTAGAGTTATTTGCGGCCACGGTAGTGTTGTTGGAAGTTTTGAGGGCATAGGTGCTGTCGCTAGTGTTCGCGGTAGCGTCGCCAATAGTCACGATAGCGTTGCCCCAGCTGTAGCCCAGAAGGCCGCCTGCGCCCTTGAGCTTATCGCCGTTCTTGCCAGCGGCCATATTGAAGGAGTCGTACGCAAGTCCAGTAATGTTTACGTACTTGACTTTCGAACTGACTATCTCCTTTTTATCGTTATAGGTACTCTGTGCGATACCTCCGATAAGGCCGCCGACTTGGGCGATTCTGCCATCGGCGCAGTCTCCAGTATTGATTGAACCACCAACTTCGAGGCTGGCCACGTTGAATGTCGAAGCTACATCGCCCACATAACCGATAGCGCCGCCGATGCGGGTATTGCCATTGAGCGTTTTGCCCGTAACGATCGTCGTCTTGGCTTTCGCGCCATTATTGAAATCAACGGTTGCAGCCGCCGAAACGCTGCCTGCAATGCCGCCGATGTTCGCATTGTTACCGAACATATCGTCGCACGTAATGTTTGTCTCGCACGTTACACCCGACAACAGTAACTTTTTTTTGGCGGTATCCGCAATGGTCGCTGCAAGCGAACCGGCATCGACGCTTATGCCGTTATCGAGTTTCATGAAGCCAGCAATGGTGAGGTTGTTCACCTTCGTGGCACCGCTAATGGAGTTGAATAAGCCCAGGCGTCCATGGCGGTAAATCTTGCCGTTGCCTTCACTAGTATCGCCGGCTTCGAGCGCCTTGCCATCGCGCGTGCCATATGGCTCACCGATGGCAAGGGTCACCTTGTGGTTTTTGCCGTTGAACGTTCCCGAAAACGATACGCCGTTGTTCAGGCTGTCAAGGCCAAGGCCCCCAATGCCCGTGCCCGACAAATCGACATTGCAGTTCAGATTGATTACTGTTTGGCTTCCAAGAAGGTCGGCCATGTTTGAGGTCGGACCAAACACGCCGTTATACAAGCCGTTGGTCTGAATTGACAATGCCAGGGCAACAAAATCCTGCTCATCATCGATGTCAAGCGTGTGGTCCTGATTCCACTTGTCGCCGTCGGTGCCATTTGTATAGCCAACCTGCCAGCTCCAGTCGGTCGACGAAGGGCCTTCAGGCTTATGGGTGGTTTCGTTAAGCTGAATCAGATCACTTTTTAGCTTCGAGCCATCGAGCCTTACGACTTCCCCATAGCCCTTCGACGCATCTTGGGCTCCACCGAGATCATCAATCTTGGGTGCATCTTTACACCGTTCGTATATCCAATAGTCTTTATTGCCGGAATTCGCTGGCTTGTCGTCGCTGCCCGTGCCGCGAGCGAACACAAGTGACGGCTCATCGGCGCGCACCATAGCAATTTGCGCGGTGGCATCCCCCGCACTGAAATGCATGTTGGAAAAATCGGTTACGCCCCCAAGGCGTATCGTGGCCGCCCAGCACTCTGCGGCAACGCCAGCGCCCTTGGCTATGTTGCCTTCATTGCTCACGGTAATCCCGTTGACATCTGCGACGCTGTTTTTGTCGATGCAGCCGACCGCTCCGCCAAAGCCGTTGCTCGTTGAAGCGACCTGGGTGCACTTGACTGTTGCATTCTCAATTTCAAGCGCGGCGGGCTTAACAGGATTGTTGCCAAGCCCAAGCCATCCGACAATGCCACCAGCAAAATACGGGCTCTTGGCAAGCGAAAACTCGGTCGTCACACCTTCAACCTTAAGAAGACTTAGAGAGTTCTTCTCATCATCGGTCGAATTCGCGGCGCCGCTCACAAAGCCAATAAGGCCGCCGAAAGCAGCACTGCTGGCATCGTCCCCAAACGTGCTCTTGAACGAGCCGCCCTTGAATGACACGGAAACGCTTGAATCGTCCAGCGCCAGCACTCCGAAAACGGGGCCAACTCCGTCAGCCGTGTCCTTTACGTGCTCTGCGCCCGCAAGCGTAACGCCATCGCCCGTATCGATTTGGTTATTGCCAGCAAACTCGACCGATTTCGCAAAGCTGACCTTGCCTATAAAGCCGCCGGAGATTTTGCTCTTCGAATCGCCAACATGCCCAGGGCACGTTACCTTTGCGCCCTCGGACTGCGAAAGGCTCAGGTTGGTCGCCTGCCCGATAAAGCCGCCGCTGACGGTGGTGCCTTTGACCGTGAGCGCACGCAGATCGAGAGCCTCCGCGACGTTGACCGTGGCTCCCACGCTCGTGCCGACGAGGCCCGCGACGCCGCCGGCGCACCCACTTGTGGACTGAACAGTAGCAGCAGGAACGTGGGCCAGAGTGCCAACGCTCAGGGTCGCACCGTCCTTAACTTCGCCTACGAGCAGGCCGGCGTTGCCGGAATTTGTGGTGACGGAACCATTCCCGACCAGATCTTCTGGAAACTTGACAGACTTCACGGTGAAGGTACCGTCATTGACCGTATTTGCCAGAAGCCCGATGTTGCCCTTTGTATCTGCATTGACATTGAGGCTCTTGCGGTCACCCTTGAGGCTATAGGTAGCGCTCACAGTAAGGTCGCCCATCGTCTCACCAAGCAGGGGCGCCGTCAGCGCGGGGGTTGCACTAGGAAGCGTCTCGTTGGTACCCGAGGGATTCGCGATATTGACTGTCGCGTTGAGCTCTCTGCCCTCACCGATAATTTTCGAAGCGACCATCGGCTCGTTATAGGTAGCCCTGCCCACCCACTTTATCTTGACCGCATTGTTTTGATCGGTCAGCTTTAGGTTATTAAAGACCGTGCGATCCGTCGTAAGCTCGACGGAGTCATCCCCGCCGGTCGCGCTTACGCTATAAATCCTGCCTTCGAACGGGCAGGTATCACTGCCAAGGCCTTGGAATAACATGTCATTGGCCGGTAGGGTAAGGTCAGCATCACCCGTAAGGTTGATTTTGATTTGCGCGTATTGATACAACTTCGCATCGGCATTCGACAAGACGGCAAGTGCCGGCGACGACGTAGCTACAAAGCTTTCAATTCCGCTGCTATCGCTTTTGAGTACGATATCTTGTGCGCCGTTATCCTCGAGCCGTGTAACGAGATCGTCCAATTTGGTAATCGTCGTACCCGCTTGGGCCGCAGTTTCATCCGGCGCCGTAGTGTCGGCATCCCGATCAGCATCGTCGCCAGTAGCACCAGCAGTGTTGTCGTTTTCTGTCTGGTCCCCCGCGGAATCGGAGCCCGCGGTGCCATCAGAGGTATCATCCTTCGCGGCGTCATTCTTTGCACTATCGTCTGCAGCCTCGATATCGCTCGCCCCAGACCCAGTCGTGGCATCATCCTTGGTCTCGCCGCTCTTGGCGGCATCCGATGCCTCCGCAGCCGCGGCGACGATCTCGCTCGAGATGTTCTGCCAGCCTGCCGCCACAGCGGCCACCGTGGGCGAGCACGCCTGAAGCACCATGACCACCATCATGAACTCTGCGAGTATGCGCTTTGCCGTTCTCATTGATTCCGTACCTCTTATCCTAAAACTCTGCTTCCAGAGTTATTGCGTCTCCGTCGTGCCCGTCAGGGTTGTTCCGCTCACTCTAATGTCCAGGTCACCCCAGTCGCCAGGCGCTTTGCCGTCCGCTCGGTAGAAGTTGACGACCATCGAACCCGGCTCCATGGTGAACGTAGCCGTGCGCTTTGTTTTATCCACCGTCGCACCATGGTTGGTCTCAAAGAACGGGTCGATCTCCACCTTCTCCCCCCATGTTAGCTCGACGTTTGCCGGTGCGCCCGTGACCGTCACCCGGTAGTTGTACGCAGCATAGCTAGCGAACAACTTATCAGCTTCATCAACCAGCGCGCCCTCAACCGCCGCGGTCTTGACCTCGGCCTTCTTTGACGGTACGACTTTCGCCGCCAGACAGGCGAGCTCGGTGCCGGGGCTGTCGCTCGAAACGACCGTCGCCTTAATCACAAAGTAGGCCTGTCCCAATTTGTCCTCGGGGAAGGTCACGGTGCAGTCGTTCTTGGTGGGTTGATTCTCCGGAAGCGTGACGACGTCGGTAGGTTGAGGCGAATAGCTCCATGTGGCACCATCGAGCCCATATCCCTCGACCGTTAAGGTATACGCCACGTTCTTGTCATTGCAAAAGTTGCTGTTGCTCAGCAAATAGTTGTAGATACTAAAGGTAAAACTGCACTGACCGTTGTTGGGGTACACCGTAACAGAGCGCTGGGCACGGGCGAGTTCGTCATCGCTGGGCACACTCATATAGCCCGTAAGCATGTCGCTTGCAAACAGACTCTGCGCGGTGCCCGTCGCGGCAACGGACTTAAGAAATCCGTTGGCGGTGTAGGCAGAATAGGTAAAGTAGCCACCCGTCACGAGCGCCACAGCGCAAACAAGTGCGATTGCAGCCATAACCAGCTTGTTCTTGACCAGGCTCTTTCTTTTTGCCAACTGCTCGGGCTCGTCGGCCTTCCGCTTCTCTTGCTTCTCCATGTGCGCCCCCTCTCCTACTTACCGCTCGTGTTGCGCGCGATCAGGTAGATCACATCGGTCTCTTTGGCGCTTTCGTCCCACGAAAGCTCGATGATAAAGTTAAGCGTGTCGTTGCCAGTCGAGTCATCGAGTGTCTTGGCGTTGAGCTCGTTTTTGTCGAACAGCTTGTATCGGTAGAGCGGGCGCGCGTTGCGCTGGACGTTTTGGTAGTCCTTGAATGTAGGGTCGCTTGCGCCCGCGTCCGGCTCGGTGGCCAGGACATTGTTCGCCTTGTTGATGAACGTGAAGCTCGTCAGCAGGTCCTCTCCGGACGCTTTCCAGCTGTAGGGTTTGCCGCCAGCGGTGCCTCTCACGTCGGGCGTATCGCCTTGGCTCGCGTCCTCGGCTTTATACAGCTCAATATTGAGACCCGCGATGTTGGTAGTATTCGCAAGCTGCAGCTCAAAGCCGTCGCCGCCCGTCTGCACGCAAAACGGGCGTTTAAGCGTTACCGTGTTGCCGATCTTGGTATCGCCGTATTCGGGGTTGTAGCTCAGGTCGATCTGCTCGGTGGCCGTAGCGTTGGGACCCAGCACCTTGAGCTCGGCAGGCTCCTTGATCTTGCCGACGGTGGAACCACGGTTGGCATTAACAAACCATCCGAGCGTAAACCCCAGTATCACGAGGAGAACAGCTGCCAGGCCCATGATGACCAGGGATTCGCGACGATGATTACTCGCCCACGTCTTGATGCGATCGAAGTGGCCGGTCGGATGTGTCTCGCCGCGCGACCCGAGGCCCTCGCCGCCGGGACTCATCGTGCCTTCGTTGTATTTGATATCACCCTGCTCGTGGGCGTTAAGCTGCTCGTCCATTATTTATCCGCCTCCTTGGCGGTAAAGCGCACGCGAACGTACTTGATGTTCTTGCCGATAACCTCGTCGGCGTTGTTGTAGTAGCTGGCGCAGGTTTCCACATACGCAGAGGACATGCCGGCCTCGACGGCAGGAACCGTGCCGGGCGCTTGACCCGGAACGCTCGTGCTGTCGGCGCGGAAATAGCGCGCGTGGTTCTTATTGATGTTGTCGGCGAGGACTGCGTATCCGGTGACATCTGCACTTGCGAAAAGGTTGCCGCCGTAGCCGGCGTTGCCCGTACGAACGTAGCTCTTGAACTGCTCCGGCCAAATCCAGTAGAGGGTTTTGGGAAAGGTCTCGGTCGTGTTGTTCGAATCTTTAGCGCGAAAGCTCGCCGCCGGGATGGTAAAGCTCTGCGTAACGACAGCGACGCTGGCCCCGTCCTGGGTCACCGTGGTGGTCGTGGGAACCAGCGGATTCGAGTAAAAGCCGGAAGGGTCTTTATTCTGGAAAACCAGAATATGCCCGCGCACCAAGTCTTTAAGCGAGTTGATGATCTCTTCGTTGTTGGATGTGTCCGTGGCGGTACCTGCCGCGCTCGTTTGGACGGAGATCTCCCAGGTCATCTCTACCGTAATATCGTGCAGGTCATTGCAGAGTGGTTTGACGTTGAGCTGGAGCTGGCCGGCCGACCCCGGAGAGAGGCTACCGTCAGTGCTCATGTTGTTGAGGTTGAAGAGATTGTTCACGGCAAGGCTGGTGCTGTCCGACGTGTAGTTGTCCTTGGAGTCGTACGTGCCCGCCGTGCCGCCCTGCGTTCCCGAGAGTATAAACCGCGGACCATTCGCGCTGATGCTACTCCCCGCAGCACTCACTCGATTGTTCGCGGCAAACCAGGCCAGGCATGCAAAGATGGCAACGATGGCAGCCAGCACAAACAGACCGCTCACCAGGAAATCCTTCCAGAAATCCCTGAGGGTCCGCACGTGCTCGTCGGCAGTTTGGCGGCACTCGGCCGCCGTCTTGTGCTGCTGGGGCTCGCTATGTCGGTCCATGCCACTCATCGCTTGCGTTTGCCCTGCTTGCGGGCGTGCCATCCTTTCGGCTTGGTCGTGCTCAATCCGTTGCTCGCAGGTAGAGAATTCAGGCAGAATACAACACCGTACGATAAGCTAAAAGAATAGCATTGACCTGCGGTTTGCTCCACAACGCAAGCCTTAATGATGTCTTAAAAAGTCAAGCCCTTGGTGCAAGGGGGTCAGGTTACTTCGCACCACGTTGGTGCAAACAAACCTGGCCCCCTTGCACCAAAATTCTGATTTTCGGGTGTTTTGGATTCGGATTTTCTGAACCCGCTGGTCAGGGCGCTCTAAATGGTAAAAAGGCGGGGAGCACCGATACCGGCACTCCCCGCGCGCTCAAGCTTTGCCTCACCTTAACCTCATTTTGAGGTCAACTGCGCCCTATTTTCAACGTTTGCCCAGTTGTTTGCTTGCTTCATCTTAACCTCATCTTTGCCTCATTTGAGGTCAACATGAGGTTAAGGGTGCGTCCGGCTAGTCGAGAACCTTCCAATACCCTGCAAAGCTTGAACCCTCTCGCTTTAAACGGCCATCCTGCTTAAGAGCCTTAACGTCCCTGTCGGCCATACTCTTTGTAACGCCAATCGCGTTACAAAGCTCGAGCAGCGTTGCCTCGGGATGCTCCGCAAAATAAGCCAGCACGCGATCGCGGCGCGCAGCAATCCCCGATGCGCCCGCATAGCCGCGCTGCGCATGGTGAGCATCATTGCCAGCGGCTCTATTCGAACGCCAGGCAAAGATCGTCGTGAGGAAATATATCCTTTCCTCATCTGTCTCGAACCGCGGCGCCGGCGAGCCGTTAACTTCAAGCGCGTGCAAGATCTTGTGAAATCCCGTGTTACGGCCCTCGGTAAGATGCAGCTCTTTGAGAAAATCACCCACGCGACGATTGCGATATCTTCTGCTCACTGCCCGATACTGCCTAAGATTCTCGATAGTAATCGACCGGTCAGCCCCCGGATGACTCAGAATTTCAATCCTATCCGGCAGCACACGGACTTCAATTGGCTCACGGGAAGCGTAGCCCTTGTGATACACGGCGTTCGAAAGCGCCTCTTCGATCGCGGCATAGGGATAGTTAAAATGCCGTTCTGCCTCAGCAACGTCCGGGCGTTTTATCACCGTCTCCTCAATGACGGAATTCTGAATGTAGCGAAGCGCCTCGCGCAGCTGCTGATCGACCGGCCCTGCAAACGTATGCTCAAAGAGCCGGTCTCCCCCTTCACCATCGGGAAGCTCTACGACATCGATATGCGCATACGGAAACCACTTCTCTGGGTCCATCGAGAAGAACAGAAGCCCGACGTTTTTAGGCTTGATGTACTCGTCTGGACCATCTGCGATATTCATGCTGCGACACAGATCGGCAAGGTCCATTGTATCGACCATCGGATACAGAGAGCTGTTCACTTCTTTTAGGTAGCTCTTGATGAGAGGAACACTCAAGTCGCTCAGCTCGGCAGAATGATTGACGCGATCGTCGAACGGAACATTATTAGCCAAGTTGTAGAGCTCGTGTTTTTCTTCCTCACTCGGCGCGATGGTGCTAGCCATCTTCCTGATCCAATAGACGCGCTCCGACTTGCCGCCCGTTACGACCTTTGGGGATGAATAGGGTCGCACGCTTCCGCCCGGGGCCCAGACAACGATAAATTTCTTGTCCTTATATTCGGCAACCTCGGTAATAGGTATGTAG
Organism: uncultured Collinsella sp.; assembly: GCA_934650975.1. Taxonomy (GTDB): domain Bacteria; phylum Actinomycetota; class Coriobacteriia; order Coriobacteriales; family Coriobacteriaceae; genus Collinsella. Next base: position 13,484 of record CAKUFW010000013.1, on the reverse strand, counting down.
CTCGGCTGAATCAGCTTGCACTTGTTGAGCATATCTTTGAGATACGCATCGATTTTGCTGTCCGGTACGCCTTTGAGCTGGGCAGGCTTTCCCTCGCCGTTGTCGGAAACGCCGATAATGAGATAGCCGCCGCCCCAGTTGTCAACGTCGTTGGCAAACGCGCAAATCGTCTTGAGCGAAGCTTGGGGATCCCATGTTTCCTTGAGCTCAATGCGGGCCCACTCGACCACGCCGCCGCCAAGCAGCGTTTGTATGTTTATTGGCAGTCCCATTTGTACGCCTCCCGGTCCGTTGCCTTTGCCTCATCTTAACCTCATTTTGAGGTCAACTGCGCCCTATTTTCAACGTTTGCCCAGTTGTTTGCTTGCTTCATCTTAACCTCATCTTTGCCTCATTTGAGGTAAGGATGAGGTTAAGAGTGCGGTTAAGCCGGTCTGTCACCCTTGCGCCAAATTCGGATTTTCATGTTCCAGAAGTTCGGATTTTCAGTCGCTCAAGATTCGGATTTTCTGAACCCGCTGGTCAAGGTGCCCTTATTGACAAAAAGGCGGGGAGCACCGATAACGGCACTCCCCGCCCGATCAAACGTGCGCGGCAGCTTTCTTGCTTAGAGCTCGTTGGCCGCGTGATATGCCGTGCGGATGGCGCTCGCGATATCGGCGGTGCGCTCGCCCGAGCAGTCGCCCACGCAGGTCACGGGCACCGTCACGCCGTCCAGGTCAAACGCGTTGGCCTTGGAACCCACGGCCATCACCACGTAATCGCAGGCGATCTTCACCGGCTCCTCGGCGCCGTCCTCGGCGGTGCGCACGGCCTCCACGCCCTCGCCGGTAATGGCGGTCAGGCGGGTCTTAACGTGTTGCTCCACGTTGTGCTCGGCAAAGTCGCTCATGATCAGCGGCAGAATGGTCTCGGACTCGCCCGCGGCAATCTTGTCGAGCATCTCGACGATCGCCACCTCGCAACCGTGCTGCAGCAGGTACTCGGCAGCCTCAGTGCCCACCAGACCACCGCCAATAACGGCGACGCGGCCGCTGAGCTCCACCTTGCCGGCCAGCACGGCCCAGCTCGAGACGACCTTGTCCGAATCCGCACCCGGAACGGGGATGACCACGTCGTGCGCGCCCACGGCCACAATCGCGGCGTCGGCGGCGTTGAGGTCCTCTGCCGTGGCGGCGTGGTTGAGCTCAACCTTCACGCCCAGGCCAGGCAGGATCTTCTCGTAGTACTCGACGGAGCGCATGATCTCGTCCTTGCGCGGAGGCGCGGCCGCCAGCACAATCTGGCCGCCCAGATGATCGCTCGCCTCGTAGACGGTTACGTCGTAGCCGCGCTTGGCCGCTACGCGCGCGGCCTCCAGGCCGGCGATGCCGCCGCCCACCACGGCGATCTTCTTGTCGCCCTCGCCCGGCTTAATGGCGATGGTCGCCTCGTCACCGTTCTCGGCATTGAGCACGCACGAGATGTACTTGCGGTTTTGAATCGCGTCGACGCAGCCCTTGTTGCAGTTAAGGCACTCGCGGATGGGCTCGCCGGTGGCAGCCTTCAGCGCAATGTCGGGGTCGCACATGAGCGAGCGGCCATAGGCGACGATGTCTGCCGAGCCGTCCTCCAGGATCTTCTCGCCGGCCTCGACCGAAACCACGCGGCCGACGGTTGCCACCGGCACGGAAACCAGGGCCTTGACGCGCTCGGCCACGGGCAGCGTCCAGTTGTAGGGCATGGCGCCCATGGGCGGAATGGTGTCGCCCATGTTGCCGGTGTGGTTGGCCTGCGCGACCTGGATCATGTCGATGCCGGCGCCCTCGAGCAGCTTGGCGAACTCGCAGGCCTCGTCGGGCTGCAGGCCGCCCTTACCGCGCGGCGTGCCGTCGGGGTTCTCCATGATCACGGGGAGCTTGTACTCCACCATCAGCTGCGGCGCGGCCTCCTTAATGGCGGCGACGACCTCCAGCGCGTAGCGGACGCGATTCTCGAACGAGCCGCCGTACTCGTCGGTGCGCTTGTTGAGGATCGCCGAGCACAGCGAACCCACCAGACGGTCGCCGTGGACCTCGATGGCGTCGATGCCGGCCTGCTGCGCGCGGGCGGCCGAGGCGGCGATGGCTTCCTTGATCTGGGTGAGCTGCTCAACGCTCGCCTCGTTTACAAAGTGCTGCATGTCGTGGTGCAGCTTGGCGTAGGCCTGCTTGCGAATCTCGTTGGACTCGGCCATCTTGGCGGCAAAGGTCTCCTCGTCGCCGGCGGCCTTGGCCTCCTGCGCGGCCTTGGCGGCGGCCATGGAACCCATGACCATGCGGCCGACGCCGGGCACGTCGTACTCGGGGTGGAACAGCTGCAGCGCGACCTTGGCGCCGTGCTTGTGAACGGCGTCGGCCAGTGCCTTAAACGTGGGGATCTGGGCGTCGGTCGCCAGCTTGGGCGTGGGGCTCGCGGTCATGACGGGAGCGACGTCGCCGATGACGATGTAGCTCACGCCGCCACGGGCCAGGCGCTCGTAAAAAGCCAGGCTGCGCTCGCCGATGGAACCGTCACGCTCCTCGTAGCCGGTGGTCAGCGGCGGGAACATAATGCGGTTCTTGAGCTCAAGGGGGCCAACCGTAATGGGCTGGAGCAGCTTGGATGCAGGTGCGGTCATGGACATTCCTCTCTTGTAGGCGCGGCGGCGATGATGCCGCGTAGTTGTCTAAAGGATACGTCCCGGGGGCACGAGGCCGTAGGTGAAATCGGCGGATAGCAGGTAGCGGCTGGTGGATGGGGGCGGGGCCGGCTGCCGGTTTGTCTCGATCTGTAACATCTACTCAGCAAAATGGAATCTTACTGTTACAGATCGAGACATTCCCCTCGGCCCATCCTAAACAATCTAAATCTGTAACATCTAAACCGACTTTTAGCCTCCACCTGTTACAGATCGAGACAGACCAAACCTGCCTGCCAGAAAATCTCAATCTGTAACAGTAACTCAGCAAAATCCATCCCTCGTGTTACAGATTTAGATAAACGGAGACCGTCCCGCTGGTTTGTCTAAATCTGTAACATCTAGACCGACCTTTGACCCCACAACTGTTACAGATCGAGATTAATCGGCAGCACAAAACAAGACAGCCCCCAACGGCAGTGCCCCCGTTCAAGAAAACGACCGCCACACTCACCTTTTTAAACAACCCAATCCTGCACAGCCTGCGATAATAATTTGGTCACGCGTCGTCTACGGCGAAGACGCGGCAGAAGGGATATCTATGCAACCGAGCACCACCGATAGGTCCACCGCGAAGCAAGCGCTGCTCGAGGCGCTCCTGGGCGACGCGGGGCTTAGCAGCCTTACGAAAACGGCTTCCGACGTTATGGACAATCCGGTGCTCGTCGTCGATCCCGTCTACCGCTACGCCGCCCGCGGCGGCTTTGAGCTTGACGATGCCGACGATTCTGCCTTCGCAGCCGTCACCCGTGCCGAACTCTCCGAAGGCGACATGCTCCAGGACGCGGGCGTGCGCTATATCATCGACTGCGGCCTAGATGAGCAGCTCGCCCGATCGTCGGGCCCCCTTACACGCTATAACGATATCTTCCAGCTCAACACCATGACTGCTGCAATCACGGTACACGGCACCTGCCTGGGCCGAGCAATGATGATCGAGCACAATCATGCCTTTGACGATAGCGACCGCGACATCTTTGAGTTCTTTGTCCGTCTGCTCGCTCAAGAGCTGCAAAAGGGCGGGTTCCTTTCGCTGGGAGGACCACAACAGGGACCATATTTTCTCTCGCGCCTTTTGGACGACGAGATTCCCAACCCTATCACCTGCACGCGCAGGATGCAGCTCGTCGGTTTTACCCCGCTCCCCGCACTCTATGTCGTATGCCTGCTCAAAAAAGACGCCCAGCTGGACGCGCGTGATGCGGAAAGCATCCGCGGACAGCTGCAGCCGCTGCTGCACCACAGCCTCATTACCATGTACGAGGGCGAACTCGTGGCGCTGGTGAGCCGCCCGCCTTCCACGCAACTGCCCGTCGCCGACGAGGCGATCCTTGCGCGCGTCGCCGCCGCAAACAGCCTGTTTGTCGGCATTAGCAACGAGTTTTCCCAGGCGACAGACGTGCGGGCGCACCTTAATCAGGCACGAGCCGCCATTCGCTACGGCTCCGCCTTCACCAAGATCCTCGACGACACCCACGTGTATCGCTATTGCGAATACACCTACATGGAGATGCTCGACATCTGCAACGACCACGTCAACCTTATGAATTACTGCCATCCGGCAATCTGGGCGCTCTGGGAGCACGACCGGTCGCACGATTCCGAGCTAGTCGAAACGCTCTTTGCCTTTATGCAGCACAGTTGCAACACGGCGCGCACGGCCACAATCCTGTCACTCCACAAGAATACGCTGCTCTACCGCATTAACCGCATCAAGGAAATCACGGGCAACGACTTGGCATCGGGAGAAGACCTCTTTTTGTTCCATCTCTCGATTCGCACCCTTATCTACCTCGGCTTTCTTGAGCCGAGGACAAAGCCCCGCACCAGCGCCGATTTGCACTGTCGCAAGTAGGCCGGGCGGGGCCTGGGCAAAACTAGTCGCGCTTGATCTCCAACGTGGGGAACGTCATCTTGGCGTACTTCTCCATGAGCGGCTTAACCTCGTCCATGTGGGCGAAGAACTCGTCGCGTGTCTTGTTGATCTCGTTGAGGTGCTCGGCGCGCGCATGGTCGTCGTTGCGGTCGCGGATTAGGCCGTTCTCGGCAATCTTGAGCTTGGGACGCCCAGTGCGCTCGTCGGTCACGATATCGCCGCCCGCGCCGCAGACCGCGCACTCCCACGGAAACTCGACGCCGTCCCAATGCTTATCGCCGGGATACACCAGGGAGCTATGGCAGTTGGGGCACACGCCGTCATCCGGGTCGCCCAGCCAGCAGCGCTCGTCAACCGGCGTGCGGATGGCCTTTACGATGTTCTCGCCCATCTTGTGCGCGCGGGCGATCTGTCCGCCCCACTCCACGTCGTCTCCCCAGACAAACGTATTGCCCGGACGGCCGTCGCGCTGCGCCAGATAGCGATCGACAACGGTCATCGACATGGTAAACATGGTCGCCTGCAGGCTCTCGAGCGCAAGCGACTGCCAGTCGTGCATGGAACCGCCAACAGAAATAAGGCCGGCCACGGTATGCGGATTCTCCTTTACAGCGCCGATGGCAAGCAAAAACGAAAGCTCGTAAGCCAAGAAGCGCTGGGCAAAGCGGGTGTACACCGAGCTGGGCGTAAGGTCGTACGTCGGGACCGAGAAGATTACGCCCTGGCAGGTCTGCAGCTCGCGGATAATCGCGTCGACGTCGTCCTTTTTCTTAAGGACGCAGCCATGATATTCCTTTTGCAGGCCGGCACCCATCTTTCCCATCTGCATGGTGCAACCCTCGCAGCCGGTGCAGGGCAAGATGTTGTAATCGAACAGATTGATCAGCTCGACCTCGCCGCCGGCCTCGCGCACCGCGCAAAGGGCCTCCTTAGCCAAAGCCTCGCCGTTGCCACCGTGCCTACCGGCACAAATCGCCATCACTTTAAACGACATGTTCGCTCCTCTCCAGAGCATTTTGGGCACGGATTCTGCCCGTGCGTACTTCGCAAAAAAGCGTACGGCAGACGCAAAACGCATGCACCGTCCAGGCAACCAAGGCTCATGCGAAAGTCTGCAGGGCACCTCGTGCAGATAAACAAAAGTCCCTCCCGCCCTGCTCAATGCGGACAAAGCGAGAGGGGGAATCGCGCTATTTGCGCTTAAAGGGAATGGGTTTGGGCGGGCACTTGGGCTTCACGGCACCAGCGGTAACGATCGCGCCGTTGTCGCAGATATCCAGACAAGCGCCGCACTGGGTGCAGGCCTTTTGGTCGATCACGTGGATAAAGCGTGGCCTTCCCAGAATCGCGTCCTCCTCGCAAACGTCCGAATCGACGCACTTGTTGCAGGCCTGGCATTTGGAGGCGAGGATATGGAAGGTCAAGAATGCCTGGCATTCCCCGGCGGCGCAGACCTTCTTGGTGACGTGCTGCATAATTTCGTCCTCGAACAGGTCGAGGAACGACTGCACCGTACGCGCCAGCACGCGACCCTGCTCGCACAGGCACTGCGCCTGCATCACGGGGCAAAGGTCGCGCAATAGCGCCAGGTCAGTCTGCTTGCCCTTCTTGCGGCAAATGTCGGCAAGGATCGTCGCAATCTGATGCGTGCCCTCGTAACCAAAGGCACAGCGACCGCAGCTCTCGTGGCGATACAGCCCGCACATGTCCGAAAGCGCCTTTGCCATGCAGTTTTGAGCGGTATAGACGCGCACGTAATCGCTGTCCAGCTCAAACTCCGAAGCATCGTCGGGGCCCAGCAGCAAGCCGCTGGGATACCCAAGCCCCACCGCCTTGGCATCGGCGACGCCCGAGGCGGCAACCAGGGCGCTCGCACTCGTAACGCGACCGAGCTCGACGGGCTCATCGGCCCCATCAAACCACACCCAGCGCTTGCCTTCGGCGGCAAGCAGCTCCGAGCCGCTCACGCAGCGGTCGTCGCCTTCGCCCTCGCAACAGGACGGCAGGGGCTTTTCGCCTTTGAGCATCTTGGCCGCGGCCGAGCCGTTGGTATAGACAAAACCCAAACTCGGGTCGCACTCGACCACGCGGCAGGAATCACCCAGCGCATCCGCGAGCGCGGAAGAAGCCTCATCGCGCGCCGGCACCAGAACCGCCTGGGCACCGGTCTTTGCAATTTTTTCCGCAGCAGCTGCCACATCCTTCTTAAGGAGCCAAAGCGCCACGGGCGCCTGTCGATGCACAGGCATAAAGTTGATGATCGTCATGGGTTATCGCTCCTCTCCTAGTACTCGTTCCACAGGCGCGGCGTGCTGATCGTCAGTCGCAAATCGCACTGCAGGCAGCGACTCGCCTCGCATGTGGCCTCATGGTCGGTATAGGGGCACTCAAACGTATCGAAATTGTCCTTGCGTACCTGAGCCTCGACAAATTCGGGCTGCACGGCATCGCCGTAGAAGCCCTCGGGGGCATGCCCAATCCACTGCTTGGGAGCATCGTGCTCGGTCAGCTTCTCGTCGATGTCGCCATCGCCACCCAAAGCGCGGTCGATGGCCGAGGCACACGTGCGGCCCGCAGCGATTGCCGCAATCACCGACTTGGTGCCCGTCACGCAGTCACCCGCCGACCAAATGCCCTCAACGCTCGTCTTGCCCTCGGCGTCGGCCACGATATACGGACCGTGCGTAAGTTCAAGGCCCATCTGGACAGTGCCCTCGGGCTTTTGGCCCACGGCAAAGATCACGCAGTCGGCATCGATGGTCTCCTCGCCGCCATCGAGCAGCTCGGTGACGGCACGGTGGTTCTCGTCAAAGTAGAAGCGCTCGATCTTATGGATCGTCATGGAGCCGACCTTGCCCGAGCCTTCCTCCGTCTCGTTGATGCTGGTAAAGGCATAGGCATCGTGCAAGACCACGCCTTCTTCGGCGGCCTCGGCGCGCTCCTCGGGCGTAGAGGTCATGGCATCCTGGGCCTCAAGGCAGGCAACATCGACCGATACGGCGCCCAGGCGCACGGCGGTACGGGCGCAGTCGTACGCCACGTTGCCGCCGCCCAGCACCACGACGCGTTTGCCCGTCAGGTCCGGGGCATTGCCTGTGCGGGCAGCCTTCAAAAAGTCGGTGTTGCGCAGCACGCCCTCAAGGTCGTGCCCGGGCATGGGGAGCACCGTTCCGTCATGGGTGCCCACCGCCACCAGCACGGCATCAAAGCCCTGCGCCAAAAGCGCCTGGGGCTCGGCGACGCGCTCGCCACAGCGCAGCTCAATGCGCGGCTCGGCATCGTTACCCTGGGCGATCTCCAAAATCGTCGCGACCTCGGCGTCAACCGTGGCGTCGGGCAGACGATATGCCGGAATACCGTAGCGCATCTGGCCGCCGACCTTCTCGTTGGCCTCGAACACCACAACCTTGTGGCCCTTCTCGGCGCAATAGAGTGCGGCAGTCAAACCGGCGGGGCCGGCGCCCACAACGGCAACCGTCTTGCCGCTCAGCGGCTCATGGCGCACGTTGGCCTTCCAGTCGCCCGTATCGCGCACGGCAGCGGCGCGCTTAAGGCGACAGACCGAAACCGGGGTGCCGTTGAGCTCGTTGCGCTTGCAGGCATCCTGGCAGTTGTGCACGCAAATGTCACCCAGGCTCTCAGGGAACGGAACCTTCTCGCGCACCACCGCGGCGGCGCGGGTGTACTCGCCGTTGCGGATATGACGCAGGTAGCGCGGTATATCCACATGAGCGGGGCAGCCCGAGCGACAGGGAACCACGTTATCGGCATACGACTTGTTCTCATCGAACATATTGAGCGTGTCGACGATCGAGCCCGTCGGGCACACCTCGATGCAGGCCCCGCAAAAACGGCAACCGGCCTCCTGCAGACTCACGCTGCCGTCGGTGCCAATGCGAATGCCGTCCTCGGTACGCTGGTAGTCCAAGACACCGGCGCCGCGCAACTCGCGGCAGGCACGCACGCAGCGGCCGCAGCGAATGCAGCGGGTGAACATGTGGGTGACCAGCGGGTTCGATTCGTCCGTGGCGACCGGACGACTCTTGGTGCGCCAGCGCGCCGGCGAAACTCCCAGGTACTGATACATAGACTGCAGCTCGCACTTGCCGTACTTGGGACAGCCGGTGCAATCGGCGGGATGCGTGGCCAGGATCAGTTCCATCGCTAGCTTGCGCACGCGCTCGGCCTGCTCGCCCGTCGTGTTTACAACCATTCCCTCGGCAACCGGCGTCTTGCAGGCGCACACCGGCTCGTCCTGGCCATCGACCTCGACCATGCACAGGCGGCATCCACCCACGGCCTCAAGGTCGGGATGCTTACACAAATGCGGGATGTAAATACCGGCGTCGAGCGCGGCCTCCAGGACATTTTGCCCCTCGCGTGCCTCGACCTCGGCTCCATTAATCGTTAGCTTCATTCGTTCCCCTCAGAACGTGCTCTTGTCCAGAAAGGCGCCCGGGACCAAAGCGATCCCGAGCGCCTCGCTTGTAGGGCAAATCCCCGCCTGCACCCCATGCGTGAGTGCCCGTAGGCGCGAATAGCTTTGGTGTTACGACCACTCCTCGTCGCCCGCGTCCTCAAAGAGGGCTGCGGCGGCGTTCTCACCGGCGATGCGACCCGAGTTAAGGCAGAAGCCCATGGTGTTACCCGGAATGCAGTAGTTATAGGAGTCGCCATAGATGGTGCAGGCGTCGGTGCCAACGCAGTACAGGCCGGGGATGACCTCATAGTCGTCGGTCATGACCTCCATCTTGTGGTTGATGAGTACGCCACCCAGGGTGCCGTAGGCGCCACAGTACTGCTTGCAGCAATAGAAGGGACCCTTCTCGAGCGGCTTCATAAACTCGCGCTCTTTCTCAAAGATGTCGTCCCAGCCGTTGTCGCACATCTCGTTGTACTCGTCGACGTTGGCGAGCAGGCCCTCAACATCGATGCCGGCCTTCTCGGCAAGCTCCTCCAGCGTGTCGGCCTGGCAAATCGCCGGGTAGCCGGCCTCCAGGTCGCGGTTCCACTGCTCCTCAAAACCATCGTACAAATCGTGCGGATGAACGTGGCTGACGATATCCGGACCATCCTTCTTCCAATGCTTGAGCATGCGGGAATCAAAGATGGCATAAGCGACCTTGCCGGGAAGATGGTTGATGGCATTGCCGACAAAGGTGGTGTTGAAGATCTCGTCCTCGGGCATAAAGCGCTCGCCCAGGCGGTTGCACCAGTAGCACGGCTGACGGAACGCGCCCTCAACATAGAAGTGGTTCATGTTGTCGGGAATCTGGTACATGAGCTCCATGGTCACCGGGGTGTGGCCGCCGCCGACCTCGTGGCACATGTTGATACCGTCGCCGTCCATGCCCGGAATGGCAAACGAAAACAGGTCGGTACCCCACTCAAAGTCGAGCTTCTCCTTGATGAGCTTAGCGTTGTGGCCAAAACCGCCCGTGGCGACGATCGCGGATTTACACGAGATCTGGTACTCCTCGCCGTCCTTGTCCTTGGCGGTCACACCGCAGATGGCGCCATTCTCGTCCTTGATAAGGCCGGTGCCCGGGCACTCGAACATAAACTCGACACCCAGGTCCTGAGCGCGCTCGGTCATGCGCTTGGTCATCGTGGTGGCCGCGCGAGGACCGGGCTCGGAGCCGTCCTCGGGCTGCACGACATGCCAGGTGTACTCGCCGTCGGAATAGGCACGCGTGCGCTCGCGAGCGCGGAACGCCGGGCGCACGGAGTTAAACTCCACGCCCATGTCCTGCAGCCATGCAATGGTGTCGCCCGACTTAAAGTAGTAGTCGCGCACCAGGCGAGCATCGACCTGGTAGTGCGTATAGAACATATGGCGACGGAAGAGCTCGCCCGGCGTGACCTCGATCATCGAGGCCTTCTGGAGCGGAGAGCCAGCGGCGGCAGGTCCCATGCCCATGTTGGCGGCGCCGCCGGTAATGGGGGCCTTCTCCAGGGCGATGACGCGAGCACCCGCCTCGGCTGCGGCAACCGCTGCGGCAAGGCCGCTCAGGCCGGCAGCAACGACAACGACGTCGGTCTCTAACTGTTTCATGCGAATCCTCCTTTATAAGGCTCTTGAACGAGCCCAGGCTTCATGCGAATTGCATGCGTATCGACAGCCATACTTTCGCTCGAAAACAGACTCAAAACCATGTGCAGGCGCACCGATGTTTGCCCATAGCGACCACGGACTTTGTGCGGATGTACCATGTGCTTGGGCAACGTTTTCGAACGCATGGTCTTGGCGCCATACGCACAAAGGGGGCGATGCGTCTTATGGCGCCCGCCCCTGATAATCGAGTTTTCTTATTTATGGTTCTGCTGCGCCTCGAGAACAGCGAGCGGCGTAAGCGCCTGAATAGTGCGCTCTTTTCCAAAGATTGCCGAGCACACGAGCGTTCCCGACATGACGAGGCAAACCGCGAGCGCGATTCCAAAGGCCCAGAACGCAAAGAGGTGGCCAAAGTTGATCGGCTGCTGCAGCATAAACGTGAAGAACGATGTGGCAAGACCCATAAAGACGCAGGGCACATTGGAGCAGATCTTGCCTTCGAGCAGGTTCTCATGAGTCGTCAGGATGCAAAAGATAACAAGGATGGTCGGGACGATGTTGCTCATAACCATGTTGTCGGCGCCAAAGGCCGAGACGAATACGCCCAGGACCAGCGAATTGATCACGCACCAAACCTCACCGACGGCATAGCTCACCAGCATCTCGGGGATCTTCTTAAAATCGGCCCCAAAGGCAAAAAACATCAACAGCGGCAAAAAGCACATCCAGGTGTACTGCCCATACCCAAACACCCCCATCAGCTGCATAAGGAGTGTGAGCACAATGGCACCAGTGGCGGCCTGAACAAGCTTGATGGTTTTACGGCCTTTCATCGAGATTCCTCTCTTCAAAAGAAATTTGCGGTGTTGTCGATACGCACGCAAATAACCGTTCCTAAATCATAAAAGGGAAATCGCTGGGCGTTTGCGCTAATCTATGCATTACGTGATAAGAAAATCTAATGTATGGAGAACCATGCGCATCAAACAGCTGGAGTACTTTATAGCCGTGGCCGAGGCGCGCTCTTTTTCGAAGGTCGCCAAGGAGTTCTTTGTTTCGCAGGCAACGGTTTCAAACCAGATCGCGGCGCTCGAGCGCGCCGTGGGAAAGCAGCTGTTCGAGCGCGATAACCATCACGTTGAGCTCACGATGGCGGGGGCCCTGTTCCTTGATGACGCCCGTGCGATTGTCGGGCGAACCACCGAGGCCGTAAGGCGCGCGCGGGCGGCAGACGACATGCCCGAAGGCGAGCTCAAGGTCGGCTACATAAAGGGATACGAACGGACTGATCTAGCCGACATGCTGTTTGGGTTTCACCAGGGCTACCCCAACGTGCGACTGAGTTTTATGCGCGACAACGTCTCGGAGCTCTACGATGCCCTGCGCCGAGAAGATATCGACGTGTGCATCAACCTGCTCTACAACGAATACCGCATGTCCGATATGCAGTGGCAGGTCCTGAGGTCCTATCCACTGCACGCCGTGGTGCCGCTCGATCACCCGCTCGCCCACCGGCAATCGATTCGCATCGAAGACCTTAAGGGGTATCCGATTGTCGACGCCACGCGCGGAGCCAGCGGATACGGCGAATCGGAGGCGATTGCGGACACGCTTGCCAAGATAGAAGAGCACCCCAAGATTGCCTATGTGTCTGAAGACGTCGAGACAAGTGTGTTGTGCGTCGCCGCAGGCCTGGGCTACGCGCTGCTGCCCGGATATCTGACGCAGACCTTTCCCGCCAACGGCAAAGTCGTTGCGATTCCCATAGAGGGCAAATCGGCCGAAATGACCATTGCCGCCGCCCGGCTGCCACAGCGCAAGAACGACCTACTCGATGTGTTCCTGGATGAGTTCCTGATTACCAACGACTAAGGCCGACCCAGCAAATCATCTCGATCTGTAACAGTAACTCGGCCAAATCCGTCCCTCGTGTTACAGATTTAGACAAACGGAGGTTGGTCTGCCGGTTTGTCTAAATCTGTAACAGATAGCCGCCCAAATCGAGTCCAGGTGTTACAGATTGAGATTTTAATCTGAGGGGTTGAGGGCTGGGCCGGGGGACACCGGACGGAGTCGCGGACGAACCGGTAGCCCGGCCCCGATCCCTCACCGGGGCCGCATCACAGCGTCCCGAGTGCCGGACAGCCCCTCAATTCCGGACATTCAAGCCTCTTTCCGGACATTTTTGGCCCCTTTCCGGACATTGTCCGCGAATGTCCGGAAAGGGGCCATCGTGTCCGGAACGAGGCTCGGTCAGCGATGGCCCCCTGGTTCCCTAGTAAAAGTTCCTCAGTTCCGCAGTAAAGTTCCCTAGTTCCCTAGTAAAGTTCCCTAGTTCCGCAGTAATGTTCCCCAGTATCCACCTCAGTGACAGGCGCCAGTTTGAATTCGCGAGTCGCCCTCTTCGCACAACGGGGCCGGCCTGCCGAAATGTCTCGATCTGTAACATCTAGACCTACTTTTGGGCTCCAACTGTTACAGAACGAGACATTCAAAATCGGTCTGCCGGAAAATCTCAATCTGTAACAGTAGCTCGGCAAAATCCGTCCCTCGTGTTACAGATTGAGACAAACCAAACCATCCCGCTGGATAATCTTGATCTGTAACATCTAGACCTACTTTTGGCCCCCAACTGTTACAAATCAAGACAAACGGAAGTCGTGCCGCCGGTTTGTCTCGATCTGTAACAGTTAGCCGCCCAAATCGGGTTTAGATGTTACAGATTGAGATTTTGATCTGAGGGATTGAGAATGGGGTCGAAAATACGGTCCCCGGGTAAATCAGAACCACCCTTAAAAAGGGTGGTTTGCTCTTAGGGTATAACCCACGGGCCCCGGGCTCGCGTCTAAAGGCGC